>DKWE01000083.1 GCA_002491565.1 Lachnospiraceae bacterium UBA7160 | reverse complement strand
CATAGATTACTTGACACTACCATTCTTTCAGGATGATAAAATAGACTGCACGTCCTTCTCTGATGTGAGAGCAGGACCGGAAACTGCGGAAGGTTCTGCGTTTTCTGCAGAATTTATTCTTGTGCCGTTTTCAGGCTGTGCAGCATATTCGGGCACATCTTCGCCGATCCTGGAGGAGCTTATCGGTCCATCTGTGGCAGAATGAACCGTGTCTGATGGTCCCTCTGCGGTGCTTTCACGTTTTGGATTGCTAGTTTCCGGTTTGCCGATGCCATTCAGCGATTTCTTAATGTCGTTCACATTTCCCCGAACACTCTTTTCCAGTTCTGTGACCGGCTCCAGCGCTTCGCGCAGAGGACGCTGTGCTTCCTCAAGCGGGCTGACGATATTCTCGCGGATATCCTTTGTAGCTTCCTCGGAGTATTTGCGGAACTGAGCCAGCGCCTGCCCGAATTTCTTTGCATACATGGGCAGCTTGTCCGGGCCAATTACGACCAGAGCCACGATAAAGACAACGAGCAGTTCCGGCATACCAATCTTCATGCGATTTACACCTCCCTTCGATCTGACAAAGAATTATACTCTGCGGTCCTGGGACTGACAATTTGTATACCGTTTTGCACGGCTGACCGCTATTGTAAACCATCCCATAGAACTATAACAGTTTTTTAACAAGAATTCCAGCTTTTTTCCTATCAAATTGCGTTAAATTTTTAACTTTTTTGTGTATATTTGTAAATACAGGAACAAAGGCTGGTAGACGAAAAAAATATTTTATGGTATACTGCTGATAGTCAAAAGGCAGCGCTCGCCTATGAAAGGAACGGTGTCACAAAAACGCTCTTGGCAGAGCTTTGCCGCGGGAGACGGAATGGCAGTTTACATTATTGGGAAAGGATGGAGTTTGGAGATGGCAAGGGAAATTTCCAGAAGAGAGTTTGTAAAAGGAACGGCGGCGGGTGCGCTTGGACTTGCAGCGGCAGGATTGTTCGGCGGGCTTTCGGTATCTGCAGAGGAGACGGTCGCAGAGCCGACGACAGAGAAGGAGATCATTGAGCCGGGCGTGAAGGGCGGCTATGAGATCGCGAAGGTTGTAGAGACAGATGCGGTCGTAGTCGGCTGCGGCGCGGCGGGCATTCATGCGGCGCTGACCCTCCAGGCGGCAGGCGTCCATACCTATCTGCTGGAAAAGGGAATGGGCTGCGGTGTGTCGAACGGCTGTATGGCAGGCGGTCCGGCGCTGGCGGATACGAGAGTGCAGAAGGAAGAGAACGCTACAGTGACACCGCAGACGCTGTATGAGTGTCAGTATGGCTTTAGCCGCGGCACGGTAAACGGCGCGCTGCTCCGGAAGTGTGTGGATCAGGGTGAGCGTGTTGTTTCCAATTTTATGGACAACGGAGTGAATATGGGACTGCGCCGCGATGCATACGGCATGGGCTTCCGTGCGCGCCACAATTTTGCGGACAAGGACGGCAACCAGGTCAAGGGTGCGGACCGGTTCCAGCCTCTGGTGGACAAGTTCACGGCGGACGGCGGCGTCTTTGAGCCGATGCGTGAGGCGGTTGTTCTGGTAAAGAAGGGCGAGGCCGTGACCGGAGTGATTGCGCGCAATCTGGATGACGATACCTATATTCAGTACAACGCGAAGGCGATCCTGATTGCCACGGGCGGGTACGCAGGAAATGACAAGCGGCTGCGCGAGCATTTTGGAGATCTGCTTGTTTATCCGCTTTGCAATACGCTTTCCGACGGCAAGGGCTACGATATGGTGCTCGGAGCGGGCGGAGTCGCGGACCGCAACTGGGCGCTTTGCTGCAATGAGTTCGGCGGCGCAAACGATAAGATTCAGGGTGCGCAGGGTTCTGCAATGTCGCGTGCAAATAAAGCGCAGGTATTTGCGATCTACGGCGGGCTTCTCGTCAACGCAAACGGAGACCGTTTCATGAACGAGCAGTACATGTCAGACCGGCCGCTTGCGCTCGGCGGGGAGATGACGCTGCGGGAGGGCAAATTCTACGCAGTCATTGACCAGGCAATGTACGACGGCTGCCGTGACAAGGGCATCCTGGAGTATCTGGGAAGTCCTGAGGACTGGTATGTCGGAATGACTGGTTTTAAGGATGTAAAGCTGGAAGAGCTGGATGCGGATACGGAGAAGGGAATTTCTGAGGGCTGGATTGCGAAGGGGACGCTTGCCGAGTGCGCAGAGGCGTTTGGACTTGACAATCTGGAAGCGACAGTGGCAGAGTACAACAAGATGTGCAAGGCCGGCAAGGATGATCTGTACTATAAGAACAGCTATCTGATGAAGGAATTGACCGGTGATACTTACTACGTGATGGAGTATATCCCGTCGATCTGGTGTACATTCGGCGGAGCAAAGACCGATGCGTACTGCCGCGCACTGACACCTCAGCAGGAAGTGATTCCGGGGCTCTATGTAGCAGGCGTAGATAACGGGAGCCTGTATGCAAGCCCGTACTATGAGAATGAGGGCGCAGCGCTCGGCACGGCCTATACGAGCGGCATTGTTGCAGGAGACTGCATGATAGAGTACATTAAGGGCCTCGCGTAAGAGGCTGCTGCAGCATGGCGGAGTGCGCCGGGAGTCCCTCATAAGGGGCTGTAGCAGCATGGCGGCGTACATCAGGAGTCCTCTCATAAGTGGCTGTTGCAAGATGGCGGTGTATATCAGGAGCCCATCGCAAGGGGCTGCTGCAGCATGGATTTGTGGGGAGGGTGTCGTAAAATAGCAGAAAGCTGCAAGTTCAGGTACATGTCCATTCGGCCAAGTACCTGGGCTTGTGTCCTGACTGCATTTTGCGGCACCCTCTTCCTTTATGTCCGTTTCCAGAGCTTTGCCAGTGCAGGGAAGCTCTCGTCCAGCGCGAAACAGATCAGCCGGGTAAGTGTGGGCTGGTCCATTGGCAGCGAGGGGTCATATTCGAAATAGGATTTCGCGCTGTCATAGCGTTCCCGGAAGGCGGGCGTGCGGAAGCCTTTTGGCTGCATACAGAAAAGAGCGGTTCTCCGGACAAAGCAGGTTTCAGGAGTTGCGGGGATGCGGTAGTCTGCATCGACACAGGCGGCGACACTCTTGTGGACTGCCTGATTTTCAAGCGGGAGATACGCGTAGTTTTTATAGTCAGGAAAAAAGAAGCGCAGCTCTCCGTGGAAGCAGGGCAGAGTGAGCAGCCCGTCAGCTCCGGTTATCGACAGGGAAAAAGGGTTCTCTGTCAGGAGGGTTCCCGGAACCGGGTGCGAGAGTGCAAAGGAAATCCGAAGCTGCCAGGGGGTGTCTTTGGAGGGCACCTCAGGGCGGGGGAAGCCGGACAGCGCCTCCGGTGTGGGCCCCTGGACAGAGACCGAGCCTGTCCTGACTGCTTCCGGTGCAAACAGGAGCCGGTATGCGGCAAGGGAGAGGATTTTGGTCATTCCGAGGAGGTCATCGTGGTTATGCAGCAGCAGGAGTCGCCGGATCTCTGGATCCTCTGTCTTTGCAAAGCCATGGAACAGAGCGGTCATCTGTTTTCCGGTCAGCGTGTCCTCCCGGTGCCAGCCTGCGGCGCATTCGAGCGAGAGCTGGTTTACGCGTTTTAGTTTAAGGGGAGTTTTCAGCGGGCGGAACTGCTGGTAGAGGTCGAGGGAATGCTTCTTCCAGTGTCCGTCCGCGTCTGTGCCAGTGACGGGAATCTGAAACTGCCTGGCCCGTGCGAGGAGAAACGGGAGGTCGAAGGCTGTTCCGTTAAAGTGGATCAGCGTCTGAAACGGTGCGGCATCCGCAAAAAAACGGCGGAGCAGGAGTTCCTCCTCGTCGTTTTTTTCCGCGAGATACTGCGTCAATACCCAGCGGTCTGTTTCGCGCGCGATTGTCCCGATCAGGAAGACCGAGGCGGCTGTGTGGGAGAGTCCGGTTGTCTCTATGTCAAAAAAGAGGCTGTCTTCTGGCTGGTAGCCAAGTACCTCGTGAAAATCTTCAAATTTGTCAATGATTTCTTCTGTTACCAGCATAGCTGCCTCCATTTCAATTGCCACATACCATTTCCTGGGTATAGGGCTTGTGTTTCATCTAGAGCGTGTTTGAAAAATGCTTTCTGTCAAAGGAAAGCGGTTTAGTGGGCTGCGTCAACTGAATTTGGCAGAAAGCTCCTGTAAAGTGGGGCGTGCAGATGGTAGGAATGATTTTTCAAACACGCTCTAGTATAAAGGAAATGCGCAGGGATTTCCAGAGGAAAGTTTGTGATGCCCGCAGGCTTTGTGGAGATTTTATTTCGATTTTCTTAATGTTTTCTTTTGTTGTGGAAATAGCAGACCTGGTGTATGATGAGTCAAAGACCCCGCTGCAGGCAACAGGAACAAGTTCGCGGAGATATGGATACTTGGCTTGTTGCCCGCGGGAATAAAAATGTGGAAGACGCGCAGGATATGGTGCATGTTGCGGCTGCCCGCAGAAAATTCGCAAAAGGCAAGCGAGAAGCAGGAGGAGACAAGAAATGTTACTGGAGTGCAGAGACTTGAAGAAAAGCTATGGAAGGAAGCAGGCGGTGCGCAACATTTCGGTAGAACTTGAGCAGGGAAAGGTCTATGGGCTGCTTGGACCGAATGGGAGCGGCAAGACAACCTGGATGAAGATGGTGGCCGGTCTTGTGAAGGGGTGGCAGGGAACTATTCAGTACCAGGGGCATGACCTGACCTGGCATGACAAGGCGGAGATTGCCTATATGTCGACAGAGCCATTTTTCTATTCTTATATGAAGATCTCAGATGTCGGAAAATACTATGCGGATTTCTTTGCGGATTTTCGTATGGAGCGGTATGAGCACCTTCTGGAGCGGATGGATCTGGACCCGAAGGATAAAGCTCGTACCTTGTCCTCTGGTATGGCGGCGAAACTCAAGCTTGCGGCGACCCTTGCGCGGGATGCGAAGCTGTATTTGCTCGACGAGCCGCTGAACGGGATCGATCTGGTGGCCCGTGACCGTGTCATGCAGACCATTCTGGAGGTGCGCGGCGAGGGGAATACGATTGTGATGTCCACCCACCTGGTCGATGAGATCGAAGATGCGATTGACGGTGCAATTTTTGTGAAAGAAGGGGAGATTGCGCTGGCAGGCACGAAGGAAGAGCTGCGCCAGAAGTGGAATGAGTCCATTGTAGATTTGTATCGCCGGATTTACGGCTGAGAAATGCTATGGTTCGCGCATCCACGATCCTGCGAGTCATTTTTGCGCAGTATGTATGCAAATCGTGAGGATAGCAGTGCCAAAATGCGAGGATGAATTTTGTGTGCGTCACGAAGCGCGTTATTCTTTGCGCGCAGGAGGGCTGTAAAGAATAGCACGAAGGTTACTAGTTCCAGAGAGACAAAAAATAACATAGTCGGAAGGGAAACAAAAATCATGGGAAAAGTTTTTAAATATGAATGGAAGAAGCAGCTGTTTTCGAAGGTAGTCATTGGCGGCATTCTGCTGGGGCTGACGCTTCTGTATATCGCGGGAATTTTTATCAAGAAGGACAATTTGCAGGAGTGGGCGCTGGTGCTTTTAGTACTGGCAGGTACTTTTTCTTCGATATATGTGGGCCTGGAGTGCCTGAGCGTGCTGAATAAGGATCTGAAGACAAAGGAGAGCCATATGCTGTTTATGGTGCCGAGATCCGCTTACCAGATCCTTGGAGCAAAGATTCTGGCTTCAATCTGCCAGATTCTGCTGACACTTGGACTGTTCGCGGCAGCATTTTTGGCGTGCTTTACTGCTTATCTTGCGGCAAATGACGGGTTTGCGGCATTTCTGAAGGTTCTGCAGAGGACGCTTCACGACTGGCTGGAGCTGGATATCCGATGGGAGGAAATTACGCTGGTCATCGCAGAAATTTTTGTCAGCTGGATTTGTATGATTGCGACAGGATTTACGGCGATCATTGCAGTGCGTACGGTACTGACAAAGACACGGTTTGCGACGGGGATTGCAGTGCTGGTCTTTCTTGCACTGAACTGGGGGATTAATAAGATCAGCAACGAGATTCTGAATCTCGGCAATGGGAGCTGGGAGGAGATGCTTCGCTATTTCTGGGTGGATCTTGGCGTGATGACAGTGATTACTGTGGTACTTCTGCTGATTTCCGGGTGGATGGCGGAGAAGAAGCTGAGCGTTTGATGTGATCGGTTCCTGCGAAGTAAAGATACGGATAGACGCCTGGATGGATGTGTGGCAGGGGCGTGTGCCTATGGCAGACATTTTGCACAGATCAAAGAAACGTAGAGTAAAGCCCCCACTGCAAGCGGAATGTACCGCTGCTTGCAGTGGGGGCTTTTGAATGGCATAGCATACTAATTTTGCGGCCAGCCGCTCGTGTAGTGGGGTTCGTTGTCAGCGGTGATGAAGAGTGCTTCGATATTTTCCAGGGATTCTGCGAGGGCGAGACCGTCTGTGAGTCCGAGGGTGAAGCAGGTGGTGCTCAGGGCGTCACCGTCCATGGAATGTTCCGAGAGAATGGTTACGCTGGTCAGACCGTTATCGACCGGATAGCCGTTCCTGGGATCTAAAATATGGTGGTACAGTGTACCGTCAAGCTCAAAGTAGCGCTCATACGTACCGGAGGTGACAACGGAGAGGTCATCTACACGCACGGTAGCTGCGAGCTCGTCAAGCTCAGAGAACGGTTGGCGGATACCGATATTCCAGGTATTTCCGTTCGGCTTGCGGCCAACGGTCAGCATATTGCCTCCCAGGTCGATCAGGGCGCTCTCAATCCCTTTCGATGTAAGAAGCTCCTTGATGCGGTCAGCAATAAAGCCCTTGGCAATGCCTCCAAGGTCGATAGAGGCTTCCGGGTCCTGTAAAGTAACTGTGGTGCCGTCCAGGGCGATGGTGTGGTAATCCACGTGAGAGAGCGCTTCCGCAAGCGGTGCTTCGTCCGGGATGGCAGCAGCCTGGTCATCCGCATTGAAGTTCCAGAGTGAGACGACAGGGGCGATTGTGATGTCGAACTGCCCGCCGGACAGTTCACAGTATTCCAGAGCAGTCTGAAGAAGCAGGGAAGTCTCCTCGGATACCTCAACTGGCTTGCCGCCGCTGTGGTTGATGTTCCAGACGTCACTTCCTTCAATCGTGCGGCTGAGCAGGTTTTCATATTCCCGTGTGAGCTGGAAGCAATCGTCAATCAGTGTCTCGTCCTCTGTGCCAAACAGCTTGATGGTGACTATGGTATCCAGAAAAAAACCAGTTTTGGAGATGGAAGTGTCTTCCTGCGCATGAGTCGGTGCGCAGCCGCCAGCTATAGAGCATAGAGAGATTGCACCAGCAAGAAGTAAGGGGACAGTGCCCGTTTTTTTAAGCGTGTTCATCGGTGATCTCCTCCTCGTAATATACAACCTGTCCCATTTGTAAGACAGGACGTTCCTCTCTACTTTATCATAAGCAGGCAGAGGCGTCAAAAGGTATTTTGGCGCCCAAATGCGTTTTCAACACATTTTGTAGGTATCGCGAAGCGTGCTATGGTTCGTGGCAAGGATGGTCGGAACAGTAACACGGTAATTTTGGATTGTTGGGAAAATTTGCCTTGCTTCTTTACAAACGATGGCTTTCTACGTATAATATAGAAGAAACAGGCATAAGGTTAAGGTATTGCTCTGCAGACATGCAGGCGAAGGAGGACATGCTATGGCAGTTTTAGTAACAGGAGGAGCTGGATACATCGGCAGCCACACATGTGTGGAGTTGCTGGAGAATGGGTACGAGGTTGTCGTGATGGACAATCTGTACAATTCCAGCGAAAAGGCGCTGGAGCGTGTGGAACAGATTACTGGGAAAAAACTGAAATTTTACAACGTGGATATGCTGGATAAGGAGGCGATGGAGGAAATCTTTGAAAAAGAAGACATCGATTCCGTCATTCATTTTGCGGGCTACAAGGCAGTCGGAGAGTCGGTGCGGAAGCCATTGGAATATTACCACAACAATATCACAGGCACGTTAAATCTGTGTGATGTGATGCGCAGGCATGGTGTGAAGAAGATCATCTTCAGCTCCTCTGCGACGGTATATGGGGATCCCGCTTTTATTCCGATCACAGAAGAGTGCCCGAAAGGGAAGATCACGAATCCATATGGACAGACGAAGGGGATGCTCGAGCAGATTCTGACCGATCTGAATGTCTCAGACCCGGAGTGGAGTGTTGTGCTGCTGCGCTACTTCAACCCGATTGGTGCGCATAAGTCCGGTCTGATCGGTGAGGACCCGAAGGGGATTCCGAACAATCTGCTGCCGTATATCGCGCAGGTGGCGGTTGGCAAACTGGAGCGCCTTGGCGTATTTGGAAATGACTATGATACGCCGGATGGCACGGGCGTGCGCGATTACATTCATGTCGTCGATCTGGCGAGAGGTCATGTCAAGGCGATGAAGAAGTTCGAGGAGGCACCGGCGGTGCGCATTTACAATCTGGGTACCGGGCATGGCTACAGTGTACTCCAGGTGCTGCATGCGTTTGAAAAGGCCTGCGGAAAAGAACTTCCATATGAGATCAAGCCGCGCCGTGCGGGCGATATCGCGACCTGCTATGCGGATCCGTCCAAGGCGAAGGCAGAGCTTGGCTGGGAGGCAGAGTACGGAATCGATGAGATGTGTGCGGATTCCTGGAGATGGCAGTCCACCAATCCGGACGGATACGCAAACTAAGGAAATACTGATTTAACCAGTGATTCCTTAGTACCTCCGGTGGATACACACGGATTTGCAGGGGTAACTGCTGCTTCGCAGCGCAAGTCCGGTGCGGGAAACGCTTTAATCAGTGTTTCCTTAAGTGAATCGGTGTCATATCGTTGGCCGGCGTCGTTTTCACTCTGTCTGTTTTAGCCAGAAGAGAGGTTTGTAGTTACTGTTCATGCGTCCACTGTCCCGCGAGGCGTTTTCGTGCAGAATGCACGAAAATCCCGAGGCAGCAGCGCCAAAATGCGTTGAAAACGCATTTTGTGTGCATCGCGAAGCGTGTTATTGTTCGCAGCCAGCATGGCCGTGAACAGTAACGGTTTGTAGGTTTCTGTGAACAGATGCTGAAAAAGTGCTGGACGAATGAGTCGATTTGTGAGAGAATATGGAGTAAACAAATTTACACCTGAAAGGAGTTTTAACATGATTTATTCACGTGAAGTAGAAGAAATGTGTCCGGTAGCCCAGGGCGTTCACCATGGCGCAGCTCCGATTCCGGAGGAAGCGAAATGGGTGCAGGCAAAAGAGATCAAGGATATTTCCGGATTTACGCATGGCGTAGGCTGGTGTGCACCGCAGCAGGGCGCATGTAAGCTTAGCCTGAATGTGAAGGAGGGCGTGATCCAGGAGGCACTTGTAGAGAC
Organism: Lachnospiraceae bacterium UBA7160; assembly: GCA_002491565.1. Lineage (GTDB taxonomy): Bacteria > Bacillota > Clostridia > Lachnospirales > Lachnospiraceae > Choladousia. Next base: position 1,282 of record DKWE01000083.1, on the reverse strand, counting down.
ACTTGGATGCTCTGGTATGACGCATTCCGCAGCAATGGCTTCTGAGATCCTGCCGGGTCTTACGATTCTTGAGGCGCTGAATACAGACCTTGTATGTGACGCAATCAACACGGCTATGAGAGAGCTCTTCCTGCAGATCGTTTACGGCAGAAGCCAGTCCGCATTCTCGGAGGACGGACTTCCGGTAGGCGCTGGTCTGGAGGACCTCGGCAAAGGACTCCGCTCTCAGGTAGGTACGATGTACGGTACTCTGAAGAAGGGTCCGCGTTACCTCGAGATGGCAGAAGGCTACGTAACAGGTATCGCTCTTGATGCAGATGATCAGATCATCGGCTATCAGTTTGTAAATCTTGGTAAGATGACAGACTTTATCAAGAAGGGCGACGATGCCAACACCGCATGGGAGAAGGCAAAAGGACAGTACGGCCGCGTAGCAGATGCCGTTAAGATTATTGACCCGAGAAAAGAATGATTGAGGAGGTAACAGACAATGGCTTTATTTGAATCCTATGAAAGACGTATTAACCAGATCAACGCGGTTCTGAACAGCTATGGGATCGCTGGTCTGGAAGAGGCTGAGAAGATTACGAAGGATGCCGGACTGGATGTGTATGCACAGATCAAGGGCATTCAGCCGATCTGCTTTGAGAACGCATGCTGGGCTTACATCACAGGCGCTGCCATCGCGATCAAGAAGGGCTGCAGAAAGGCATCTGAGGCAGCAGCAGCAATTGGTGAGGGACTTCAGGCATTCTGTATCCCGGGCTCTGTTGCAGACACCCGTAAGGTAGGTCTTGGACACGGCAACCTCGGCAAGATGCTGCTCGAGGAGGAGACCGAGTGCTTTGCATTCCTGGCAGGTCACGAGTCCTTCGCAGCTGCTGAAGGAGCAATCGGTATCGCAGAGAAGGCAAACAAGGTTCGCCAGAAGCCGCTGCGTGTCATCCTGAACGGTCTTGGCAAGGACGCGGCACAGATCATTTCCCGTATCAATGGCTTTACTTTTGTGGAGACCGAATATGATCCGTACACCAACACGGTAAAAGAGGTTTCCAGAAAGTCCTATTCTGAGGGACTTCGCGCAAAGGTAAATTGCTACGGTGCAAACAGCGTTCCGGAAGGCGTAGCGATCATGTGGAAGGAGAATGTAGATGTCTCCATCACTGGTAACTCCACGAACCCGACCCGTTTCCAGCATCCGGTAGCAGGTACATACAAGAAGGAGCGCCTGGAGGCAGGCAAGAAGTACTTCTCCGTAGCATCCGGCGGCGGTACAGGACGT
>DKWE01000047.1:12381-48308 GCA_002491565.1 Lachnospiraceae bacterium UBA7160 | reverse complement strand
CTCTGGTAGTTTAACCGAGTGGTTATATACCATAGAATGTAGATTCCGGCAGTTTTGCAACACCCTCCATAATCTGTAGCTTCCGGTAATTTTGCAACAGCCTCTTCTATCCCGTCAGCGCCCACGTAATAGTGCGTAAAACGCTCAGCCGGAGATAATTTCCAATAACTGCTCAATGAATTCCGAAGACTTTGACAACGCATACGTTTTGTCATTGACGGAAACACTGCCAGATGACGAAACACTGATCGTGTTTACTAAGGTATCCTCTTTATAGGTAAAAATATGTACCAGGTCACTGCCTAACCCTGACAAAGAGCCATCGGAAAGGATTGTTCCAAAGGTTCTCTTATAAGAATAGTCCTGAAACAAGCTGAGCACGCGATCCTTCTGCTCATCGGTCAGGTCATTGTAGTTTGCCGAGTCTGTATAAGCTTTGCCATTTTCAACGCCTACCTCAACATGCGTTATTAAAATTTTCTGCTCTCCGCTCACGAGCTCAGACAGCGGAAGCGGTCTGAAATAGAGCGCCAGCCCGATGACAACTGCAACAGCCACGATCACTGCGATAAATTTACCTGTTTTCTTCATAGGCACCTCCCATCATCTTGCGTATTATCTATGCCTCATCCGCTGTCACAGTACCGTCTGAAGCAATCGACACGCCGTACCCTGCACTGTACCCGTTCAGCTTCTCAATAATCGAGGCCGCTGCATCTCCCGTCACAGGCATCGGCTGATAATTGTTGTAGCTCTGATCTGACGAAATGCTGCACGGAATAACCGTCACTTCATCCTTTGCCGCAAGGCCGTCTGCCGTCATCGTAAAGGTTTGCCGGAAAATCATCGTATCTTTATCTGACGGGTTGGAATTGCCGCCGAAGCAGAAATTACCAAGACTGTAGGCTATGTATTTGCCCTTATATTTTTCAATGCCCTGCAGCACATGCGGATGATGCCCCACTACCAGGTCGGCGCCGCAGTCGATTGCAAGATGCGCGAGCGTCTGCTGCAGTTCATCCGGCGAGGTCGCCTTTTCCGAGCCCCAGTGGTAGGCCACAATCACCAGCTGCGCCCCCTGCGCTTTTGCCTCGGCGATGGTATCCTGCGTCTGTCCAAGCTGCCCGGAACCGTCTCCCCGCACAAAAATACCGATAAACGCAGTCCGGATCCCATTTACGTCCTGCATCACAATCGTATCTCCACTGCAATACGGAATCCCGGCTGCCTCCAGCGCAGTCTCTGTATCTGCAAGCCCCTGCGCACCATAATCGCCGCTGTGATTGTTTGCCAGTGTCACGACCTCCACAGAGCCATCCGACAGGATCTGAGTGTACGACGGATCTCCCTTGAATGTAAACTGCTTTTCCTCCCGCTGCGTTGCAGTGGTAAATGTCCCCTCCAGATTTGCAAAGGTCACATCATCTTCCTGGAGAACGGGCAGCACCTTCTGGAAAAAGTATGCATGGCCATTCACAATGTCAAATGCATTAAAGCTTGTTGATGGATCAAAGGACGGATCTGTACCCAGCGTACAGTCGCCGATCGCGCTGATCGTCACCGTCCGCGCATCCGCCACAACTGCCTGTACCTGCACATCCGCAACCCCTTCTGCACTGATTTTCACAACGCCGGTTCCTTCTGCAAGCGCCGTAACTTTGCCATTTTCATCTACAGACAAAAGCTCCGGATTCATGCTCTCAAACTTCAGGCCGTTCAGCAGCGCCCCGGCAGGCTCCTCCGCTATCGCAAGCGCCCTCGTCTCACCTGGAAACAGAGCCAGTGTCTCTTCTGCTGTCACAATACGGCTCGCCGCTTCCATCGTCGTAGCCACTGGCGTACTCCGGTTGCCCGCAGCATCTATCGCATAGAAATAATAGGTCACACCCTCCTTGTAGGTGATCGGCCCGCTGTATTTCTGGTACTTAGGCAGCGGCAGAAACGCGGTACTTACCTCCGCCCAGTAAATATCCGCCTGACCTGACCGCTCATCCGCCGCCGTCAGGGTAATCGCCACTCCTTCACGGGATGCATGCACGGTCGGCGCATCCGGATCCAGATACGGAATCTCAATCTGTGCGGACAATTCCCCCTGATCGGTCTGTACATCTGCTGCAAGCTGCCAGTCCTCCGCCTCCAGCGTCACAATGCCCTCCTCATCCGGCGTGTACTGTTTTCCGTCGACACGGATCTGTGTAATGGTTCCGGATGAAGAGGAAAACTTCAGTCTCACCGGATACGACCGGCACCAGCTCTTTGGTTCTTCCTCCACTGTGACTGCCAGGCCTTTATCCGCCGTCACATTCCGGCTTTTTTGTCTGGTAGAAATGAATCCGCCGATTGACCGCACCGCCACAATCAGGATCAAAACGGCAAAAAGTACGACAACTCCCAGCATGAAGAGTTCCCGCCTGGCAATTCCCTTGTCCTGCAGATCCTCCAGAATCTCCTGCACACGCTCTTTTCCGTCATGCAGCAGTTCTGCGAGCTGATCGGCAAGGCTCTGCCGGCCGGGCCTTCTGACTTGGCGTACCTCTTCTGGCTTGCGGGTATCTTCCGGATCTCTGCGGACTCTCTCTGGCTTACGGGTACGCTCCGCATCCTGGCGATCCCTCTCTGACTTACGGGTACTCTCCGTTTCCTGGCGATCTCTCCCTGACTTGCGGGTACTCTCTGTTTCCTGGCGATCTCTCCCTGACTTGCGGGTACTCTCCACATCTTGGCGGGCTCTCTCTGACTCCCGGACGTCCTCCGAATCCTCGTGAACTCTCGCGGGCTTGCGAACTTTTTCCGGCTCGCGAATCCTCTCCTGTCTCAGAGTCTCTCTCTCTCCTGCCTGCGAACCTTCCTGCCTGTGATTCTTCCCTTCTGCCAAATGGTCACTTTCCGTCTCTCGCGCGCCGCGCGCTTTCTGTGCAGCCGTCTTTCGTTTTTCTGAGACTCCTGCAAGCAAATCTGCCATGCGTTTCTGCAGCTGGCCGGGCTTTTCCGTTTTCGCGGTTCTTCGGGGCTCTGTGGTTTTTGCAGAAGACTTTCCGCGCGCAGAGACAGACTCCTCCTGCTGTTCTTCCTTCGCCTTCTCCGCCGCATATGCGTCGATACTCTCCTGCGTAGGTTCCTCCCCACGCTTCAGCGCCCGCACAATTTCCATCAACTGATCTACATTATCTGCCTGCAATTCTCTCTTATCCATTCTCTGCTTAACCGTTCTTTCTGCCCCCGGCCTGTTCACTTTTGTACATAGCGACACTACTGCACATTCTGATTCACAGTGCTGCAATCCACACTGTCATTGCATTCACCGGCATCATCCAGCTCATAGTGCCTTAGGGAAAGACCTATCGAGGTGTCCCCGCCAAAGGATCTATGAGTGAATGATACGTTTAGATATCGTTAATTGAATGACATGACTAAACACTTTACGAGAAGTACTCCACTCCCGACTCAAAGAGCGGCAGATTCTGGTTTCCATAAATATTGACCGCTACAGAACGTCCGCTCCGCTCGGTGTGCGCCATCTTACCGAAGACGCGGCCATCCGGGCTGGTAATTCCCTCAATTGCGAGGTAGGAGCCGTTCACATTCCACTCCTCCTCACCGATATCCAGATTGCCCTGCGGGTCACAGTACTGCGTTGCCACCTGCCCATTTGCGAACAGCTTCTGCAGCCACTCCTTATTCGCGACAAACCGGCCCTCTCCGTGGGATGCCGGATTCACATACACGCCGCCGAGCTGCGCCTTTGCAAGCCACGGAGACTTGTTGCTGACCACCTTCGTATAAACCATGCGCGAAATATGACGGCCAATCGTATTGTACGTCAGTGTCGGAGAATTCTCATCCTGCCCTGCAATCACGCCCTGCGGTACAAGCCCCAGCTTGATCAGAGCCTGGAATCCATTGCAGATGCCAAGTGCCAGACCATCGCGCTCGTCCAGAAGCTTCTGAACTGCCTCCTTCAGCTTCGCATTGCGGAAGGCTGTCGCAAAGAACTTTGCGGAGCCGTCCGGCTCATCACCTGCGGAAAATCCGCCCGGGAACATGATGATCTGCGCCTGGCTGATCGCCTTTTCAAACTCGTCCACAGACTCGCGGATATCGTCCGCTGACAGGTTCCGGAATACCTTGATATCTACCTCTGCGCCTGCCCGCTCAAATGCCCGCATACTGTCGTACTCGCAGTTCGTGCCCGGGAATACCGGGATAAAGACGCGCGGCTTTGCCACACGATGTTTGCAGACATAGATCCGGTTCGTCCGGTAGGTCCCGTCCGTCGTCGGCACGCGGTCCGCATCCTCACCTCCGGCGAAGAAATACGCGATCGGTCCGTCCTCCGGCTTCCCATCCAGATCCAGCCCGCCTCCGACGGTCGGCAGTCCGGAATTTGTCTTGAACACACGCTCCAGCGTGCCCTTCCATGCCTGATATGCTTCGTCGATCGGAATGCATACATCACAATACTCAAACGCATGGCTCTCTGTCACCTCACCGACTACGGTGTAAGTGCAGCTCAGATTGCCCACCTGTCCGTCCGGCACCTCTGCGACAACATTGCCGAAGCCCGCCGTAAACAGATCACGCGCGTCTACATTGTGCTCAATCCTAAATCCAAGTCCGTTGCCAAATGCCATCTTCGAGAGTGCTGCCGCAAGGCCCTTGCCGTCCAGCGCATACGCGGAAATGATCCGTCCTGCCTGGATATCCTCATGAATCTTTCCGTACAGATCCATCACCTGACTGTATACCGGCAGATCATACGCATCCTTCTCCACCCGCATCAGAACCAGCTTGCTCCCAGCCTTTTTCAGCTCCGGAGAAATGATATCCTTCTCCTTTGCAATATCTACCGCGAAGGACACCAGGGTCGGCGGCACATCAATTTCATTAAAGGAGCCGGACATACTGTCCTTTCCTCCGATAGACGGCAGTCCGAAGCCCAGCTGCGCCTCGTACGCGCCAAGCAGCGCCGCAAACGGCTGGCTCCAGCGCTTCGGATCCTCCGTCATCCTGCGGAAATACTCCTGGAAGGTAAACCGAATCTTCCGGTAGTCTCCGCCATTCGCGACGATTCGCGCGACAGACTCCAGCACCGCATAGGCTGCGCCGTGGTACGGGCTCCAGCTCGACAGATACGGATCAAAGCCGTAGCTCATCATCGTGACGGTATCGCAGTCTCCCTCGAGCACCGGCAGCTTCGCCACCATCGCCTGCGTCTCCGTCAGCTGGTTCACCCCGCCATACGGCATGAAGACAGAACCCGCCCCGATCGAGCCGTCGAACATCTCCACAAGCCCCTTCTGGGAACAGCAGTTCAGATCCGCCAGCGTCTCCAGCCACTTTTTCCGCACATCCGCAACGTCCTCGCGCTTAAAATATTTCTCCTGTTCGGACGGCATCTCCACTTCGACGGAAGTCTCCTGATGCGCCCCGTTTGTGTCAAGGAATGCACGGGAAATATTGACGATCTCCCGGTCACGCCAGGTCAGCACCAGTCTCGGCTCCTCTGTGACAACGGCCACCTCGACTGCCTCCAGATTCTCCTCAGCCGCATAGCCCATGAATGCTTCCACATCCTTTGGCGCCACCACGACTGCCATCCGCTCCTGTGACTCCGAAATCGCAAGCTCCGTCCCATCCAGACCCGCATACTTTTTCGGCACCTTGTCGAGACAGATCCGCAATCCCGGCGCCAGCTCACCGATCGCGACCGACACGCCGCCAGCACCAAAATCGTTGCATTTCTTGATCAGATGGCTGACTTTCTCCCGGCGGAACAGTCTCTGAAGCTTCCGCTCCGTCGGAGCGTTCCCCTTCTGTACCTCCGCTCCGCAGACCTCGATAGACGCCTCAGTGTGCACCTTCGAAGAACCGGTCGCACCGCCGATGCCGTCGCGCCCGGTCCGTCCGCCGAGCAGGATGATCACATCGCCCGGATCGGAATTCTCCCGGATTACTGCGCGGCGCGGTGCAGCAGCCATAACCGCTCCGATCTCCATGCGCTTCGCCACATAGTCCGGGTGATAAATTTCCTTGACATACCCGGTCGCAAGACCGATCTGATTGCCGTAAGAGCTGTAGCCGTGCGCCGCCTCGCGCACCAGCTTTTTCTGCGGAAGCTTGCCCTTTAAAGTCTCCTGTACCGACACAGTCGGATCCGCTGCGCCTGTCACACGCATCGCCTGATATACATACGTACGCCCGGAGAGCGGATCGCGGATCGCTCCGCCAAGGCAGGTCGCCGCACCGCCGAACGGCTCGATCTCGGTCGGATGATTGTGCGTTTCATTTTTGAAATTGACCAGCCATTCCTCCACCTTTCCGTCTACTTCGACCGGAACTACGATGGAGCACGCGTTGATCTCGTCAGACTCTTCCTGATCCGCGAGCTTTCCGTCCTTTTTCAGACGGCGCATCGCCATGAGCGCCAGATCCATCAGGCAAACGAACTTGTCCTCACGTCCCTTAAAAATCTCACTGTGATCTGCCAGATATTTCCGGTAGCTTCCCTCAATCGGCGCACGGTAATAGCCGTCGTCAAACTTCACGTCGACCAGCTCCGTCGAAAAAGTAGTATGGCGGCAGTGATCCGACCAGTAGGTGTCAAGCACCCGGATCTCTGTCATCGTCGGATTCCGCTTTTCCTCTCCGCGGAAATAATTCTGAATATGCAGGAAATCCTTGAACGTCATCGCAAGATTCAGAGAAGCATACAGCTCCTTCAGCGGCTCTTCTTCCATCCCGATAAAGCCGTCGAAAGTAATGACATCCTTCGGCTCTTCGAATTCTGTCACCAGCGTCTCCGGCTTTTCAAATCCGGCCTCGCGGGAGTCCACAGGATTAATGCAGTAGCTGCGGATCGCCTCAAACTCTGCATCAGACACGTTTCCCTTCACGACATAGATGGTTGCGGAGCGGATAATCGGTTCCTCATCCTCTTTCAGAAACTTCACACACTGAACCGCGGAGTCCGCTCTCTGATCAAACTGCCCCGGCAGAAATTCCACCGCAAACGCGCGCTCGTCTGCCTCCATTGGAAAGGATTCATGATAAAGATCGTCTACAGGCGGCTCTGCAAACACTGTTCTGCAGGCATCCTGGAAAACATTCTCTGAAATATGCTCTACATCATAGCGGATAAGTACCCGCAAGCGCTCCAGATCCGCTGCGCCCAGATAACTTCTGATCTCATGGGCAAGCCCTTTGGCCGCGACTGCAAATGCTTCTTTTTTTTCGACATATACTCTTCTTACCTGATTCATCTCGAACCCTCCTGGTTTTCCATTCTCATTGGAATCTCTGACTTCCATTCCCGTGCCGTCCTGCAAAAAGTACGCCTGAACAGCCAAGTGTTCCTGGGACCTTCTGCTGTACTTCTTCCGGAAACAGCTGGTCAAGCAGTAACAATTTCAGCTTAAGTGGATTTTAGCATACATCTGCAAGTCTGACAAGCAGTTAACTCTCTCTGCCTACGTTTGTGTGAATGGCAAATTTGACCTTCCGCTCTCCCCAGAATTCATCCAGATGTTTCCGGACCGTTGCGAGCGTGCAGGCAGGCGGAACCGCCCACTCGGCAGGAAACAGCTCCTGGTAGGTACGGCGGGCAAAACGCTCATCGAGAAGCAGGATCGTGCCCTCGTCTTCGTCCGTCCGGATCACGCGGCCCGCAGACTGAAGCACCTTATTCATGCCAGGACAGAGGTACGCGTAAAAGAAGCCGTCCTCACCCCGGTCATCGTAATAATTCTTCAGAAGTTCCCGCTCCGGACAGACCTGTGGGAGCCCGGGACCGATGATCACTGCGCCAATCAGACGGTCCGCACGCAAGTCAATGCCTTCGCTAAAGATCCCTCCCATCACGCAGAAGCCCGCGAGGCCCTCCGGATGTTCCTGCTCAAACTGAAGCAAAAAGGCCTCCCTCTGCTGCTCTGTCATACCCGGAACCTGCCGGATCACCTCTATCTGTTCCCCTTCCTGCGCGAGAAGCCCCTCAAACGCCTCAGCCACCTCCTCCAGCATCCGATAAGAGGAAAAGAATACCAGATAATTTCCCCGCTTTGCGCGCACCGCATACAGCACATACTGCGCCATTTTCTGATACTCCTGCATTGTCCGGTTCACATAGCGGCTGCTTGTGTCCGTTCCGACCAGCACAAGCCGCTTTTCCGGGTCAAAGACCGGCTGCGCATAAATCGCATAATTGTCTTTCTCCGTGCTCAGCAGCCGCTTGTAATACTGAATTGGAAGAAGGGTCGCTGAGAAGAACACCGTACTCCGACCCTTGTCCAGACATTCCTGAAGCTGTTTTGAGATATCCACGCAATACAGCCGCACAAGAAAACGCCCATCCTCTGTCAGCTCCGAATAGATGACATACGTCTCATCCAGATTGCCGCACACCTCCAGAAACGTGCGCACCTGAAAATACAACTCGAGCACAACCTGATTGCGCGCATAGTCGTGGGAATCCTCCAGAAATTCCTCCATCACACCTGCCAGATTCATCAGATATACCGGAAATGTCCCGATATCCGGATACACATGCAATCCCTCATACTCCCGTTTTTGCTCGAGCAGCCAGGTATTGCACCGCCCGAGCGCACGCGTCAGCTTCTTGCTGTGCGCCTGCACTTCCTTCTTGACCGCAAGAAAATCTTCCTTATATAAGGAGGCAGAAAACATCTCCCGTCCACGGTCCACCAGATTGTGCGCCTCATCCACCAGAAACACATACTCCCGCTTCCCATTTTCAGAAAAGAACCGCTTCAGCTTTGCACGCGGATCAAACAGATAGTTGTAATCGCAGATCACCGCATCGCTCCACAGCGACACATCGAGACTCATCTCAAAGGGGCAAACCTGCCACTTCTGTGCCTGCTGCAGAATCGCCGCGCGGTCAAAAGCCTCTCCGGAAGTAATTAATTCAAACACCGCATCATTCACACGGTCGAAGTGGCCGCGCGCAAATGGACAGTCCTCCGGATTGCAATTGGTCTCCTCGCACGGACAGATTTTCTCCTTCGCCGTGATCGTCAGGGTCTTCAGGCGCATCCCCCGCTCCCGAAGGATCCGGAACGATTCCTCCGCCACTGTGCGGGCAATGGTCTTCGCCGTCGCAAAGAAAATCCGTTCCACCAGCCCTTCTCCCATCGCCTTTACTGCTGGAAATACGGTGGAAAGCGTCTTTCCGGTGCCGGTCGGCGCCTGAAGGAACAGCTTTTTCCTGCGGAGGATCGTGCGGTATACATCCTGCGCCACCTTCTTCTGCCCATCGCGCCATGCAAACGGAAACTCCAGCGTCTTAATCGAAGCCTGGCGGACTGCCAGCCACTCCCGCTGGTACTCGGCCCACTTGCGGTACTGGTCAATCAGCTCCGTGAACCACTCCTGGAGCTCCTCCGCTGTAAAATACTCCCGGAAGCGCCGAATCTCCTCTGTCTCCTGATTGCAGTACGTCATCTGGACACCGACTCCCGCCAGGCCATTTTTTGCAGCATAGATATGCGCATAACACTTCGCCTGCGCCAGATGCACGCTGTACGGCTGCTCCAGTGTCGCGACATCCCGGTACATTGTCTTGATCTCATCGATTCCGGAGAGGACCCATGCAGCTGACTCCTCAGCAGAAACGCCATCTTCTTTCCCTGACAGCGCTGCCTCATCCCCGGATATGCCATCTGCCGCATCGTCTTTTCGTGATATGGCTGCAGCATCATCTTTCTCGTTCCCGGTTATGCTATCTGCCGCATCGTTTTTTCGTGATATGGCTGCGGCATCATCTTTCTCGTTCCCGGTTATGCTATCTGCCGCATCGTCTTTTCGTGATACGGCTGCGGCATCACCTTTCTCGTTCCCGGTTATGCTATCTGCCGCACTGTCTTTTCCTGGTATAGCGGCAGCATCAGCATTCTTCGATTCGCCTATCTCCTTCACGCTAGTAGCGGTATGAACCCTCTCCAGCTTCTCCAGGCCCTTCGTCTGCCACTTCTCCCAGACCCCGATCTCCTCACAGAAGATCCCATCCGCACGCCCTTCGACGGTCAGCGTATATCCATCTCCCGGCACCGTAACAGCAAGCAGTACCTCTGCGCGGTAGCTGCCTCCCATCCGCCCCTGAATCTTGCGGTGGATCCGGCTTCCCTCCTGCATCGCTTCCCGGTCCATCCGCCCTCCGCCATGCCGATTATCGATATCTCCCGATCGGAGGATAAACTCCACCAGATCCCGCACTGAAATCCGGACATTCAACCCCTGTTCTCCCTGCTCCATCTGTGACCCTTTCCTTAAAGACTTTTGTAGAACAGCCACTATCAAAGATCCATACATCCTGCAAATGCCAAAAAAAGGGCACATCAACCCCTGCTCGATGCGCCCTGAATTCTCCGGTGTACAATGCTCATGCAATCATAAACTTATTCAATGTCTTTTCAAACATGCCGCTGTCTTCTCTACTGTATTTTACGGTCAACGGCTGCGTCAGATCCATACTCAGCACACCAAGAATCGATTTGGCGTCTATCACCACGCGATTGTAAAACACATCCACATCATACTCACACCGCTCCGCCGCTCTCACAAATTCCTGCACATCGGAAACTGCTTTCAGTCGAATTTTCTTTTCTATCATAAAAATCCCTCCTAAGCTGATCTGCCTGCCATCCTACATCAGGCCAATACGGTGTTGAACTTTACATATACCTGTTCAGTACCCTCACGGGATAATTCCTGCTGAACAGCTGCCTTTACACTTCTTAAATAGCGGCTTATAGCGGCTTCTGATTTCCTCCACGCGCTCAGTATAGCACAAATTCAGCATCCGTCAATAATGGGATTTTTTACTGCCCTGTCCGAAATTATACAGGGATCAGTGAAATTATATAAAATTTTTCATGGATTTCTGGCAAAATTTCCTGTGTGGGAACGATTCCATTCATTTTGCATTCGCCAATTGGAAAAATGACGTATCTCTTCCACTCCACGCGCTCTAACATCGGAAAAGTCATGAAAATATCAGGAAACCAGCCCCTCCGTCATCCATTTCTGGAAACGGTACGGCAGCATCTGGCGCTGCAGTGCGCGGTTCTCCCTCTCCCGGATCGAGATGCTCTGGCAGAAGCCTTTCCAGAGACGCTGCATCTCTTCCTCCTTCTCCGATAGCTGCATCGCTTTGCCAAGCTCAGAGGGAGGGTCCAACACGATAAACCATACCCCATCCGCCCGGTGCACAAGGCAGTCCCCACACCCCCGGTTCCATATCAGGAAATTTTCCTGTGGAAAACGGTTCGCAAAGTGATCTCCGATCAGCGACAGGACATGATGCTCCGAGCTGATCTCCGAGAACAGAACCCCATTCTCCAGCTCGCGAAACCGTACAAAACCCATATAACGGTGTGCCTCATGCCCCACCTTCCGCGACAATTCAAATACATGACAGACATTCGGATCCTGCAGCTGCCAGATCACCTGCTTCGCATCCCGCTCACTGACTCCCCTGGAGAGCCCAAGCACCAGTACGCGGTAAATAGCATCCGCCTTGTCCGCATCCTTTGCCATCGCAGCCTGGCAGATTTTCTCAAAAGTCTCACCGCCCATACGGTTCTGAATCGTCCTCGCCACACGTTCCGCCTTGCTTCCATCCGCCACGACGCTGCGGTATACAGCAAACAACTGCATCGTATCCGCGCCGCGCACCTGCAGACGCACCGCAGAATGCCCAAGCCTGCTCGCCCATGCGTCATAAACCGCTGTAAAGATCCCATCCAGTGTATCCTCACACTCAAAAACCGTCACCATACTATACTTGCCCCTTCTACCTATCAACTCACGCTGCAGACACAGCTCTGTACCAATACTATGACCACTTCGCTTTCTCAATCTGAATCCTATAACAATCCCATCAAATGCCGCAGGAGATTGCAGACCGTAAAAGCTTCACACAGCGCAGACTCAGACATAGGCAAGGCTCACACATCTGAGGGCTTGCCAAATCCGAAAGTCTCCGTGTCTCCGAAAACACACCCGGCTGCCAGCCTACAACGCCTGCAGCACGCGTTCCGGCTGCAGGTCATCGAACAGCGACAGCTGGCGGTATGTCACAGTCTCAGCGGGTCGCCCGTGATCCCCGCTGCCAAGCAAATTCCGCAATATGAAATCCTCATCCATCCGCAGCGGATACATCTGCCGGCCATTACAGGTGATAAAGTATACTGCGCGCTTCAGAACAACACCCATCTTCCGCAGCGTCTCATAGTCCAGTCTTCCCATCCGCCTCGCACGCACAATCCGCTGTGCAGACCTTGGCCCAATCCCCGGTACGCGCAGCAGCGTCCGGTAGTCCGCGCTGCCCACCTCTACCGGGAACTGCTCCAGATGTGACAGAGCCCAGTCACATTTGGGGTCCAGAAATACATTAAAATTCGGATGCTGCTCGCTCAGAAGCTCATCTGCCTGGAACTGATAGAAACGCAGCAGCCAGTCCGCCTGATACAGCCTGTGCTCCCGCAAAAGAGGAGGCCCTCCTGGAAGCGCGGGCAGCAGAGGGTCTTCCGTCACCTGAACAAATGCAGAATAAAATACGCGCTTCAACTCAAACTTCTGGTACAGAGACTCCGCCACGGAAAGAATCTGATAATCATTCTCCGGAGTCGCACCGATGATCATCTGCGTACTCTGCCCGGCAGGGACGAACCGTGGTGCGCTGCGGTACTGCACCAGCTCCTGCTTGTTCTCGCTGCGGAGCGTCTGGACCTGGCGCATCGGGGAGAGAATTCTCCTGCGTGTCTTGTGGGGGGCAAGCAAACGCAGGCTCTCCGCTGTCGGCAGCTCCAGATTGATGCTGACGCGATCTGCAAGAAAACCAATCCGGCTGACCAGTTCCTGCGGCGCGCCGGGAATCACCTTCACATGAATGTAGCCTTCAAAGTGATGTTCGGTGCGCAGCTTGTACAGAGTCGCTGTCAGCAGTTCCATGGTATAGGCAGGGTTCCTCAATACCCCGGAGCTCAGAAACAGACCCTCGATATAATTCCTCCGGTAGAACTCCATCGTCAGCGTGCATACCTCATCCGGCGTGAATGCCGCGCGCTCGACATCATTCGATGCGCGGTTGATGCAGTATTTGCAGTCGAAGACGCACTCATTCGTGAACAGGATCTTCAAAAGGGAGATGCAGCGCCCGTCTGCCGAGAAGGAATGGCAGATCCCCGGCGCGATGCAGTTCCCGATCCCCTGCCCGCTTCCCCGGCGGTCCGTGCCGCTCGATGTACATGCGACATCATACTTCGCCGCATCAGAGAGAATATTCAGCTTTTCATAGAGACTTTGCCCGGCCGCAATCCGCATCCTGCATCTTCCTTTCAAAAAAATATAGAGAGAACATTTGTTCTCCCTATATAATAGCACATATGTTCGAAAATGCAAGCACTTTTTTTAATTCAGCACTCTTTTATGCGCGCCCGGCAAGGCTGTGGCCGCCGGCATCCGCAGACGTTCCTGTATGATGACGCTTAAAATAATCCTGCGCCTTTTCCAACCCCTCGCCCAGCTCCTCCATGGTACGCCTGTAGGAATTGGCTGGTGCGTCGCCAAGGTCGGTAATCCCGGTCTTCTCCGCAAGGTGTTCAACATCGTCCAGCGGCAGAATATAGTATTTGGAGCCATCCTGCTGGAAGCGGTACACCCAGGTCGGCAGCACATCAATGTCAGTAATCGTAACTGTGCCATCTGCAGCCTGATGCAGCGTCAGAGTCACGAGCACACCGTCCTCCGTATGTCCGTCCGGCATGCTGTTTTGCAGCAGATAAGTTCGCTGATTGCTGAGCGCATTTCCCACCGAGAAGATACAAAACATCGCATGTCCGCCGTCTGGACTCTCGAACACATCGATTGGCTGAAGGCAGTGCGGGTGTCCGCCGATCAGCGCATCTACCCCAAGATCACACAAATCCTGCGCAATTTTTCGCTGTGTTTCTGACTCCTTCAGATGATATTCATCTCCCCAGTGCAGATTGACGACAATGAAGCGCACACCTTCCGCCCGCATCGCCGCAATATCCGATCGCACCTCATCATAGAAGGCGTCCAGGTCATCATAATCGAATGAGTTTACCAGCTCCCAGTCCTGCTGCGCGACCGGTATCGCATTCAGATTCACGCCGTCGCCGCTCGTCTCATAGGTGTAATCCAGAAAGCCGACACAAACTCCCTGGATATCGGCAACGTAATACCGCGGATTTTCCTTCTCCTGCCGCATTCCGGTGTACGCAATCCCTTTTTCATCATACACCTGCATCGTGCGGTGAAATGCCTCTGACAGACCGTCATAGCAGTGATTCGTCGCCAGAAGCTGCAGATCTACGCCGCTGTCGCGGATATTTTCAATGATGGCATCCGGAGATTTGAAATTGGGGTAGCCCGAGTACCCCATCTCCTTCCCTGCCAGCGTCCCTTCAAACTCGCATGTCATAAAATCCGGTTTGCTGTAGTAGGGCGCAATATATTTATATATGGAAGAGAAATCATAATTTCCCTCTGCATCCGGATAAGAATTGATAAACGGTGAATGCAGCAGCATGCACCCTGTGCTCCCGAGTGTGATATCCCTCTCCTGATACACACGCGCATCCTCTGCCACCGATGCGGACAGCTGATTCGCAGCCGCTTCCTTACTTCGGCCTGTATAAGCAGAAAGACCTGCCAGAGCCACGATCGCTGCTGCCATCACGCCTGCTCCTGCAAGCCCCATGCGAAGCCTCTTGCTGCGCATCTGTTCCCGCCGGACATACTCCGCATATTTTTCCGCTGAAAGCTTTGTTTCGAGGCTTGCGCGCCACTGGCGTTCCTTTTCTCTGCGGTCACGGCGCTCCTCCTTGCGGCTTCTGCCGCCTGTCCCTGCTCTTTGATGCTTCCGATCCTCTTCCATATCCTCACGTCCTCTGTACTTTTCCTCCGAAGCAGGGCTTAAACTGCCTGCTCCGCTTTTTTATCAATGTGAGCTTATACTCCAGGCTCCTGTGTTTCTGCAGATCCAAAAACGTGCAGTCGGGTGTACTGTATCATTCCTGTCTGGCAAACCTGGCAGCATGATTTTTCATCGCAGGGCGGCTGAGTGAAACGATGCGATGGCATCGGCTCAGCAGCTCTCCAACGCCTGCAGATACGCATTCAGCCGCGCAAGCAGAAGCTCTGTCTCAATTCCGTGCACTGCGGCAGCCTCCTCAACGGTCTCCATCTGCGAAGATGGACAGCCTATACACTGCATGCCCCCCGATGTCAGCACCGGCGCCAGTCCCGGATTAATTTCCAAAACTTCCCCAATTGTCATATCCTTGGTGATCATGCTCATCTCAAAATTCCTCCTTCAGTTAAAATATGGTTGCTCTTTCCGCATTATAGCACGTTTCCCTGTCCCCGCATAGAGAAAGTAACGACCTGTCCGAAATTTTTCGCTGCTAGAATTACAATTCAGCCACCTGCTATTTCACCTTTGTTTCCATTTTTTTCGCTGCAACTACATTTACCCCTGTTCCCGCCACGTTCTCCAGAATCACCTGATGCAGCTGCACCGGCGCCTGTACCGTCAGGCTTTTCAGAAGCCGCACACATTCCTGTACCTTCTGCTTCGGGACATCAGCGGCTGTCTTTACAGGAACGACCGGTCCGGTACCTCCCAGGACGCGTACGGTCGTCGTCACAATGCGTGTGGGGTTGGTCACTTCCTTTGCCCCATAGACAGCTCCGCGCTTGCACGTATTTCCGGTTACGGAGCGCACTTCGCCGCCGGAAAGTTCCACAGTCAGAGGACACCCCATCGGACATCCGATACAGATCAGATTTCTTTTTTCCATCTCAGCCCGCCTCCTCTATCCGCACGGTAATCCGCCCTTCACCGGGGCAGTCCTCCAGCATTTCACGCTTCAATATGATATGCTCCATCTCACCCGGAGCCATGACCGGGCGCTTCTTTACGGCCAGCGGCTTCCCGTCAAGATCCGCCGCAATTCTGCATCCGCGGTACTCCGCACTGACACGAAAACGAACTGTCAACTCCTCTGGCATACGGTCCGGATGAAGGAAAGTCGGTACAGTATAGCGCACGCCGGCCTCCGGACAAATCCGAAGCACGCGCGCGGATGCCGCAGACTGTCCATCCCGGTTATTCGCCTGCGAAAATGCTACGGGCTGCGCGCTCCGCTCTTCGCGAACCGGGCATGCCTCCGTATTGCCTGCCGGATACCCCTCAGATATCTCCGCTGCACTTGCCGGATGTCCCGCAGATCCCTCCGCTTCACTTGCCGGATGCGCTACAGGGATTTTCCCGCGTTCTCTCACGTAGCGCGCCGCACACTGGCCCGCATAGGCAGCCTCCTGCGACACGAAGTCAACGAGATCATGCACATGCAGCACATTTCCACAGGCAAAGACACCCGCAACCCCTGTTTCAAGGCTCTCATCAACCACCGGACCTCCTGTCACGCGGTTCATCTCCACGCCCATCTGCGCGGACAGCTCATTTTCCGGTATCAGGCCGCAGGAAAGCAGGAGTGTATCGCAGGCATACTCCTCCTCAGTGCCCGGAATAGGCTTCCGGTCCTGGCCAACCCTTGCGATGGTCACGCCCTCGACACGCTTCTTCCCGCGGATGTCTATGACCGTATGGCTGAGCTTCAGCGGAATTCCATAGTCCTCCAGACACTGTACAATATTCCTCTTCAGCCCGCCGGAATAAGGCATCAGCTCAACCACCGCTTTTACCTTCGCGCCTTCCAGCGTCATGCGGCGCGCCATGATCAGACCAATATCGCCCGAGCCAAGAATCACAACCTCTTTGCCGGGCAGATACCCCTCGACATTGACCAGCCGCTGCGCCGTTCCTGCAGAGTAGACCCCTGCCGGACGAAATCCGGGGATATTCAGAGCGCCGC
This sequence comes from Lachnospiraceae bacterium UBA7160, assembly GCA_002491565.1. Lineage (GTDB taxonomy): Bacteria > Bacillota > Clostridia > Lachnospirales > Lachnospiraceae > Choladousia. The sequence goes on along the minus strand of DKWE01000047.1, from coordinate 31,389 downwards.
GGGCGCGTTCCCGGCAGCCCATAGCCAGTATTACTGCAGCTGCCCGAATCTGGAATACTCCATCTGTGCAATTTACAGCCGTCACAATATGATGCGCTGTGCCCTCCGCCGAGAGCTCTACTACCAGCGTATTCAGCCGGTATTCAATCCCAAGCTCATGCACCTGCCGGATAAACCGTTCGGCATACTCCGGCCCGGTCAGCTCTTCTTTGAACGTGTGCAGCCCAAACCCGTTGTGAATGCACTGGTTCAGAATCCCGCCAAGCTCATAGTCACGCTCCAGTATCACAATCCGCTCCAGCCCGCACCGGCATGCCTCCACCGCAGCCGCGAGACCAGCCGGGCCGCCGCCAATGATTACAAGTCCGTACTCCTCCATTCTATGCTCCTCTCAACTACTGTCTCCTCACTGCTCTGCATTTATCGGTCTTGTCCGATTACGCGGAGTAAATGACTTAGTGCAGCCTCAGCAAATCATCTTCGAATCCCCGCCGCTTTTTGTAACCTCCTTCATCGCGATTTTCCTCTCCCGCGCAAGAATCTCCATTACGCGCGGCGCGCAGAAACCGCCCTGACACCGTCCCATTCCGGCGCGGACACGGCGCTTTACACCGTCCAGCGAACGGGCGCCCAGCGGCCGCCGTATCGCGTCCACAATTTCTCCCTCCGAGATTTTTTCACAGCGGCAGACTATCGACCCATAAGCGGGATTCTTCCGGATACGAGCATTCCGCTCCTCTATCGTCAGTGATTCCATTCTCACAATTCCACGCCGCACCGCCTGGAACGATGGCTTTTCCTCAAGCGACAGCCGTTCCCTCACAAGTCCCGCTACCATTACGCCGATTGCCGGCGCGGAGGACAGACCCGGGGAGTCGATCGCCGCGCAATCGAAAAAGCATGGACAATCCTGTGCTTCCCCAATCCGAAAATCCTTCGTCTCCCCGCTCGCGCGCAATCCGGCAAATGACGTGATTACGGAGCCAAATGGAAGATCCTTCACTGAGCGCGATGCTTTTTCCACCACCAGTGCAAGCCCGGCTGCCGTTGTATCGGTCCCTTCACGGTCCGCGATTTGCTCCGAGGTCGGGCCGACAAGCAGATTGCCATGCACCGTCGGCGTCACCAGCACACCCTTTCCCGCTGCATCCGGAAGTGCAAAAATTGTCGAGGAGACATGTGTGCCTGCCTGTTTATCGAGCAGGACATATTCGCCGCGCCTCGGCCGGATGGTCATTTTGAGACTGCTTACCATATTATGAATCCGGTCAGCAAAAACACCTGCCGCATTTACCACCGCACGCGCCAGAACCACCTCACCGGACGCAATCTCTATGCGAAATACGCCATCGTCTCCCCGATGAATGGCTCGCACCTCGCTGTCAAAGAAAAAGTCCACACCGTTCGCACTGGCGTTCTCCGCAAGCGCAAGATTCAGCTCGAACGGGCATACAATTCCGCTTGTCGGAATCAGCAATGCGCCGCATACGGCATCGGACAGATTCGGTTCTCTCTGTACCGCCTCCTCGCGCGACAGAATGCGCATGCCGTCCACGCCGTTCTCCACACCCCGAAGGCGGAGTGTCTCCAGCTCCGGCAGTCTCTCCGGAGCCGTGCACACAACCATGGCTCCGTTCCGGACAAATGGAATGTCCAGCTCTCTGGCAAGCTGATCCATCATCCGGTTGCCCTGCACATTCAGCTTCGCCTTCCAGGTACCAGGAACTGGATCGTGACCTCCATGAATGATGGCACTATTCGCTTTCGTCGTGCCACAACATACGTCCTCTTCCTTTTCCAGCACGCAGACTGCCGCGTCATACCGCGACAGCTCCCGCGCAATTGCAGCGCCGCAGACCCCAGCGCCGATAATTGCCACATCATATTGTTTTCCCATCTGTTCCGCCTACCTCCGCATACCTTCAAATTTTTCTCCGGTATCACTCGCGCTGCCTTTCGCATCCTCTGTATCGCTGCCCTGTCTTTCTCTTCTGCCTCTCACGTTACTGCTCTTCTTCCCGTTTCTTTCGCATCGCCTGCATTACCGCTCCACACTCGTCTGCTCCAGCACTGCCCGCGCGCGGTCCGGATAATTTGTGATCACCGCATCCACGCCAAGCTGCCCCATCTGCCGGATGTATTCTTCCTCATTCACCGTCCAGACATGCACGCGCAGCTTCTTCTGCCGCGCTTTCTCCATATAATCCGGATACTGGACATTGTAGAGCGCCGGATGGAGCGCATCCACCGCCAGCCCCTCCGCATAATCAGCAGCTTCATAAATGCCATCCGCATAGAGCATGCCGAGCCGGACATCCTCTTTCATTTCCCGCAGCCGGAGCAATGTATAGTGATTAAACGAGGAATACCAGATGCGGTCCTCCATGCCCATTTGAGCCGCCAGTTCCAGCACTGCCTCCTCAATTTGCGGATAAAAAACAATGCCCGTCTTCAGCTCCACATTGATCTCCAGACCTGTCGGCTTCAGAAGCTCATACACCTCACGAAGCGTCGGAATCCGTACAGCCCGATAACCAGCGATGGGCTTATTTACCGACAATTTCTTCAATTCCGCGAGTGAAAAATCCTTCACCCAGCCGGATGCTCCGCTGACCCGGTCTACCGTCTCATCGTGGATCACGACGAGCTCCCCATCGCGTGTCATCTGTACGTCCAGCTCCACTGCATCCGCTTTCATCTCCGCCGCAAGAGCAAATGCCTCCAGCGTATTTTCCGGCGCGTACCCCGACGCGCCTCTGTGTGCCCATACTTTTGTCATACTTATCCGCCTTTCTAAACATGCTATTCTGTATTTCTCCAATTCTACATCCGTAGAAGCTCACAACTCCTATGCGCTGTTACCAGTCTAAAGTCTTACCGAAAGTATACCACAGAAGTGCCAGCCCTGCCAGAAAGAAAACTGGAAAAAGAAGCGGTATGGTCTGGATGGCTGAGCTTAACACTGTTTCCAGAGAAATACAGCACAAAATTCGTTTTCTCTCTTGTGTAATCTACAATTTTGTATTAGAATAGGGGAAAGATTTCTCCCGAAATCTTAGAGGCAACGGTTACAGTCTAGCTGACTGTTCCGAACTGCTATTACAAATCTAAAAGGAGGACAAAATCATGGCATATGTAATTTCTGATGAGTGCGTAGCTTGCGGCACATGCGCAAGTGAGTGCCCGGCAGAGGCAATCTCTGAGGGAGATGGAAAGTTCGTTATCGATGCGGATGCGTGTCTTGACTGCGGTACCTGCGAGTCCGTTTGCCCGACCGGCGCTATCTCTGCGGAATAATCCAATCACCGCAAGGTATCTTATATAGGAGGCTGTCCAGGCAGCTGTACCTGACAACATACGAACTATACAAAAAGGAAAGCCCTTCGTCCTCTGACGCAGCGGCTTTCCTTTTGTATTGTCATATATTGATATATTGTTTGCTCATCCAGCCAGCGGCACGGTCTGAATGCCCCTCTGCTCAAGCTCGTCTCGCAGCTCGTTTCCCTTGATATACAGGACATCCTGCTTCTGTTTTTTATATTCTTCATACTCCGCATCTGCCAGCATATAATAATCGCCCTCCGCCAGCTCCTCCGGAGTCGGCAGGCTTCCCGCGATCACAAGCATATTATCGAGTTCTGCAAAATTCTGTCCATCATACCTGGTAAGCTCGCCATTCAGATAAAACGTTTCCGCCCCGCCGCCTGACTCCTCAAATTTGTAGTCCATCAGGTTATACTCCATCAGCAACGCCTGATACGTTTTGATCTTCGTCCGCGCGTTCTTCGATACCCAGACAACCGGATATTCCTCATAAATGTCCCCAAAGGATTCCATTGTCTCATAGACTGTCTCCACCCGCACATAATTTTTCTCCTGCGGCTTCTGTATCAGTGTCTGCGCATTATACAGATACAATACGATTCCCATGCCCGTGCTCACAATACCAATCCAGACTGCGTGCCTGCTATAACCAAGGAAGAGAAACAGAAAAAGCACCAGAAACATCAGCGCTCCAAATAAGAGCAGCGCCAGTCCAAGTACATTTTCCGGCTGCTCCATGTGCTGCTTCAAATAGTTCTTGAAGCTGGTGATCACGCCGATATTTCTCTCGATGGCCTCCAGCTTCATCCATCCGGCCACCTTCCATACAAAGAACAAAAGTGTAACACCATATCCGCAGACCGATGCCGCCTTCGCCCTGCGTCCAAACAGGTCCTTCCGGCAGATCAGCACGTACACGCCTAAAAATACAAGGAAACCGAGCGCACAGTTGATATATCTTCCATACACAATACGGTCCGCCCTTCCGTCTGAAGCCCCGGTGAAAACCTTTGATACCGGTTCCAGGAAAAACAGCACGCCAAGCGCTGCGCTTCCCGCGAAGGACAGCCCGCCAAACAGTCCAATGACCCCCTCGCTTACCTGCAGCTTCCCGGACCTGCGCAGCAGCAATACCAGAATCATCAAAGCCGCCACGACACCCACGCAGCACAAACCTCCGGTTGACGCAAACGCATTATAGAGCCAGGCTGCTGACAGCTTTACCAGGCTCTTAATCCCTGTTCCTGTAAAAAGCAGCTTGATGGACTCCATGGAAAGCCCGGTGGCATGTCCTGCGCCGCTGCCCCAGATTTCCCTGCGGAACCAGACCTGCAGAAACTTGTCTACAGCCAGAAATCCCAGCAGGCTGCCCGCCCACACCGGAAAATTCACATAAAATTTCTTATATACCAGGCGCAGCACGGCGATGGTTAATGCGACAGCGATCACGGTCACGATACCTCTGCTGTGGCTTGCATAGGCAAACACAGAAAAAAAACTAAGCAGAACGCTGCGCAGGATCTTCCCCTTCTCATCCTCCTGATCCACCAGCCGAAGCATCACATACAGGCATATCCAGTTTACAATTGTGAGCATCACATCTCCGCGCCTGTTCAGGGCAAAAAAGAGAATATCCCCCTGACAGCAGGCTGCAAGCGCCAGCACTACCGCACGCGGGCGGCTTTCCATCCTCAGATCACGTCTGCAGATCTGGTAAACCAGGACCGGGATCAGGGCAAACAGAGCAGCGTCTATCAGACCGCACACCCGATAAACCAGGACAGAATCCTGAAATAACAAGAAGGGCAGAAACCATATAAATCCCATTCCATACCGGTAATAGTACCCTCCGCTGCTCAGCATCCCCGTATGCCAGCTGCGTCCTGACAGCAGCGCTGCGTTCGCAAGTGTACCAGTCTCATCGATCACCAGGCTGGTATACATCCGCCACGCCGGAATCCCGGCAAGCAGAAACACTCCAATATACAGCAGTACAATACAACGATAATCAGATTTTGTCATTTTCATAGAATGTCTGTCCTCCGACTTGTATTTCTTCACTTCCTTTACAAAATATAATAAGATACGAACCTTGTCAATTCTTTTCTGGTTTTTCGCTGGCGGTCTATTTCTTTCTCTGAAATAATTTTCCAATCAGTCCGCGCAATCCTCTCTCTTCCCGCTCTTTTGAACGTGCTGCCGCTGCCTCACCGGCTGCCTCCTGCAAAGCCTGCAGATACCAGTCCTCCAGTTCCCCGCGAAGCGCATCTGTCAGGGTATGTACCAGCCGGTCACTCTGTTCCTCCGCTGTCTCCGCCATTAGCCTGCGCAGCATCGCCTCAAAGCGCCGCAATGTCTCTTCTTTTTCATCATAAACGACCTCGTACAGCTCCGCTTCTGCCGCGTCCGCCACCGTATCTTCTCTCTCAAACTCTGCCGTTTCCTCCGCGGCATCCTTATTTTCAGACTCTTTCTCATCCTCCATGATCTTTTTTTCTCCAGACTCCTCCCCGTCTTCTGCGGAAGACTTTTCATCTGTGGAAGTAGTTTTATCTTCCAGCAATCTGAGATCCCGCACTACTTCAGAAACCATTTCATAAGAGTTCCCGGAAGCCTGCCGTTTCTCTGCACATTTTGCAGATATCGGCGTCACATTTTCTGCCTGTCCTTCTCCGTCCAGCAGCAGCCTGATTGCCTTCAGCTGAATCCCCTGCTCCTTCAAGCCCTTTACCCTGCGGAACAAAGCGATGTTCTGCTCTGAATAAACACGGTGTCCCAGGTTTGTCCTTTTTATCGCGACCCCAAGCTCTTCTTCCCAATAACGCAAAACGTGCGACTCCACACCGATGAGCCGCACTGCTTCTGATACAGAATATTCTCTTTCCTCCATGATACTTCTCCCTCTTTTTTCTGCCGCCCTATGGCAGCTTTTCGCACTGTGCTCTCCTTCATTTATATGAAGCTTCACACGAAATTAGAACCCAAGAGGAAGGACTTATCTTATATTATTTTCTGTCTACGGCGTTTCCATTTCGTCACAGCCTTATTAATCCACGGGTCAAAGGACAGTTCTATGATACCGCCTATCACTTCAGCTAAAAAATCGACCAAAAATTCGACCATATAAGCCCTCATTTCTTCATATTAGCAAATTTAGTGAAGCGCGGCAGCCATGCAAGCTCGATCGTACCGATCGGGCCATTTCGCTGTTTGGCTATAATGACCTCAGCGACATCCTTTTTTTCCGTATCGTGATTGTAATAATCATCCCGGTAGAGAAACATCACGACATCCGCATCCTGCTCGATTGCTCCGGACTCACGCAGGTCGGAAAGCATCGGCCGGTGATCCGGGCGCTGTTCGACTGCGCGTGACAGCTGAGAAAGCGCCACCACCGGCACCTGCAGCTCTCTGGCGATCTCTTTTAAGGAACGGGAAATATCTGAAATTTCCTGCTGTCTGGACTCTGCGCGCTTGCTGCCCTGCATCAGCTGCAGATAGTCAATCATGATGATGCCCAGATTATGCTCCAACTTGTATTTCCGGCACTTACTGCGCAGCTCTGAGACAGAAATACCCGGCGTATCGTCAATAATCAGGTTGGAACGTCCGATCACACCCGCCGCTTCGATCAGACTTGACCAGTCATTATCGCTCAGATTTCCGGACCGGAGCACCTGTGCATCAACCCGCGACTCCAGCGAGAACAGACGGTTTACCAGCTGCTCCTTGGACATTTCCAGGCTGAAAATTGCAACGGTCTCCTCCTTCCGGAATGCCATATACTCCGCGATATTCAATGCAAACGCTGTCTTTCCCATAGACGGACGCGCTGCAATCAGGATCAGATCCGAGGGCTGAAACCCGGACGTCTGGTAATCCAGATCAATAAAGCCGGTCGCAAGTCCGGTAACGTTGCCCTTTGTGCGGCTCGCCGCCTCAATCTTATCGAGCGCATTCAGCACCACCTGCTTAATCGGGACAAAATCCTCACTCGATTTTCGCTGAAGCACCTGAAAAATTTTCTTCTCCGTGTCCTCCATAATATCTTCGACACGATCCTTGCCTGCATAGCAGGAAGCGGCAATTTCTTCATTTACACGGATCAGCCTGCGCAGAGATGCCTTTTCCGCCACAATTTCTGCATAATACCGCACATTTGCAGAGGTCGGCACTGCTACAATCAACTCTCCCGCAAATTCCAGGCTGCTGATTTCCGGCGGCACATCTTTCTCCTTCAGCCTGTTCTGCAGCGTGACCAGATCTACCGGACAGTTCTCGGTGTACAGTTCTACCATCGTCTCAAACAAAATGCCGTACTGCTTCTGATAAAAATCCTCCGCCGTCAAAATCTCTGAGGCAATTGTAATGGCATCCCGGTCCATCAGCATCGCACCGATGACCGACTGCTCCGCCTCCACACTGTGCGGCATAACCCGTTTTAATAAATTGTCCTCCACGGCTCTCTTCTCCTTGCTTTTCCCAGCCAGTACGCTGTTCTGTCCCTATCTGGAAAAACTTCATGACCTGATGTCTCGTTGATTTCCATGGACGTCAAATGCAGCTTCACCGCATGATGCGGCGCAGCTGCACAGAGGTTCCCCGCCGATATCTGTTCTGTACTACAACAGATGCCGGCAAAATTCATTTACTATGAATGTCCGGTCTCAATATTCAGACAGAACTTCTGCCTGGAGGCCATGCTGACCGGACATCAGAGCCCCTCGCCCATATGCGCAAAAGCTCCCGAATACAGTGAAAAACATCATCCCTCTACTACGTGTACCCGTATCTTGCCTGTCACCTTTGTGTGCAGGCGGATACTAACCTCTGTGTATCCAAGGGACTTAATCGGATTATCCAGCAGGAGCTTTTTCTTGTCGATTTCGTAGCCAAGCTGCTTTTTAATGGATTCCGCGATCTCTTTCGTGGAAACCGAACCGAAGACTCTTCCGCCCTCGCCTGCCTTCACACTGACGGTCACTTCCTTATCCTTCAGCTCCTCCGCCAGAGACTGTGCCGCAGCAAGCGCCTGCGCCGCAAGTTTTTCCTGGTTCGCCTTCTGCAGCTTCAGGTCATTTATATTCTGCCCGGTCGCTTCCTTGCCAAGTCCCTGCTTCAGAAGCATGTTCCGCGCATATCCATCACTGACATTTACGATGTCGCCCTTCTTTCCCAATGCTTTTACATCCTGCAGTAAGATTACTTTCATCTCAAATTGCTCCTTCCTTCGTCATCTGTGTCAATACTTCCTTCAGCTTCTGGCGCGCCCCATCCAGGTCGGTATCTGCCAGCTGTGCGCCTGCGATATTCATGTGGCCGCCTCCGCCGAGGCGCTCCATAATAATCTGCACATTCACCTCATCGATGGAGCGTGCGCTTATATATATTTTATGGCTGTAATCAGTCAGCACAAACGATGCCTTCACGCCAATGATATTCAGCAGTTCGTTCGCAGCCTGTGCACCGACCACGGTCGGACTCTCAAGTCCCGCACTCGGGCAGACACTGATCGCATAGCTGTCCATAAAGGTCTCCGCATGGCGCACCGCCTCCGCCCGCGCCTTATACGTTTCCATATCATTCCGGAATGCCTTGCGCACCCGTGTCACATCCGCGCCATGCCTCCGCAGGAAGGCTGCCGCCTCAAAGGTGCGGATCCCGGTCTTTGCCACAAAGTTATTTGTATCGATGATGATGCCCGCGTACATTGCGTCCGCCTCGTGAGGCTTGAGTCTCACTCCCTCATCATAGTACTGCAAAATTTCTGAAATCATTTCACACGCCGAGGAAGCGGACGGCTCAATGTACGACAGCGCTGCATTTTCAATTTTCTCCGTCGTCTGCCGATGGTGATCCAGGACGACAACGGTCTTCGTCAGATACAGAATCTCCTCACATTCCGCCATGCTCGGCCGGTTCGTATCCACGACGACTACAACCGTGTTATTATTTGTCAGTTCAACCGCCTGTTCGTGTGTAATGAAGATTCTCTCGTATGCTTCATCCTTCTCTTTCAAAATCGACACCCACGGGCGGATGCTGCTATTGACCTCGCCCAGTACGATGTGTACCGGCTTCTCCACCTGCATCGCGGCGCGGCAAACGCCTACACATGCCCCAAGTGAATCAATATCCGTATTCTTGTGCCCCATAACGATCACGCGCTCCCGCGAAGCAATCATCTCGCGCAATGCCTGGGATTTTACACGAGCGCGCACTCTTGTATTTTTCTCCGAATGCTGCGTCTTTCCGCCGTAAAATGCCATCTTGTCGTGATCTTTTACCACAACCTGATCGCCGCCGCGCGCCAGTGCCATTTCAATCGCCACACGCCCAGCCTCAAAGTTCTGCACATAGCTGCCGCAGTTCATCCCAATGCCGATGCTGATCGTCACAGCAATAGAATTGCCGATATTGACCTTTTTGATATCCTCCAGAATCGAAAATCGGTCTTCCTCCATTGCATCCAGCTGTTTCCGGTTGATCACGAGTAAATACTTGTCCTTTTCCAGTTTCTTGATCAGGCCCTCCCCGGTCGATACATACTTTGTGATGCATCGGTCAACCAGAGCGCCAAGCATGGAACGGCGCATATCCTCCACGCTCTCCATCGCCTCATCGTAATTATCCATATATAATAAGCCAACTGCCGGATTCTGCTCATAATTCTCCTGCATATACCAGGACAGCTCCGTATTGTCGAAGAAACACATGGATATGGCATAACAATCACCTGAGATACGCTCCGCAATTGTGCTGGCGTCAATCGCATTCTTCAGAGGCACACGCTTCATCGTAACGCGAAACTTCTTCTCCTGATATTCTACATCTACAGAGCGTTCCTCAGACTCTGCCGGGTACTGCGATGTATTCAGATCCGGAAACAGCACCGCAATATTCTTATGGTAATCCTCCTGCTTTCCAGTCAGCGCTGCCATCTGATCATTCATGCGCAGGATCTTGCCATCTGGCTGCACCAGACAGAATGGAAAAGAAATTTCCTTCAGAATATCCTGCTCAATTGCACCATATTTGCGGGAAAAATCCATCAGCTCCGTCAATACACGCGGACGATAATACAAGTCCATCCCGAGTACTGTCACATAGAGTACAACAGTAAACCCACCCACAATAACACCGGCAAGCGTATTTATATACAGAACTACCGCTGTCAGAATCAGGAGCAGCATCATAAGCAGAATGCTCCAGTACCAATGGCGCATCAGCTTGCCGCTATATTTTAATTGCATTTTATTCTTCTGCCCGTTTCTTCCCAAATTTTCCACCTCCACTTGCATCCATACAGACTGCACAACACACCGTATGATGCCATGCAAGCCACAGAGCTCCGCATAACTCCTGTCTGTGGCTAAACGGGCGGTCTCCGCTCCGCTTTGGTGAACTGTACCAAACAACTGCTCCCATTCTACCATAAACATCCGCTCTTGAAAAGCTTTAGTTTTCGTTACGCCTCAATCATGCTCCGGATCCTCTGCATTTCCGCATCCAGAGAGGCGATTGTTTCCGCGCAGACGCGCAGCTTCTCTATAATTTCCTTCTCATTCTCCACGTCCTTTTTGTAGCGAAGCTTATGATCCACGCTGGCCCAGAAGTCCATCGCAATCGTCCGGAACTGCACCTCCACCTTGACTGGTATCTTTCCTTCCTTTAAAAAGACCGGTACCTCCAGAATCTGATGAAGACTCCGGTATCCGTTCGGCTTTGGATTCTGAATATAATCTTTGGTACGAATCAGGCGGATATCATCCTGCCGAAGCAGCAGATCTGACAAGGTATAAATATCCTCCTGGAACGCGCAGACCACCCGGATCCCTGCTACATCATACAGATTTTCTTCAATGGTCCGATCCAGACTGTCCTCATTAAACTCCAAATGCTTTCTGCTCAGTTTTTCCAGGATACTTCCCGGACTTTTCAGACGGCTTTTAATGGATTCGAACGGGTTACGGTCATACTGGAGGGAAAATTCTGAATTTAAGACATTCAGCTTTGTCTCGACTTCCATGATTGCGCAGCGATATTTGTTCATCATCTGGATATACCATCTTCCGGACTCAAGGAGTTGAATATAGCGAAATTCATCCAGATTGTTTTCCTTTTTTTCCATAGTCTTACTGGTTCCCTTTCCTCAATGCATAGTTTTCAATATTTTACCATATATTTTTCTATAATTTCTTTTAATTTTATTAAAATTTCATAAAAGCCTATGCAAAGTGTTTTGTATCAGCTCCCGCAAAGCTTCAGGAATACAAAGCGTGCATCCGCAGATGCTGTCATCTGCAAACACACGCTCAAAAATCCATAATACCCCGCTGATCGGTTTCTCAATTGCGCTGCTCAATCATTACTCATCGCAATCTGTTTCTTTCCGCCAGCCTGCCGCCAGAGAAGCTGCAATTCCTAGCACACTCAGCCCCGCTGCAATAAGCCAAAATGCAATGTTGCTGTTATCTCCGGTCTTAGGCGTACCCGGAGTATCCATTCCTCCTCCGGCGTCTGGCTTTGTTTCCGGTGTATGGGTATTTATGACCGTGAACCCGTCCGCTGTCTCCACAATTTCCGTGGTGTAACCCGCCATTTCTTTCTCACTCAGCGCATAGGTAAGCTTCTCTCCATCCGCACAGACAGGAAGATCAGAAAAAATGCAGACCTGTTCGACGGCATCTTTAGGAATTATCCCGCTGTAACTGACGCCATCTGAACCTGTCAGTGTCAAAGATACATCCCGGCGCAGTCCATCCTGATCTCCGGCATCCTTCCAGACTTTCGTAACTTTGATCTGCCTGGTCTCCGGCTCATAGTGATTTATAACTGTAAAAACACCGCCATCCTCGCTGGTCTGGATTTCCATCTCATACTGCTCCACCGGATCCTCGGTTACAGAATAGACAATGCGCTCGCCTTCCTTCCAATAAACCGGAAGCTCTGTGAAGATACAGGAATAACCGCCTTCCTCATTCAGCTTTGCATCATAGGTTCTTCCATCGGAGCCGCACAGATGGATCATGACATGCTCCGGTCTGATCCCGTCGCGGTTGTCCTCATCCTCCCACTGCTTTACCACAGTCATATCTCTCACCGCAGGAATATGATGGTTCGTTACGGTAAAGCTGTAACCGTCCTCCCCCGCCAGAACATCCTCCGTATAGCCATCTATCTCCTTCTCCTGCAAGGAATATATAATCCGGACACCTTTGTTCCAGTATACAGGCAATTCCTGAAATACATAGTTCCAGCCGTTCTCCGCGCTCAGTTCTGCTTCCCTGACAGAGCCATCCGACCCGGACAAAATCACAACAGCCGATGCGGTGCGCAGTCCATCCTGATTCTCTTCATCCTCCCATATCTTCTCTACCGGAATATCCACGGCTGCCGTCTCATGTGTATTCGTAACAGCTACCGTATATCCAAAATCCCAGCTTCCCTTCAAACCGGTATCTGTTGTTGCGTAACCTTCCATCGCTTCTTCCTTCACCGCATACTGAACTATCCGTCCATAGGCATACGCCGGAAGGTCAGCAAAGACATACGACTGCACAGAAGCATCTGCCCGGAGTACCCCCGTCCTTTCCAGAATAACCTTCTGTTTTCCTTCTGCATTCTTCACTGTTCCAGTCAGCCGAAACGTGGCGTCTCCACGAAGCCCGTCCTGATCGTCCTGATCATCCCAGCGCTTTGTCACAGTTAGCTTCGTCTTCGCCGCCTGATTTTTTACAACAAATGCTTCCCCCGGAGCCTTGCCGTCCACCGTTACCTGGCTTCTCCAGCCGTCATCCCACAAAATTCCAACCTCTATCTTCCACACCGCATCCGATTTTGCATACCCTTCCGGGGCCTGGTATTCCGACATGGTATAGATACCCTCCGGCAATTTTTTTGCTGTTATCATTCCATTCTCCGATGTCGTAAGTCTGCAGGATGCATCCACCTCATCGCAGACTCCGGAATAGCAGCCCTCAAGGAATGTCACATAGTTCCCGTCGGCATTCTTTAACACAAATTCCGCACCCGGCAGCACCACATTTGTTTCCGCCTCCTCCTTCCGAACCGCAACCTCCGCGGTAAAAGACAGAAAACCCGCATCGTTATGGCTGCTTTCACAGTGATATGTATACATATCCTCCAGCCTGGGAAGTGCGATATGACTGATATAGGCATTTTGCAGCGACGTATGATCCGCCGAAAGGGTTGCATCCGCATCTGAGTCCGCTGCGTTATTCTCCTGCACATGCTTCTCAGTCAGACCGTACCCTTCCGTCCCGGTCAACACAACATAATAAGTACCAGAGCTCAGGTTTCCAAAGGAATACATGCCATCCTTTCCGGTTTTCACTGTGGCAGATGCATTTCCAAACACATCATACGCCTCATAAAGCTCCACACCGCCCGCTGTCAGAGCTGGTTTTGCGTCAGGTGCATAACCGGAAGCAGTTGTCCGGTACACGCCTGCTGTTATCCCTGACAAGAGTGGTTCTCCATCGTTCCGGATACCGTCGCCATCTTCATCCAGCCACGCCAGACCACTGATGATACGTTCCACAACCTGTGCTTTTACGGTATTACTCTCCACGAGAGTCACCTGTCCATCCGCATACTGATAGAAGGAATTCGCATAGCAATCCCCAGGCTTCTGCACTGCTCCCGACACATCCGGCAAAAGTGTTCCGGAATCATCCCGGACTGCCAGCGTCACCCGGATGCTCAGATACTCTTTTGGCTTCATAACCGGCAGTTCAAAGAAAAGACCGACCGCCTCCTGCAGAGAAAGTCTGTTCCAGGTAATGCTTGTTCCATCCGCAGCGCCATCCCCCAGCAGCAGCCAGGACGCCTCCTCCTTTTTGCTCAAAATTGCTTCTACCTTACCAGCATCTCTTGCTGATTCTGACATCGCTGCCTGAACACATAACCCGCCGCCATCCATCACCTCGGCATACGTCTCTCTGGCGCTTGAAAAATCCATAGTAATACTGTCTACCAGATAGGCTCCGCTAAAGCTTGTGCCGCGTCCATCCTGATTGTATGGCAAAATATCATAAAACCGAACCTCTGTCACATCTTCCTCTGCGCTGTTCCCATAGCGGAGAAAATATGTGATAGTCTCTCCTCCTTCCAGCAAACTGTGCTCCACCGCTTTGGATACAGAGGATGTCGCCAGACGAATTACCGTGATCGTCGTATCGGAACAGTTGCCATAAGCTTTCGTGATAACCCGGTCGTCCTTATCTGCCGTGATCGTCGCTCCTACCGTCAGAGTGTCATTGTTCTGCACATCGTCCGCTGTACCTGCTTCTCCAATGATACAGGAAAACGTAATATTCTCCAATGCTTCGCCAATCTTCCGGTTTTCGGCAAACCAGGTAATCGTACTTGTGCCATCCTGATTCTCCGTTACAGATGCAGGAGCCATACTGGCACTGTCCATAATGTATGTAAGGTGTACGGGTAACGCGGCAGTAACGGTCACGTCTGCCACTGCTTCCGAAGAATCCACCTCGCTGTTTTCCGATACAACTGATACAGATGGATGAATCACAAACGCGGCAATGCGTTCCCCCGCATCCAGGTCATAGACCAGCTTGGCAACGCTGCCGCCTGCCGATACCGTGGTATCCCCGACTGCGATAGAAACTCCGGTCCTGCATCCGGTAATCAGTAAAGAATTCCCGTAAATATATCCACCCGAATGCCCGTCCACGATACTTCCCTTCTGATATACCGACTTGCCATAATCCGTATAGAGCTCACAGACTGGCTTTGCATATCCTTCGTAGTACGTCCCCGGCTGCCAGCCGCTGCTGCCAGAACCACAGGCACCTCCTCCATAAGATACATCGCTCCAGGAAAGTGCATCCGGCGCATTTCTCCATATCCGAAGATCATTTGTCGTCTGGCATACGCATCCAACCTCCGCATTCTCCTTCACTCTCACGTCCATCTGAAGCCTGACCGCCGTAGAAATAAACTTCCCCTGGTAGATCTTGCTGTCCCGGATTTCATACAGAAATCCCACGCAGGTGCAGCCGGCTTTAGTCAGTGTGTCGACGCTTTCAAAATAAATCAGTTCCTCTTCGCGCGTGGCATTCATCTCGGCGTCATCTGTCCATCCGCTCCGGTCCGGCTTTGCCGCAAATAAGACACGGATGGGCCCGAGTACCGTTTTATCGTTTGTCACCTCGCACTCCGCATAAGAAGATGTTCCGGCCGGAATTTCCAGCACCCGGTCATCAAACTTCTGCAGGATATTCGCGCTGCTCAGGCTCCCGTCGCCATAGAAATCCAGCGTCGAAACAATGCGGATCTGCTGCCCCTGCGCGGCATATGCATCCCCATAAGACCAGTAGGAAGCAATTTGCCCGCCATTCTCATCCATGAAGAAATTTCTCTTGGAATAGCTCCCGATCGGATACATTGGCACATTCAATGAATGCGAATTATCCGCATCGTTCTGTTCCTCCTGGACTGTCTGCCCGGAAATAGATGCCGCACGCATATTGTCTGCTGCTACCGTAAAAATCAGATTACTGATTTTGTCCACGCTGCGCGCAGACTGGCAGAGAAACTGGACATACCCCGCAGCAAAACACCCGATATTCGGGCCATAGCATATCACACCGAAAGAGTTATCTGCGGTATTCGACGGAAAATCAAAGTCCTCAATGTCAAACGCATAGTCCTTCATGGTTACATGATATACATTTGCTCTGGCTGAATCCTGCGCGATCTGTATCGTGCCTCCATCATAGCAGGCAAACTCCACATTTCTTGCCCCGCCTTTATTCCATGGCTCAATCCAGGCGCCATATGCGCTGGAAATCTTTCCTCCTACACACATCTGCCGTCCAAGGTATCCCGTCGTCTCAGCATTGGCATATATGTTTTCCCGGTAATCCCAAAGGACCGGCGCATAATCCTTCTCCTCTGTTACATCCCTTCCGTTCAGCTTTTCTGTCACTGTCAGATCAAATGTAAAGGCTCCGGCCGGCAGTTCGATCCCCTTCAGCCCCTTGTCCTGAGAAGAATTGCAAAGCTGCAGAATCACCGCATAGCCCTCCAGCCTCCCATAAAGCGCGTCTCCGTTATCCGTCTCACTGACTGTCCCGTCCTCCGGATCAAAATAACCGAGATATTCACAATTTTCACTTCTCACCAGCCGGACATTGTAGCGCGGCGCAGCGGAGACCCGTATCTCATCCCCCACGGCTGACTGACGCAGCGCTTCCTCATTGCCCTCCATCCATACATGAAAGACCGGCTTTACAACATCACCATTCTTCGCCCCCTTCACATAAATCCCAGTACTCAGCGTCCCGACTCCCGGTATCGCATTGCGGTCTTCCGTTTTGGAGAGATAACGCTTGCCTGTCAATACCTGGCGGCTGACCGGACGGCTGCTATCCCATACATCTGAGGACGAACCATCCTCATAGTAATATGTAATTTTACGATCGATGCACCAGTTCAGCGTATCCATGTTGAATTCCGCAATCGATGGATCACATGTCAATATGAATTCTGCCATCATATAGGCTTCATCCACAGTCTCCGCTGTATCCATTAGCGCTGTCGTGTATTCCAGTGTATAATCCACATAGTCAAACGAACGGACAATTCCATTGCTGGCACTACTGTCATTCCCGGCTCCGTCATCATCGTCAAAAGGCGCGACGCCGTCCTGGATCTCTTTTACCGCCATCCCGGAGACAAAGCTCTTATTTTGGTTCACCCCGTCCTCTGCATTTGCAGCCAGCACAAGAGCCGGATCCTCTGTCTCCGCCGGAAGCTCTGTTTCCTTCGAAGGCTCCGTTCCCGTCGGAAGCTCCGTTTCCTTCGAAGGCTCCGTTCCTGCCGGAAGCTCTGTTTCCTTCGAAGGCTCCGTTCCTGCCGGAAGCTCCGTTTCCTTCGAAGGCTCCGTTCCCGCCGGAAGCTCCGTTCCCGTCGAAGGCTCCGTTCCCGCCGGAAGCTCCGTTCCCGTCGAAGGCTCCGTTCCTGCCGGAAGCTCTGTTTCCGTTGGAAAACCAGGCTCTGCTGGAGATTCGGTTCCATCCGGAACAACCTTCGGTTCTGTGGACAGCTCTGATTCTTCTGTCTGCGGAGCTTCTATACCTGTATCATCCGTTTCACTGCCCGCCTTACCAGAAACATCCGCACTGCACTCAGAATCCGGCTTTGTTACGGCATCTGATCCCTCCGGCACAGTACTTCCGCTATTTTTCTCCTGACCGTTATCCGTTACTTCCCGTCCGGTCAACACCGTCTCTGATTCCCCCAATGCATATGCCGGAAAGGGCGCTATAACACCGGATATAAGAAACACTACAGAAAGGATGCCGGAAAGCAGTTTTTTTCTCATCATTTTCTTAAGCATAGACTTCTCTCTTTCTAAATATTTTGGCACCGCGAACAATCCACCTATCACAGCGGACTCCTCCAACGGGCAACGTTCTTACAGGGAAATTAGCGGGGACGACTGCCTTACGTAGTCTTCAGATGTTGAAATGCATTATATCACAGCCTATATTGTTTTTCAATAGTATTTTGAGATTTTTATAATTATAAAGATACTTTTATGAGGTGTACTTTCAGTTAACGAGCATAGGGTTTATTTTTGCGTCGAAAAAATCGCAATTTCCTATAAAGCAAAAAAACGCCGCACAGGATCTCTCCTGTGCGGCGGTATGCTCGCTATTTTTTACTTCTGCGGTCTGTACTCAGGCAATCAGTCCTGGACGTATGGCATCAGCGCAACGTGGCGTGCTCTCTTGATCGCTACGGTAAGCGCTCTCTGATGCTTTGCGCAGTTTCCGGTAATTCTTCTCGGAAGGATCTTGCCTCTCTCGGACACGTATCTCTTCAGCTTATTTACATCCTTGTAATCGATCTCGTTATTCTCCTTGCCGCAGAATACGCAGACTTTCTTTCTTCTGCGGACGCCGCCTGTGCGTCTCTTCATTGGCGCATCGCTCTTCTCTTTATTGAATGCCATCTCTGTCTCCTCCTTACTATACTTAGTTGAACGGAAGCTCCTCGTCGATTCCGTCCGGAATATTCATAAATCCATCTCCTGAGGATCCGGATGACGGCATCGGTGCCGCCTGATGCGGCGACGGTGCGGACTGGCGCGGCATATTCATACCGCCTCCCTGTGACGCGGACTTGCTCTCTGCAAACTCCTGATCTTCTACCACAACATCCGTCGTATATACCTTCTGTCCCTCGCGGTTCGTATAGCTGCCGGTCTGAATACGGCCAGTCACTACAATCTTCATCCCCTGGTGCAGATACTTCTCCGCAAACTCTGCGGACTTGCCGAACGCCACACAGCCGATGAAGTCGGCATTGGAATTCGAATCGCCATCACGGCGGAACCTGCGGTCTACCGCCAACGTGTACCGTGCAATCGCCATGGAACTATCCCCTGCGGAATAGCGAACCTCTGGGTCTCTCGTCAAACGTCCCATCAAGATAACTTTATTCATTTAAGACTCCTTCTCTTATTTATGCTTCCTGTCTCACGCATAAATATCTGATGACGTTTTCCATGATCCGGACACGCTTTTCAACCTCTGCCGGGCATGCTGCATCAGACTCGAAGCGAACAAAGTAGTAGAATCCTTCACGCATTTTCTGGATCTCATAAGCGAGCTTTCTCTTGCCCCACTC
>DKWE01000047.1:534-12045 GCA_002491565.1 Lachnospiraceae bacterium UBA7160 | reverse complement strand
TACTTGTTCATGCTTTCGCACCTCCTTATGGTCTCTGGCCCCTTTCCTAAAAAGGAGCAAGGATAAATATATCACAGAGTCTTATACTAGCACAGTTATCCGAAAAAGACAAGCTCTTTTTCTACAACTTTAACATCTTTTTCCAGACTGCATTACTATTCACGCATCCCGAACGAGGAGTATGGCTCTAAGGTCCGGCCGGCAGACTGGGAAATCTTAGGAAAACCTTTCTTGTCATCTGCCATTTGTTCCGCTATAATGATTCAAAGAACATATCACGTATCACAAAACTTCATAGCAGCAAACTAAAGGAGGGACTTTTATGAGTAACACAAAGACAAAGCTGAACTCTTTCCCCTACAGGTTCTGGAGCCTGGGGCTGCTGGCAGCGCTGGTGTGCTGGCTGCTGCTGCCCGGGACATCCTTTGACGCAAAGGCTGACAGCACCGTCTACAATACGTATACCGTATCGGTCGATTCCGGCTATCTGGCGCTCCGCACAGATCCAAGCTATGACAGCCGCAACGAGATCGGAAAGCTGTACAGCGGAGACATGGTACAGGTCATCGAATACAGCGGCGATCAGTATTGGTACGTCTATTCCCCGAAATACGGCGAATATGGCTACGTCAACTGTGATTATCTTTACTGGTACGAGTCGGGTCCTGAGCTGGCTGAGGATGAGTTTGTGGTTCATGTAAGCTGCGGATACCTGGCGCTCCGCACGGAAAGGGCTTTTGACGCGTCCAACGAGATCGGAAAGCTGCAGGATGAGGACATCGTAGAACTCGTAGATTCTGACGACGGCACTTACTGGTATGTGTACGCGCCCACATTGGATCAGTATGGGTACGTGAATCACCACTATCTGTATGGAAGCCTGGACGCAGATTATTACGAAACAAGGCTTGTGCAGGTGAGCAGCGGATATCTGGCGCTCCGCACGGCACAGAGTTTTGACAGCCGCAATGAGATCGGAAAGCTGTATACCGGGGACACTGTCCAGATTATCGACGATCCAAACACGACCTACTGGTATGTGTATTCGCCAAAGTATGACCGGTATGGCTATGTCAATCATGATTATCTCGCCACATTGTACCCGGTACGGACTGTCTCCGTTGCAAGCGGCTATCTCGCGCTCCGCACGGAAAAGGCCTACGATTATGCAAATGAGATCGGAAAGCTGTACACCGGGGATACTGTCGAGGTCATCGACACTTCAGATTCCGCCTACTGGTATGTCTACTCCAAAAAGCTTAATAAATACGGATACGTAAATAAAAAATACCTGAAGTAATAAAAGATACCGGGGTCCCATGGCGCCAGGCAGAGCGTTCTTAATTTGTCCTGCCATACTCCCGGTATCACGAAAAGGATTTAGGGATATGCAAAAGGATTTAACGCAGGGAAATGTAACAAAAACAATGCTGATGTTCGCAGGACCGATGATTCTCGGGAACCTGCTGCAGCAGTGCTACAATATCGCGGATACCTGGATTGTCGGGCAATTTATCGGATCCGATGCGCTGGCAGCGGTTGGCTCTGCCTATACGCTCATGACGTTTCTGACCTCGGTGCTCATCGGGCTTTGCATGGGGAGCGCATCCGTCTTTTCTTTCTATTACGGTAAAAAAGAAGAAGCGCAGATGAAAAACAGCATTCTGCTCTCCTTTCTTTTTATCGGGAGCGTGACGGCGCTGCTCACTCTGGTCTCCTTCGCCGGAACGGACCCGATTCTGCATCTGCTTCAGACACCGGATTCCCTGTACGCGATGATGCGCAGCTATGTCACTGTCATCTTTCTCGGGGTCCCGTTCGTATTTCTCTACAATTATTTTTCCTTCCTGCTGCGCGCAGTCGGTAATTCTGTGACGCCGCTGTGGTTCCTCGGGATCGCTGCGGCGCTCAATATTGTGCTGGATCTGCTCTTTGTCCTGTCCTTTCACCTCGGGATTGCAGGCGCGG
This sequence comes from Lachnospiraceae bacterium UBA7160, assembly GCA_002491565.1. Taxonomy (GTDB): domain Bacteria; phylum Bacillota; class Clostridia; order Lachnospirales; family Lachnospiraceae; genus Choladousia. The sequence continues at coordinate 10,077 of DKWE01000047.1, read as the reverse complement.
CCGCTGCTACCGTACTCTCGCAGGCGCTTTCCGGACTCGGCATCAGCCTGTACACACTGCTTCGTGAGCCGAATCTGCGCCCCAGCCTCCGCCACGCCAGCTTTCAAAAGCAGGCCGTCGCGGAGGTCGTGCGCTTTTCCTTCGCCGCCTGCATCCAGCAATCCGTCATGAATTTCGGCATCCTGATGATCCAGGGACTCGTCAACAGCTTTGGCCCGGCGGTCATGGCAGCTTTTGCCGCTGCGGTCAAGATCGATTCGTTCGCTTATATGCCCGCACAGGAATTTGGAAATGCATTCTCTCTCTTTATCTCCCAGAATCACGGCGCAGCAAAAAACGACCGGGTCAAAGCAGGAACCAAAAGCGCATTTCGCGTCTCCTGTCTGTTCTGTCTTGCCATATCCGCGCTGGTATTTGTTCTGGCGCCGCTTTTGATGCAGATTTTTGTCCACGCCTCTGAGGTCAGAATTATCGCCATCGGCGCAGGCTATCTGCGCATCGAGGGCGCCTGCTACTGCGGCATCGGCATTTTATTCCTGCTCTACGGCTACTATCGCGGCATCGGCCAGCCGGAAATGTCGCTCGTACTCACGATTCTCTCGCTCGGCACGCGTGTCCTTCTCGCTTACCTGACCGCCCCAATCCCTTCCATCGGCGTGACCGGCATCTGGTGCGCCATCCCGATCGGATGGGCGCTCGCGGATGCAGTCGGGATCATTACAATGCTGCGGCAGAGGAATCATTCCGCACAGAAAACTGCATAAAATTCCGGCTGCTGACATCGTCTACATCCGCTTCTCCGTCCTGCAGCACAGCCAGAAGCTCAGCCCGCTTGCGAGCAGTATCACCAACGCCCACAGCACCACGGGTACTCCGCTCCACAGGGCTGGATGAACACGCATCAGGCTCTCGAGATTGCTGTCCAGATTCGTGACAACCAAGCCCGTTATCAGAGAAGAAATAATATAAGAAGACACATAGCAGCAGCTCTGAACCCTCAGGTACTTGCGCAAAAAGACTGCGAGATAGACCAGTGGATTCAAAAGCCCATAAACCAAAAGACTTTCCCACGCAGTCCTCGTAAGCGAAAACACAAAATAGGAGTGCGTTGCATCCGCAAATTTATCCATTCCCCATGTTCCCAGGTTTGCTCCCGCCAGAATCAGCGCACACTGCATGAGATTTGCCAGGGTACGGGCAAACAGCCGCACCGGTATGGAGATGTCTCCAAGCTGCTCCTTCTGATATTCCTCTTTTCCATAGGGGGCCGACATGGTGGAATAGGGCAAAATTCCAAACGAAAACATGATGGTCAGCCCCAATACCAGATTGACCAGCATGACAAGAAAGTTTACCTTCTCATCCAGGAACCGGCAGAGCTTCTGCGGCAGTGCGCAGATCATCAGCACCGTGGCTATATAAACCGCCGCCGGATACCGCAGCGCGTAGTACCGTTTCTGGCATTCCCAAAAAACAGCGCCGCCCAGTTTGTTCCAGATCGTTCTATTTTTTCCCACGTTCAATCACCTCCAGATAATACTGCTCAATAGATTTGCCATACTTCTGCCGGATCTCATCCGATTCCATCTGTCTGACCCCCGCTTCCGTCACGAAGATCATCTCGTCAAAGAGCTGCTCCAACTCGCGCAGCAGGTGCGTCGCCATGATGACGGTCGCACCCTCCGGCAGATTTTTCAGCAGAAATTGGCGGATATTCTGCTTGAAATACGGATCGATTCCGCTTAAGGGTTCATCCATCAGATACAGCTGTGCATCCTGGCTAATGGTCAGGATCAGGAACAGCCGCTCCTGCTGACCCTTCGAAAGCTGATAAATCCTATCATTTTCAGACAGTCCGGAATCCGCAAGCAGCCCTCTGGCCTTCTCGCTGGAAAAACAGTCATAGTATGTCCGATAGAAGCGAACAGCATCCCGGACGCGCATCCATGGCTCAAATTCCTCCGCGGAAGGCACACAGACCATCCGTCCCGCGCCCCTTTTAATGCTGCCTCCGTCCGGCCTCCAGATCCCGGTCATCAGCCGCAGCAGTGTCGTCTTTCCAAGTCCGTTGTCCCCTGCCAGCCCAATCATCCGGCCGGCTTCAATGCGCAGATTCACATGACGCAGCACCGGGACTCCGTGATGCCCCTTCGATACATTTTCTAATTCCAGTAAATATTCCTGCAAAACAATTCCTCCTCCCCGCTCATTTCCAACACCCAGCCAGACTAACTGCAGACGGTCCTTCTCTTGTCTATTAGAACGGGTGTCCTCTGTTCTTGATGTTTTATGTTTGACTTCTGCTCCAACCGGCGTACCAGTCAGCTCGCATGGATACTTTGCGCCTGCAAATCTATCCGCCGGCTGCAGTGCGCGCTGCATTTATTTTTTCTGAGCAGTACATTTATCCGTGTGAAGACACACAAATAGTTCTGCACTTTCCAATTTCACAGCATCTCCTCCACCAGCTCCCGGATCTCCTGCCCACTAAGCCCGCAGCTTTTCATCTTCCGCACGAACTCCTGTGCCTGCTCCCGGATCAGGGCGGTCTGCAGATCCTGCACGCAGTCCTCCCTCACAAAGCTCCCGATCCCCTTCCTGGGTGTCACAAGCCCCTCCTTCGCCAAATACTCCATCGTTCGCTGCACCGTCAGCGCCGACACCTCAAACTGCACCGAATATTCCCGCACCGACCGCAGCTTCTCGCCAGCCTGCAGCTCACCGCGCGCGATCTGCTCCTTAATCACATTTGCAATCTGTATATAAATCGGCTGATCATTCTGAAACTCCAAGCTCCTCCTCCCCCTCTCTGCGGGTGTACTACTGTTTAACTTATGTATAACAGTATAAGTCTAAAAAAAGTGTTTGTCAAGAAAATATGCGATATGGAACTGACCTTTATAGCTCCTGGCGTCACAGTTCGGGCAACCCGGACGAGAAGTATGTCCCCAGTCTCTGGCATAGACATAGGCGGCGCGAAACAACAGACTCCAGTCTCTGGCATAGAAATAAAACGCAGCCAGTTGTAAGAAGAATCAAACAATCCTTCTGACCACCGGCTGCACGGAGATTATAAAATTTTCCTGTATTGGATCCTGCTGCTTTTTATAGCGGACAACACCCTGAGCATATATTGTTTCCATTTCTGCATCTTTCCGTTCCGTCTTCGATTTCTATCTGACTTTACGCAAAGTCTGAATTTCCCTCCACAGCTTTTTTCTCCGAACAGTCAAACCACGCAGCACTCTGTAAATCATAAAAAAAGGAATTGCCCATTTATGCCGGTAACAAAACGGAACAAAGGTCCGAAACCACGCCATGTTCGGTACCAGTCTCCGCCAAAGATAATGCAATTTCGTTTTGATGCTGACTGCATCTTCATCCCGCTGCAGAGCATGCAGCTGATTCTCAATTCTGTGTTCTGTGGTGCCATAGGTCCCGGAGCCAATAAAATATTCTATAGCCTTTCTCTGTTTTTCCGTGAGTGTATCCGTCAAATAAGGATTCGGCTCGGAAAACAGGCAAAATGCCAATTCTCTGCACATTTGTTCAAATTCTGTAAGGTCAAGAAGCTCCAGCTCTGTTCTGACGGAATACCAATCAAGCGCATCCCCCTTTTTCTGACAATACACATAGCAATCCATCAAAGCACGCAGTCCGGTTCCTCCGCTTCTGTAATGCTTGCATGCGTGGGCTGTCATATAGACATAAAAATCCTCATCACGAAAACGGTAGCAAGAGCCTTTATCCGGTATCAGCCGCTCCTTCACATTTTTATAGTAATTCTGCCAGGCAGGATTGTGAAGATCCCCAAAAAGCGCCCAGTGCAGTTCAAAGTTATAAACCGGATCCATATAATATGCATCGTGAATATTTGATTTGTTGTCTTTTCTCTCATACCCCTGGCCAGCCATATACGCCTGCAGCTTCTCATGCCCGGCGGGATCGAAAAGGATATCATAATCCGCCATCTGGCGCATTCCATATTTGGGATATAAATCCTTTATCACCAGACCCTTCAGCGGCATATACCAGATTCCCTGAGACTCCATAAAGCCCTTCATTTTCTGCCATTCTTCATCCATGAGCACCGTTTTCCGGATAGATTTGTTCTTATCATCCTGCCACTTTTTCGCAAGAGCCGGCTCCATTTTCGTAAAAGCATGGCTGGCTTCCAGCGCCATACATACCACAGCTGTCATAGACTGACGCTTCGCAGTCCGGTATAGGACATCCCACTCGATTTCATCAAGCTGCCCTTTCTCTGGCTCTATATTGTGCAGCGCACAGGAAGCCAGATAAATCATATCCAGTGCCGCCTGCTTTTTCCTGGCTTCCTTCCTGACCTGTGCTAGCTGCTCTGCCCCGGCTTCCTCCCTGGCCTGTACCGGCTGCTTTGGCCCTGCTTCCTTCATGCCGTTTCTCTCCTTCTTTCCGATTTAATCGAGCTTGTTTTTCGACTCCGTTTTTATTATCTGTCACTGCCTTTCAGATCAATGATTTTATCTACAATGGAAAGCGCCGCCGGACGATGAGTCACGATCAGGACAGTCCGGTCGGTCATCGCGCGCAGATTTGCCAGAAGCCTCGCCTCGGTTGCTTCGTCCAGAGCGCTGGTAGCCTCGTCCAGCATCAGAACCGGATGATTGGAAAACACGGCTCTGGCAATGGCCAACCGTTGCATCTGACCTTCCGAAAGTCCGGCGCCCTGCTCTCCCAGACTCGTATCCACGCCATGCTCCAATGCCATGACAAACTCCTTTGCACAGGCAATTTCCAATGCGTCAAGCAGCCGTTCCTCCTGCCGCATTTTCTCTGCATCGCCAAAGGCAACCACCTCCCGCACGGTGCCGGACAGCAGTTGATTCCCCTGTGGGACATAGGCAAACAGGCTGCGCCATGCGGCAGTCAATTCCTGTGCTGATCCCCCGCAAAGCAAATACCGGCTTCCGCCATCCAGAGGATACAGGCACAGCAAAAGCTTCAGTATGGTGCTTTTGCCGCATCCGGAAGGCCCGGTAAAAGCCACATATTCCCCTTTGTGGATTTCCAGAAAAACTCCCTGAAGTACCACCGGCATGATGACGGATTCTCCTTCGGCCAAAACTGGAGGGCGATAGGTAAAATCTGCATCCAGAAGTCCGATTCCGCCAAAACTTTGCTGATAAATTTCCTGAACTTCTTTCTCGGAGATTCGCTCCGTCCCACCGTCCTCCGGAAAACCTTCTGCCTCCATCAGGCGCTCGGCACTGGCCAGCATGGCATAATAGCGGGGGAGATAGCCGGTGATATTGGCGAAGGGATTTTGTATCTGGCTGACAAGCTGGAGCACCGCTGTAAACGTTCCGTAGCTCATCGTTCCGTTCAGAATGCTGTAACCGCAGAAAACAGCGCCAAATACATAAGCGCCTCTCATTGCGATGGCAAATCCAATGTTGCACAGATTCGAAAAATGATTCCGGCGCATGCGCGCCGCCTGATGCGCGTCCATCCATTTTTCCGCCTGTTCCAGCGTCTGCCGCTCTCTGGAAAACGCACGCACGACCAGCAGGCTCTTCAGATGCTCCTGAAGGAACACACGCAGAGAGCCGTCTGCTTCCTGTATTTTTTTATGTAATCTTTTGAGTACCCGGCGAAATCCAAAGGTCAAAGCCATCAGCAGCAGACCGCCCGGCAGAATCAGAAAACCGAACCGCGGCTCCAAAACCAGCAACGTCACTGCTGCCCCCAACAGCCGCGCGAGCATGCCCGCCGCACCGGGTATAATCTGTGTCAGCCCATCTCCCACCACCACCGTATCCGAAGTCAGTCGATTCATCCATTCCCCGGAATGAACCTCAGTAACGGCAGCATAGTCTCGTTTCAGCAGGTTCGCGAGCAGCCGCTTTTTACAGCGGTTCTCCATCGTGGACCGGATGTATTCCTCCAAAAAACGGTTTGCAGCCCGCAGGGCAATCTGAACGGTGATAAATGCAATGAAGCCTATCGATACGCACCGAAACATTTCCCCGTCTTTTGTAACGGCTGCGTCAATCAAGCTTCGTAAAATCAGGGCATTGCCCACGCCGGTTACCCCCAGCAGCGTCTGTGTCAGCGTAAGCAGCCCCACGAGCCATGTTTTACCGCGGACCACCCCCCACAGCCAGGACAATGCCATTTGGTTTTCTTTCCCTTTTTTCATACTCTTCGTTTTTTTCTGAGCCGGCGCAGGAATGCTTTGACCTTCAGGATGATCATACGGGGATAAAACAGGCCGCACCATACATGCACATAGAAGCGGTACCCTGGGTCCGTCACAGAATATGTCCTGCCGTCCCGGACAAACCCGGTCAATACTCCGATAATGAATTGATCCGTAATGCCGTATTCCCGGCAGCAGCGATTATCTCCACAGAGCACATAGTCCTCTTTTCGCACCTTGATGATCCGGTGAAGTACATATTGCCCACTGTTCCGCTTATAAAGCGGCACATCATATTTTTTCAGTCTGCCCTGGGGGCGTTCTATGATGAGCAAATCCCTGCGTTCTCTGAGCAATGGCATCATACTGTCCCCGACATTGGTATAGATCAGTCGCCCATGCTTTTCTAGTTCTTCTTCAAACGTTGATTTATTCATCCAGCGCACTGATCGAACGAAGTTTGTTCAGAATCCCTTCCACATCGTTTGCAAGAACATCCTCCGGAGCATCGTATTTTTTCGCCATGGCATCCACAATCGCCTCTTTGGTGGTCTCGGATTTCAGGCTGTCCACAATAAAAGCTGCCGTTTTGTTGGAACGGACGAGTCCGGCGAATTTGGTGCTGCCGACAGCGACCATGATCTGCTCGCCGTCTGTCTCCTGAGTGATGAATCCTTTTTTCAGTTTCATACTTTCTCTTTCCTTTCTTTCATAGCCATGTATGCTGTCTCTGCGGTCTCCGGCTCCATAGCCTTATATGCGTTTTCTGCTGCCTCCGGCTTCATAGCCTTATGTCCTGTCTCTGCCGCCTCCGGCTCCATAGCCTTATATGCTGTCTCTGCCGCCTCCAACTCCATGCTGCATTGCAAACGGTAGAGGGAAACCGAGCTGCCAAGCCTGTCCACCAGCGCCATGGTCTTCCTCATAGAGGCTGCATCATCAGGGCGATAGCTCTGCTGCATCAGCATTGGGTAAGCATCCCGTCCGGTGACAGGAGTGATCCGGTTTTCCCTGCCGCGCTCCAAAATGCAAATGGCTTTCAGCGGCACAGCAAGATTGGTGCTCAGGCGGTGCTTGCCATCCCAGGGAGTACCATAGACGGTGACGCCGTTCTCTCCAATCCGCAGCAGAGGCTTATCATCGTTGACCATCACCGCCCGCTCGCCAAACAGTTCCCGCCACAATCGCGTATGGGTACTCTTTCCAGTGCCGCTTTTGGCAGTGAAGAGATATCCCACGCCATCCACAGAGATCGCAGAGCCGTGGAACAGCAATACATTGTCCTCCAGCAGCTTCACCGCAATCTTGCGGTAGACTGCCAGCGTTTCCAGATACGCATCCGAAAAATGCCGGACCGCATGCCCTTCCAGTTGATCTTCGCGGGCAGATTTTTCCCGTTCAAAGGCGATATCTTCCGCAGTGATACACACGGAAAATGCAGGTTTTTCTACGGTCAGATAATCCCTGCAGTACTCTTTTACATATGGAAAACGTGCGGCTATGGCAATATTCTGCCCTGCCAGCTTGATTCTGAAATCTACAGGCATGTATCCTCCCCTTACCTTATCTGCAGTGTTATCATCGAAAAGCTTGCCTTTACTATCCTTTAAACCACAAACCCTATCGTGTCTGCGCTACAGGTCACAATCTCTATTGTCCTATGATAACACATTCTATTTTCATCATTCCAGTGTCCAAAAGTGCAAAAATACTTAAATTCACAGAAGACTTTCCTGACATTCAGTTATACCTGCACGGTAACAGTGGTTTTGCAACGCCGGACCTGTACGAAGCCCTTGAAGGAAACGACTGCAAATACGCAATCATGCTGAAAGAAAACGCAATGATTTCAGATGTGATAAATGATGACACTTCAAATAATCTCAAAAAAGTAGCAGTTTTTGAAGATATGTTGTATTGTTGAGCTACCACACACGACAATCAACATAACTCCCAAAACTGCTATGTTTACTTTATCATATATTTTCAAGCTCAGCATATCAAAAAAATTTTGCCGTCCGCCTCCTGGCTGTGGATTTCCCATTTGTTTCTACTGGAATTCTCACTTTATAGGAGGTCATTATGGACTATTTATCTCTTTTTGTTGAAATGCTTCAGGCCAGGAATCTCGCTGCCAATACGGTCAGAAACTACCAGACTTACCTGAAGCCTTTTGGCAGAGCCCGGTAAAGCCGAAAGTCAAAAAGTCGAAATCTTCCAATCCCGACACATCTGAGCAAAAGAGATGACACTTTAACAGCAATTCCCAGTGTCGCGATGCAATACCAGTACTGTAATAAAAATACCGAGCGCCTCCACCAGAAACACCATAAGACAAAGAAACAGCAGGATAACGCCAATGCTTCACCCTGCCAGAGAAATGACGATTTTCTTTATTTCTTTTTCTTCCACAACAACGCCCCTCCAAGTACCAGAACTGCCGCGATGGCTCCCCAAAGGAGGATTGTGCGTGCAGAATTATTATCATCGGCTTCAGGTACTTTTTCAGTAACTGAGGCTTCGGTTTCTGATTCATCGGATCCGGTTTCGTGTACCGGTTTGGCCGCTGCTTCGCGTACTGTTTTGGCTGCACTTTCGGATTCTGATCCGGAGGATGCGGTTTCAGATTCCGCGCCGGTAGATGTATCCGTTCCCGCAGTGGATTTAGTGCTCGCCCCCGTAGCATTTGCCGGTAATTTTCCTGAGCCATGTCCCGGTGTCTCTATATCCTCAAGCTCAATTTCAACTTCCTCGATTGCATATTCCTCCTGTGCTACAGCAGAACCGGACGAAACGACGACTCCTGGCTGGCTGGAACCCGTGGGCTGAGACTGGTCCGTTCCTGGCTGACCGGCACCCGTAGATTGAGGCTGGCTCGTTTCTGACTGACCAGAATCCGTAGGCTGAGGCTGGCTCGTTCCTGACTGACCAGAATCCATGGACTGACCTGGCTCGTGGCTGCCCGGCCCAGGCTGCGTTGGCTCGTTCGGCATCCGATTGGTATTGTAATTCACTATGGTTCCTGCATCCACTGCTCCGCCTTCGACGCCAGTGATCGTATCCGGCAGGTTCAGCATTCGGATCCCGCTGCCGATGAACGCTCCTGAAGCAATCGTATTGACAGGGATTCCGGCAATCATGGCTGGAATGGTAACGGTCTCCTCTTCACCAGAATAACCAGTAATCGTAATAGACTCCTCAGAAATGGTATAATGCAGAAAGCCCTCCGTATATTCTGTGGCGGAGACGGTAAGACACATTGCCAGCATCAGAATGCAGGCAAACAATATTACAATTCGCTTCTTCAAAGCAGACTCCTCCTCTTGTCATCGTGTTGTTATACCTGTTCCAAAGCCCACAGG
>DKWE01000047.1:0-302 GCA_002491565.1 Lachnospiraceae bacterium UBA7160 | reverse complement strand
AAGCCCACAGGCGGCTAACGCCGCCTGTGGGCTTTGGTCTGTTTAGGATCACAGCCCGACTTCGCCCTCATCAATGCCACCACCACTGGTGGTGATAACATCTTCCGCCTCAAACTGAACAATCTCCATCTCAGGCGCCATATATAATTCCTTTTCCACAGCTGTCTCCTCCTTTCCTGCTCCACTCTATTTATGGTTCATTGCCCGTATCATTTACAGGGCATTCGCCATCCTTTTAGTTGCCTGCGCTCAGGCCCTCATAGCTGCCGGATACAATCTCCGAATAAACCGTCTCCAGATTG
>DKWE01000075.1 GCA_002491565.1 Lachnospiraceae bacterium UBA7160 | reverse complement strand
AATACCCCGCTGCTCTGCAGCGCTCAAGCTTGATACCCCGTTGCTTGCAGCGGGGTCTTTGATTGTTCGCTATAAAATCCAGTATCACTATCCACCGACCACATTTCATACATCTCGAGATAATGTGTTTTAATATATTTCTGAATTTTTCTTATCTGAATATCCGTCAGTGTTCCTCTATTTTGTACGACCGTACTTCCATCACTCTTTACAAAAAATTTTGCCGACCCGCTCTCTGTTAACCGTCTATCACTTGCATGCGCATGCATACATTCAATAATACAATGCTTCGTATAATATAAATAGTATCCCGCAATTTTATCTTGAAAATATTTATGCATTCTCATCCTCCATAAATTCTGCATCTTTCTCCCATATTTTCAACACAATCGTCTGCTCTATTGGATCCATACTAGATTCCAGCATTTTACCATTCGGATCAATAACCATTGCACGAGAAGGTTTATTTAAATTAAGAATTGAAATATTACCATTTTTTCTAGTAAATGCATATCCGTGTACAATCATATTGGCCGCATCTACAACTGCAATTAATTCTTTATCAAGCATAAATTATTTCTACCTCCTTAATTGGCTTCAAAAAAGTTTCAGGATCTATATACAAATTTTCCAGGATTGGAACTAAATCAATATAATCCTCTTGTTCCACAGCCGGATGTGTCTTAGTCTTACACATGACAACTATATATCCCTTATCCCATTCTTTTATTTTTGTATATCTATCCAAATTCTTCCCCGTGAAAAAGGTAATCGTTCTATCATAAAAAGTAAATGTAGTATACTCCCCATAGCTGCTTAACTGAGCTGTATCCTTTTTCAAATTCAATCCCTTCCATTCCTGAATAATTTCTCTCTTTTTCTATTAAGCGCCTGCCATTTCCTGTACAGCAACCCTCCAGCATTCCTCCGGTACATTTGGCCATACACATTCTCCATATTTCTGTGCGCACAGCTCCATCGCCCTTTCCAGCACTGTGCCACGCGGCATTTCCCCCGTTCTTAATACTCTCTCCGAAACCTTGCACCAATATACTGCCTTCTTGTCCCCTCCAACGCAGTTGTTCACAGCCTCCTGTGCTTTTCCGACACTTGGTTTATAAGTGCCGCTCCATTCTAATATATTCTCCCTCACCTGTTACCACAAAACCATTCTTTTTCCAGAAGGCGTTGCTTTGCGGATTGCCCTTATCCACGCCAAGGTGTATCTTTTGAAATCCGAAGCCCTTCAAACAGTTCGCGCACTCTGAAATAATCCAGGAACCGATCCCCTTCTTCTGGTAGTTCAGATTCATCATAAACAATCCAATGTACGCAATCTCCTCAGCCGGATAGCCAAGGATAAGGTCCATAACAGCCACCAGGAGCTCCTTCTCAAAAAAACCAATATAATATTTATCCTTTTCCTCCATTCCGGGCGGAAACGCTCTCATATCTTCCTGTATACTTTCCCGTGTAACGAATGGAGGATGATATTGGTAAAAGATTGTATTCCTGCTGCTTAACTCATAGATCCGATCAATATCTTCTGTCCTCAACCTGCGTACAGTAAATTTACTGGATAGCAACTCCGGTTTCACGCTATCTTCCCCTCTCCTGATATCAATTGAATACTATCAATGATTGCTCATCTATCGTTGAATAAAGAAGACACAGTCTTTCCTTCCCCGAATACCAGTTGAATAGAAAAGACACAACCTTTCTCTGTCTACCACTATAACAGAAAAAAGCTGTGTCTGCAATCGAAAACACTGCCTGCTCTATGCGCACTTACTATTCACGCATCCCGAATGAGAAGTATGGCTCCAGGGAAGCAGGCTCTTATCGTTCGTCTACAAGTCTAAGGTTTCCGAGGATCACCGCAACTGCCGGTTCGTTTTACCGGATGCCGGATCACGGTCTTCCATCTCTCCGGTGCGACTCTTCTGGCGTCCGACAGATAGATCTCATGATGCAGCCTGCCCTCTGAGAAATCATTTTCATACCCGTTTTCCTGCAGATACTGATCCATCAAAGCCACCGTAGCCGGCTCGTCATCAAATGCACCGATGTGCATACACTGGACGCACAGGCCCTCCCGAAGCGTCAGAAACTCCACCTTTGAAAAGTCCTGCTGTTTCTTTCTCTCCGCCTCCTGCACTGCCCACCGGAAATCCTCCTCCGTCACAAAATCCGGTAGCCGGATGACGGAAATCCAGCGAAATGCTTCCTTCCTTTCATAATCGATTCCGGCTATTCCTTCCTGCCACCAGAATCCTTCCAGCGGAGGCACCACATAATCAAAATAGCCTTCGATCTGATGAGTTCCCTTTTTGCTCATCTTGATCGTAAATGCAATCCCATAGAGAAGTCCGATCGCCTCCTTATAGGCGCCGCCCTCCACATTCGGATCCCCGCTGCCCCGCACTGCGATAAAGTTCATCTCCGGGATTTCCACAATCTCTGGCTTATTTTTAGGCATATAGAATTCTTTGTATTCCTTTTTATAGTCAAAGGCCATATCAGTTCCTCCCCTTCTTCTTCGTTTCCAGCAGCGCTTTTCGCATGCGGCAGGATTCGATGCGGGCGCCGGGCGGATTGTCTCCATGCTCTTTGTCGCAGGAATACGCAGTCAGCAGCGCGCACGGAAATTCCTCACAGACTCCGCAAAAATCAAGCCCCTTCCCCATCGCGCAGGCCGCCACCGGGCAGGGCGCATCCGTGGCATGAAACGGCATCCCCTTCGTCGCGACACAGCCGCTGCAATGGCAGGGTTCCCTCCATCCGCAGGTGATACAATCCAGGCCGCAATATGTGGTCAACAGGAGTTCCTGCTGCTTCTTTTTGCTGAGGCCGCCAAGGACCAGCGCATACGACTTATCCAGCATGTCCTTCAACAGCCAGTCCGGCACCGCACCGTCCGGCTTTATAGAATTCCAGTGCTGCTTGTTCGAATAATAGCCGGGAATAATGTCCTCATACTGCTGCCTGAGAAACTCTCCCTCACCCGGTTCCAGCTTCAGATTGATGTAATATGGTACATCCTCCTGGTTCAGCAGGATCGCGGCAAACATCTTGCCCCCAATCATATAGCGAATCCAATTCCACTCCTTTTTCAGGTCTTTGGTGACACCCGGCTTTTTCATCAGGTACTCATCCATCCAGTCATATTTCATGTACTGTGTTCCTCCTTCTCGTCCTTTTTCCCTGCATCTGTTCTGTTCAGAGGCTTCTCACACAGACTATATTACAGGAACCGCTTTGGGAACCCTGTATTCAGACTCGCAGCGCATTCTGCGCCTTAATCGAAGTCTGCTTCGCAGCTTCCGATAAGCTATATTACCAGACAAAACACGTCACCTGTATGTCATGTTTCCTGACGACCTTTTCATAAACCTTTAAGCAAAGTTCTATCTTTTTCCTCCTCTTTTCCCCAGCAGATTCCTTCCATCACATCCAATACAGCCTGCTTCATTTTTCCCTGCAAGTAGGCTTCATTCAGCTTGCTCTTGCTATATTTAAGATAGGAATTTTGTGTATTCTCCATCAGAATCGCAGTGAAAAAACGTTCCCAGCTAAAATACTTCTGGCTATCAATGTAATCTTCCGGCTGCTCCAAAATATTCTGGACAACCTTACCGTCAATCTGACCGGATTTCAAAATTAACCATTCAAAAGACTCTGGCAGATAGCATTTCATACGTACATTTGTTTTCATCATCTGATAAAGCTCATTCATTTCAGAGCCGATTGCTGCACCGTCCGCCACTACCAAAATCTGTTCTCCGCTCGATGGAACCGCCTGTTTCAGGTTTGATTTTCCTTTGGCGCTCAGGCAATTGATGTTATGCTCCAAACATACCGCACGGAAAAACTCATAGCCGGAATTGGAATCTTCAACCACAATCGTGTCTGGCTTCACCTTTCCGGTAAATAGATCCGGACTGTATATCCGGTACATCTCGTTGTAGGTACGACGCAAATCGTGATATTTGCCTGATGTATGGATGCCGTAAATTTCCTCCACGGAATAGGGCAGATTGGGCAGATCCTCCCGTGTAACAAGCACAAAGTAATTGTCCGAAGCTTTTACTGCCGCTGCAAACTCCTGAGACTTGATGAACTGATTTTCTTCATCGAGAAAAATGATCTGCCCATGCAGATAAGGCAAAATCAAATTCCAGTCATTTCCACTCAAAATGCGGCATGGTCGTTCACAAACCACATCAACACCGGAATTTTCACCCAGTGCAGACGCCTGCTCAATCAGGTTGATCAATGTAGTTTTCCCAGTGGCACTGTCTCCACGAATAATCGTGATATTCCTGCGCACAGTCAGCTCATAACGAAGCCTGTTATTTTGCACAACAATATGATATTTTCCCTTCATATATCAACGCTCCTTTATGGTCAGAGCTTCGTTCAGATACTCTTCATAGCTATGAACTGTCTTGCCGGTATTCACAATCAGGGCTTCAAATTCCGCGACCTCGCTAAAGTCCATCACATGGTGGAGATTGATGGTCAAATCCTTCTGCCTGCCCAGCTCTGCAATCCACCTGGCGCAGTTGTCACCACAAACAGACGCATTGAATATTTTTCCACTCTTGTCAAATGCCATCAGAATCAAAGTTTTTACACCGCCGGAAATATCCCTGACAGGAATGGCCCCGAGTACCGGGCTTTGAATCAAGTGAACACTGATCACATCAGAATGATCAATCTCCTTTATCATTTTGACGGACAACGGATCCGTGATCCACTCGTCCTCGTATCGGTTGTCAAAATAGGTGGGTGGATGATAAACTCCCCCGGAAGCCTCTCCAAATATAATCTTCAGCATTCTGCTGCCCTCCTTCTGGAAACGCCAATTCAAACCTCCACATTCACAATCGTATCTTCATCCGTCTGTGCCAGCAGTGGCTTTTGCAGCCTGATAATAAGGTTGCGATCATTCTCAGCCCTTTCCGGCTGCCAGGCGATTTCGGTATGAATAACCTTCTCATGAGCAGTTTATCACAAATTCCAGTATGCAACAACCTAATATTCTGTTCAACTCTGGGTTGTTTCACGAGGATGCAGTATATTTAGGATACTTATGTTTACAAGCCCAGAACCGATACATACCTGTTTTCTTTGCTATAGCGATCAGACCTCTCCGTATTTTTTTCTTTCTGATTTCTTTTTTCTGTTGAACTTCGCGATATTCTTATTCCTCTGCTGCTTCTGCCGCAGGAAATCGGTTTTGTTGTCCGAATATTTTGCTTCAGCTTTCAGGCTTAAATAGCTCTCCCAGCGCTTGCGGGACAATTCGCCGTTCGCAATTGCCTCCTTGATCGCACAACCCGGTTCCGTCTGATGTTTGCAATCGCTGAACCTGCATTTTCCTAAATATTGTTCGACATCGGTAAATGCTTCGCCAAGTCCGCTGGAAACATCCCACATACCTAGTTCACGCATACCAGGCGTATCGATGAGCATCGCGCCGTTTTTCAGCATAATCAGCTGCCGGTGCGTTGTGGTGTGGCGCCCTTTGCTGTCATCCTCACGGATTCCATTCACCGTCATGATCTCTTCATCTGCAAGTGCATTTACAAGGCTCGATTTTCCCACTCCGGATGAACCGAGAAATACAATGGTTTTCCCTGGCATCAGGTAAGCGGACAGTGCGTCAAGACCTGCTCCGGTTTTGGCGCTTACTGCATACACGGGCACGCCCACTGCATAACCTTCTGCAATTCGGATATATGAGTCATACTCGTCCACGAGATCTGCTTTTGTCAATACGATAACCGGGGCGGCCCCCGACTGCCATGCCAAAGTCAGATACCGTTCCAGACGCTTTGCGTTGAAATCATGGTTCAATGACTGCATGATAAATACATAGTCAAAATTCGATGCAACCGCCTGCTCCATCTCCCTCGGCGCCGGATCCCTGCGGGAAAAGAAAGAGTTCCGTGGCAATGTTCTAATAATCCGACTGTCCCCATTGGGAATATAGTTGATCAAAACAAAATCCCCGACTGTCGGAAACTCTTCACAGCCTCCATAATATTCTTTTGTTTTGAGCCTTCCGTATGTTACCCCATACTCGCAGACCAGCGCATAGCGCTCTTTATGAACAGCAGTAATCCTCGCCGGGATACCCTGTGCATCCTCCGGCATCATCTCCGGCATAAAGCCATATTTTCTTAAATCCAATGTTAAAATCCTCCGTAATCCTTTTTGTCATGTTTGTTGTTCTGTTGCTCTGAAATACTCTCATACAAAACATCTCCTTTCTAAAAAAAGCCCTGAAAATGGGCACAAAAATGCCGCAGAAAGCATCCCTTATTGGCGGATACTTTCTGCGGCTGATGATGGGTATAAAAATAACACACCCTTTAAGTGTGCTACAACCGGAAGTCCAGGTACAACGCAAATGATATCACTGGCCGGACGGCGCAAAATACGCGATGTACTAGTATGCACGAAAGGTTACTTTAAAACGGTACAACAATAAAGAGGTCCTGCGCCCCGGTAATTGTATGCACCAACTATTCAGTTTTACGTCTCAGACACCTCACAAAAAACCGTCATATTCCTTCCTCCTTTCGTGATGCCGAAGCAAATTTACTTTGATATTTATAACTATAAATGAGTAAATCCCGAGCAGAGCACAAAAACAGAACCTGTTGTCTTTACAGCAAAAGCATTCTGTTATATTCCTACGGCATTGTCCGTGCAATGCGGAATCTATTGTGCAATATTTTGTATTTACTCATTTATAGTTTATAGCATATGAGGGAATAAAATGCAATGACTTTTCTATACGTTTGTTCATTTTCCGGAATTTATGATATTACAATTCAGCCAACCACTATCCAGAAAAGTATGTCCGGGTTCTCCTTTTCTGAGACTTTTGGCTCCTGGCTTCCTTCAATTCTTATTCATTCTGCCCGCAGAGACGATCCAATTCCTTCTGGATTCGCCCGAATCGTTCGTCCTCCCTCAGAAAATCTATCGTCTCATCCTGCTCAAAGGACTGTCTGAGCAGGAAGGCGACATTTCTTCTGTCTCCCGGTCCAAACTCCACATGGGAATACAACTCTGACTTCTGGTAAGCCGAAGCATTTTGAATCCCCTGAACCATCTCTTCCAGCAGGTATAGAGACGTTTCTTTATCCTTTTTCTCCAGCGCCGGATACAGCTGCAGATAAACTTCATGGTAACGTCCCATCTCCAGCAAATGCGCCAGCTGCTCCTGCTTCTCCGTTATGAGATCACACCGCCCGGTATCTCCCGCATCCGCAGCCATCATAAAGAGGTTGCTAAATGCCCCATTGATCTTCTCGTATCCCTCCAGTATCATCCACTCATAGAGCTTGTACGCCTCCCCATGTTCTCCGCGTCTCCGGTGCAGAAGCGCCCGCATCATTTTATGCTCACTGTCGCGCTCCGGGACAAAGGAAAGGATTTTTTCTGCCTCATCATATTCTTTCTGGTTCATGTATCGGTAGAATGAAAGCTCCGCTGCCCTGCGCACAATCTCCGGATCCGTATCACTCAGCAGACGCCGGTATGCCTTACCGATCTGTTCCTCATACGCACCTGCCTCCGAAACACTCAGTATACTCTTATAGGCGTCCAGCCCGGGCAGCAGATTGATTGCCAGCGTGCCGCTGTTCGGATATTCCTGCATCACCTCCATAGCCCAGGAAAAGAGCGCGTCATAGTCTCCGGCCAAAGCCTTTTCTGTAAACTGCTCTATGATCTGTCTGATCTCCGGCTTTGTCAGCTCCTCCTTATACGATAAAAGTGTGTCCGTCGTGATGCCAAGCACCCGTGCAATCGGTGCAAGCAATGCGATATCCGGCAGCGAATAGTTATTTTCCCATTTATTGACAGCGGAGGGCGTAATCCCCAGATAATCCGCCAGCTGCTCCTGCGTCAGTTGCTTTTCTTTTCTGTATTTTCGTATCACTTCTCCAATATTCATAGTTCCGGTCATCCTCCCGTTCTCTGTCTTTTTTACAGCCGCTGTACCTTCAGTTTACAGGAAGCCCTCACCAGAAGCAAGGGAACCGCGCTCCACTTTTCACTCAAAAAATGTGAGCGCAGTTCTGTATCCGGTTTACTCTTTCAAGAGCAAAATATTCTCCGGTGCTGTACAGATCCAGAGGACATCCCCTTCCGCAACTGCCCCGGTCTCCTCATAAGACCACTCCACGCGAATCATCCTCCTATGCACGTCTTCCGGACTTTGTGCGCCCGCAGAAATCGGCCGCAGCATTAAAATCACTGAAAAAACATCCCGCACCACACGAACCACCTCACACAGCAACGCATTCTCCGCATCAGGCGCCGAGCGACGGAACCCATGGGCGTGCACACCAACTGCAGCCAGCTGCTCCGGCACCTCTTCCCCACAGCGGAAGCTGCAGCCCCAGTCGATTGCCTCCACCTCGTATGCAGACTTCCGCCTCGCCGCCGAAACATTTTTGCAGCCAGAAAGCAGCGCCGCTGCACGCGTTCCGGGCGCACCGAACAATTCTTTCACTGGGACAACTGGCTGCGATTTTCCGTTGTCCATCACACAAGCACGGCTGCAAAGCCTGTAAACCTCGCCGCGGCTGTGTGATACAAACAGCACTGCTCCTGAAAAATCCCGCAGCCGCTCCATCAGTTCCAGCTCCATCTCCCATTTCAGATAATGATCTAAAGCGGAAAACGGCTCATCCAGCATCAAAAGCTTTGGCTTCGCGACGAGAATACGCGCCAGCGCCACCCTCTGCTGCTGTCCGCCGGAGAGCTTGTCCGGCCTGCGCCGCTCTAACCCCTCCAGAGAAAACTGCCGGATTGCCGCACGGACCGCCTCCTGCTTCTTTCTCCGGTCTTTTTCCCTGCAAAGACCCGCTAGAATGTTCTGCTCTACTGTCATATTCGGAAAAAGCGCATAATTCTGAAACATCAGCCCGACCTGCCGTTTCTGCGGCGGCAGATTCACCCGCGCGGCAGAATCAAATAGCGTCACGCCATCCAGCACGATCCGGCCATCATCCGGCCGTTCCACCCCGGCGATGCAGCGCAGCGTCAGGCTCTTGCCGCAGCCGGATGCGCCCAGAAGGCCCGTCACGCCGTTCTCTGTCTCAAAAGATACCTCCATCTGAAAATTGCCCAGCTTCTTTCTGATATCCACTGACAGGTACATTTCTGTTCCCCCCTTATGACCTTCGCATCCTATCCGCCTGCTCCTGATATAGTTCTGATTCCTTGCATATTTCCCGGGCGTATCGCAAATCTATTGAGAATTGCTTACTCACTATTCACATTTTGTTCTATCCGTTTCTCCTGCATGGTACGTCCGTTTCCTCACGCCCACACGGTGCTCCAGCAGGTTGACCGCAAGCAGCACCGCGGCCGAGATCGCCACATTGACCATCACCCAGCGGAATGCCAGCGCGTCATTATCCGTCCGCCAGAGCTGATAGACCGTCGTCGAAATCGTCGCTGTCCGCCCCGGCGTATAGCCCGCAACCATGCTCGTCGCCCCATACTCGCCCAGTGCGCGGGCAAAAGACAGGACGACTCCGGCCAGGATTCCCTGACGGCAGGCCGGCATCCGGATTCTCCAAAAAATATACGTATTCGAGAGGCCCAGCGTCTGCGCTGAATACGCCAGCGTCTCATCAAAGCTCTCAAACGCGCCGCGTGCCGTCCGGTACATCAGCGGAAATGACACGACTGCCGCCGCCAGGATACCAGAGTACCAGGTCATCACAATTCTTATCTGAAAGGTCTCCAGCAGCCACCCGCCCAGCGGACGTTTTGGTCCAAGCAGCACCAGTAAAAAATAGCCGACAACCGTCGGCGGCAGCACAAGCGGCAGAGTCAGCACTACATCCAGAAGTCCCTTCAGGACCGGATGCAGCCGCGACGCCAGATGCGCTGCAAAAATCCCTGCAAAAAATACAAGTACGCTGGAAATCAGCGCAATCCGCAGCGAATTATACAAAGGAAACCAGTCCATATTCATCTCATTAATTTCAATATCCTCCAGTCAAAAAACAATGAAATTTTACTCGGCCATCGCAAAACCGACACTCTGAAAAATCTCTTCAGCCTCCTCTGTCTGCAGATAATCCAGAAACGCCTTTGCCTCCACAGGATGCTCCGATGCTTTCAACACCGCTGCCGGATAGATGACAGGACGGCAAAGTTCACTCTCCGCTTCTTCCACCACGGTCAGAACGGCGGAGGCTGCGTCCGTTGCATAGACAAGCCCACAGTCCACGAGACCTTCTTTGATCTGGGTCGTGACCTCTTTCACATTTGAACCGTAGGTAATCTTTCCTGCCTGCTCCAGCTCTTCAAGAATCCCGAGCGCCTCCAGAATCTCAACAGAGTACTGTCCAACCGGCACATCCTCATTGCCAAGGCAGATCAGCCCCACCTGGTCAGAGGCCAGGTCCATAAAGGAGCCAACCGAAGCCGGATTCCCGTCTGGAACTGCGAGCACCACACGATTCTCCAGCAGATTCACTCTGGTAGCAGAGTAAATCAGGTCGAGTCCCTCCGGATTCTGCTCTTCCTCCACAGAGCCGTCTATCTGATCCATCTGCTTTTGCGCCGCTGAAAGAAACAGATCACAGTATGTGCCCTCCTCCAGCTGTGTCTTCAGGGTACCGGAGGAATCAAAGTTGAAAATCAGCGTCACACCCGGCGCTTCTGCTTCATACCGTTCGGCAATTTCCGTCAGGGTCTCTGTCAACGAAGCTGCCGCAAATACCGTCAGTTCTACCGGCTCCCGGAACTCTGCTTCCGATCTCTGATCCGTCTCGGACACTTCCACGGCACATTCTGCTATATCACTCGCTTGTAACTGCACCGCTTGACTCGCCTGCACCTGCTCTGCACTTTCTGTCACTTTGTAACCCGCCCATATCCGCTCTGAATTTTCCACCACCTTATAGCTCGCCTGCGGCTGTACAGTAATTCCTGCTTCCGCATACACCACCTGTACCCGCCCAGTCATCCCTGCAGCCAGCCCCATAACCGCCAGCGCACACACTCCCGCTTTTCTCCATATCCGCCGTCTTATACCAGATCTGTTCCTCAAACCTGTTCCCCCTGTCTTCTCTTCCCCGGAAGACTCTGCAACTATTTTGAGGGTGCAGCAAAACTACTGGGAGCTACAACGGATGGTATCTGCCCCGTCAGACAAATACCAGCGTTTGTAGTTTCTCACCACAGTTTTGCGACACCCTCTGCATCTTCATCTGCTCTGATTATTTCTTCTGCTTCTCCGGATTCATGCTCACTCCGCGGTTGATGTCTCCCTGCGGATTCACGCCGAACTCGTAATCATTGCCCGGCAGGATAATGTTGAGCAGGATTCCTGCGATCGCTGCAATCGCGAGCGCCGTCAGCGTAATGGATGTACCCGCAACGTGGAAGGTCAGACCATTCCCAAAGCCAAGACCACAGACAAAGATGACCCCCACGATGATCAGGTTACGCGACTTCGTGAGGTCTACCTTGTTCTCTACCACGTTCCGCACGCCGATTGCGGAAATCATACCGTACAGCATGAAGCTCACACCGCCGATAATCGAAGACGGCATCGTGCTGATGACCGCTGACACCTTCGGGATGAAGCTGATTACAATCGCAAACACCGCCGCAAGCCGGATGACACGCGGGTCATGCACACGGCTCAGCTCCAGTACGCCCGTATTCTCTCCGTAAGTGGTATTTGCCGGTCCGCCGATCACGCCTGCCAGAGCAGTCGCAAGACCATCGCCCATCAGTGTCCGGTGCAGGCCCGGATCTGCCAGATAGTTTTCTCCGACCGTCGCAGAAATCGCAGACATATCTCCGATATGCTCCATCATTGTCGCGATTGCGATCGGAGCCATCACCAGTACCGCTGTCAGGTCAAATTTGCACAGCTGGAACGGCGGCAGACCGATGATATTTGCGGATGCAATCGTCGAAAAATCAAGAATCGCAGTGCCGTCCGGATTCTTAATCCCGCACGCATTCATAATCACGGCTACGGCATAAGAGATCACCACGCCCATCAGGATCGGGATAATTTTGAACATACCCTTTCCCCAGATATTGAATATGACAATCACCGCAAGTGCAACAAATGCGAGGAACCAGTTGGTCGACGCATTGCCGATCGCGGAGGAGGCAAGACTCAGTCCGATACAGATAATCACAGGACCGGTCACTACCGGCGGCAGGTAGCGCATAACACGCTTTACGCCGACCAGGCGGATAATCAATGCCAGTACCAGGTACAGCAGTCCGGCTATTACAATTCCTCCGCACGCGTAAGCTGCCTTTTCATCTGCACCCATTGTTTCAAAAATGCCGCTTTTCAGGTTCGCCACGGTCGAAAATCCGCCCAGGAACGCGAAGGACGAGCCGAGAAATGCCGGAACCTTCATCTTTGCACAGACATGGAAAAACAGGGTGCCAAACCCGGCGCAGAACAGCGTCACTGACACGGTCAGCCCCTTTGTCAGCTGCTCGCCGCAGGCATCCACAAAATAGCTGTTCACCAGGATCGGCACGAGAATCGTTGCGCCGAACATCGCGAACATATGCTGCAGCCCTAAAAGCAGCATCTTTGGCACGCCGAGCTTCCTTGCGTCACGAATTACTCCATTTGAATCATTCATAACCTTCCTCCTCTTTCGCAGGCGGGAATCCACAGGCGCCCTTTTCCTCCGCCAGTCCGAAGACCTGTTCTGTGTCTTCCCTAACATGATGTATCTTTTTTCCGCATCCAATTATAAGCGCGATTGCTATATTAATCAATAGGGTAATTTTTCTATGCTGCAGATTAGATTTTGGTCATTAGCGATAGCCGCTAGTCCTGTATCGTCACACGCTCCGGCGCTGGCGGTTGGCTTCGTACATCAGGATGGCAGATGCAACTGCCGCATTCAGGGACTCCACCCTGCCATCCATCGGGATGCGGATGTAAGTGTCCGCGAGGGCTGCGGTCCCGTCAGTGAGCCCCCGGCTCTCATTGCCGATCAAGAACCCGGCTGGGCCGGTGTAATCCTGGCCGTCATGACTGCTCTCTCCCTTTAAATGAGCGGCATACCAGCGGATCCCCTTCGCCTGACATTCCTGAATACTGCGATGAAAATCGTCTGCATAATAGAACGGCATCCGGTACACTGACCCCATTGTGGAGCGTATCACCTTCGGATTATACAAATCGACACAGTCCTCTGAGAGCAGAACTCCCGTCACCCCGGCGCCCTCCGCAGTGCGCATGATCGTGCCGAGATTGCCGGGATCCTGCAGATTTTCCAGTGCAATCAAAAGCGGAGCGCCCGATTTCGAAGCGCCGAGAAGGTCTTCCAGCTGATAATGATACTGCCGTACAAGGCACAAAACCCCCTGCGGAGATTTCGTGTCAGAGACTGCCTCGAAAGCACGGTCGGAGAGCAGCGTTACCGCATGCGGGTCCGCCGTCCGGAACAGCTCCGGCTGTCTGTGGTAAAGAGATTCGGACAGATACGTATGTACCAGGCGGTCAGCTGGGGCCTCCTGGTACATTTTGATGCCCTCCACAATAAAGACATCCTGCTCGCTGCGCAGCTTTGGCTTTTTCTGAAGCTGGAGAAGCGAGCGCAGACGCGGATTGGAAGGGCTGGTGATGATATTGGTAGGATTCATAAAGTAGCTCCTATGTTGGTCTCTCGTGTCGGCTTACATTCCGTTAAAGGAAGATTCCTCATACCGGTCAGATCACTGCCAAACAAATGCTGCCGACATTTCACTGTAGATGCTGTCAGACAGCGTATTTTCCCATTGCCGCATAGCGTCCGCTGACCGCATCTCTCACATGACAGCATTGCCGTCTGGCGTATCTGTCACGGAGCGCTGTACGGCACGTTTATTGTCAGATCGTCATTGCTTTCGCCACGCGGACCATATAGTCTGAGATTTCCTTCTGCATGTTGAGAGCGTCATTGATATCGTAGTCCACATACTCGCCGCCGCGGAATGCTACGACACGATTGCTCTTTCCCTCACAGAGCAGATCCGCCGCATATGCCCCCATG
Source organism: Lachnospiraceae bacterium UBA7160 (assembly GCA_002491565.1). Taxonomy (GTDB): domain Bacteria; phylum Bacillota; class Clostridia; order Lachnospirales; family Lachnospiraceae; genus Choladousia. The sequence goes on along the minus strand of DKWE01000075.1, from coordinate 34,977 downwards.
ACAGAAGCATAGACACGGTCACGGCAGGTCGGGCTGCCTCCGCGCTGCATGTGTCCGAGGATCGTCGCGCGCGTCTCGACGCCGGTCGCTGCCTCGATACGGCGCGCCATACTCGTCGAATGCCCGATGCCCTCTGCATTGATGATAATATGATGCTTCTTGCCGCGCTTCCGGTTGTGGATGATATTATTGATCAGCTCCTGCTCATCGTAATTGTAGCGCTCCGGCAGCAGAATGTCCTCCGCACCGTTCGCGATACCGCACCAGAGCGCGATGTATCCGGCATTTCTTCCCATAACCTCGATGATACTGCAGCGCTCATGCGAGGTCGAGGTATCACGCACCTTGTCAATCGCGTCCATCGCCGTATTCACCGCCGTGTCAAAGCCAATCGTATAATCCGTACATGCGATATCCAGATCGATCGTGCCCGGAACACCGATTGTATTGATCCCGCGCAGCGCCAGCTGCTGCGCTCCTGCGAAGGAGCCGTCTCCTCCGATCACGACCAGGCCGTCGATTCCATGCTTCCGGCAGATCGCCGCGCCCTCGTCCTGTCCCTCAGACGTCCGGAACTCATGGCAGCGTGCCGTATACAGGATGGTGCCGCCCTTGGAGATCGTATCTGATACTGAGCGCGCATCGAAATCTACGATCTCTTCGTTCAGAAGTCCTCTGTAGCCCTGATGAATTCCCTTCACCTTCAGTCCCCGCGACAATGCCTTACGCACTACGGCACGAATCGCTGCATTCATCCCCGGCGCATCGCCGCCGCTTGTCAGCACACCGATTGTCTTAACTTCCTTTCCCATAAGCTCCTCCTCTATTCGCCTCCGCACCTGCACAGATACCCGGCACCTCATTTTGCGTGGCCTCTTTTTTCCTAATTCTAATCCATTTTCCCCTATTTGTAAAGGAAAGGATTTGCAAATCAATTCCTTACCGCTTCTTCAGCGTCAGCCTTATATTCTCTTTCCCGAAGATCCCGGCAAGCTGCTCCAGCATCCTGTCGTCTGCCCGGATCGTCCAGTTGTCGCCGAGCTTCCGGACCTGGCGCGTGCTGCGCACATATATTGCCACGTAGTCCTTCCCTTCCGACTCCCGAAGCATCCCGAACAGCTGCTGCTCCTTCTGCCGGTACTCCTCCATGTCCGCAAACTGCACCCATAACTCCTGCGGCACCTCACTGAAAGTCCATATTTTTTCGCAGATCAGTTTGCTCGCCTTGTCATCCTCGCAGCTGACCCGCCCGCTCACGAAAATCTTCTCGTCATCCGTCAGATACTGCTGGTACATCTCAAAATTCTTCGGAAACACAACAACCTCTACCGTGCCGACGAGGTCTTCCACCGTCAGGAACGCCATCATCTGATTCTTCTTTGTATATTTGACCGTTTTCGCGGTAATCATACCGCCGACGACCGCCTTATTTCCGTCGATGACCTTTGAGCGCCCTGTCTCCTCATCCAGCGCAAAATCCAGCGTCACATTCGTGATGCCCCTCCGCCACAGGTCCTCATACCGCTCCAGCGGATGCCCGCTGACATAGACGCCAAGCACCTCCTTCTCAAACGCCAGCAGCTGTTCCTTGTCGAACTCCCCGACATTGGGGAGCCGGATTTCATATTCCTTTTTATCTTCTTCTCCCATCAGGTCGAACAGCGACATCTGCCCGGTCATGGCGCTCCGCTTCTCCTGAATCACGCGGTCCATCAGCTCCGCGTACACCTGCATAAACTGTTTACGCGTACCTCCAAGGCTGTCAAACGCACCAGATTTGATGAAATTTTCAATCGTCCGTTTGTTCGTCTCCTTCCCAGTCAGACGCTCAATGAAATCACGCAGGCTCCGGTATTTCCCGCCAAGCTCCCGCTCCTCCACAATCGCGTCGATCACGGAGTGCCCGATACTTTTAATCGCGGACAGACCGTAGCGGATATTCTTGCCATCCACGGAAAATCCGGACTCCCCGACATTGATATCCGGCGGCAGGATCGCGATGCCCATCTGGCGGCAGGTCAGGATATATTCTGCCACTTTTAAGGGCGCATCGATGACCGAAGTCAGCAGCGCTGCCATATACTCCACCGGGTAGTAGTATTTCAAATATGCCGTCTGATAGGTGACAAACGCATACGCTGCCGCATGCGATTTGTTGAACGCATACGCTGCGAAATCCGTCATTTCATCGAAAATCTTATTGGCAACCTCCTCGCTGATCCCATTTGCCATGCAGCCGGGCACCCCCTCCTTCGGGTTGCCGTAGACAAAATTCTGGCGCTCCTTCGCCATGACGGAGGCCTTTTTCTTCGACATCGCGCGGCGTACCAGGTCGCTCCGCCCCAGCGTGTAGCCGCCCAACTCCCGGACAATCTGCATGACCTGCTCCTGGTAAACAATGCAGCCATACGTCGCCTCCAGAATCGGCTCCATCTGCGGGCAGTCATAAGTCACCTGGCCCGGATTATTTTTCCCTTGGATATAAGAAGGGATAAAATCCATCGGGCCCGGCCGGTACAAAGAAATTCCGGCGATAATATCCTCCAGGCTCTGCGGCTTCAGCTCTTTCATGAACTTTTTCATGCCGCCGCTTTCCAGCTGGAACACACCCTCGGTCCTTCCGGTCCCAATCGCATCCAGCACTGCCTTATCATTGTAGTCAATGTTCAGCATATTCATGCGGACGCCTGTTTTCCTCTCGATCAGGCGCACCGCGTTGTCGATCACGGTCAGAGTGCGGAGCCCGAGGAAATCCATTTTTAAAAGTCCAAGCTCCTCCAGCGTCGTCATCGTAAACTGCGTCACAATCGTCCCGTCGGCTGCTCTCGAAAGCGGCACATACTCAACAACCGGCTTTCCAGTGATCACCACGCCTGCCGCGTGCATCGACGTATGGCGCGGCAGGCCCTCCAGGCGCTTTGCCATATTCAGCAGTTCCCGGATCTGCTCGTCCGACTCATACATTGTGTGCAGCTCCGGACTCACCTCCAGAGCACGCTCAATGGTCATATCCTTGACCTTGCCCTGCGGGTCCTTCTGCGGAACCAGCTTCGCAATCGAATCGCACAGCGCATACGGCAGATCCATCACACGCCCCACATCCCGGATGACACCGCGCGCTGCCAGCGTACCGAAGGTGACAATCTGCGCCACACAGTCCGCCCCATATTTGCGCACAACGTAATCAATGACCTCCTGCCGCCGCACGAAGCAGAAGTCCACGTCAATATCCGGCATCGACACACGCTCCGGATTCAGGAACCGCTCGAACAGAAGATTGTAGCGCAGCGGATCGAGCTGTGTGATCTCAAGCGTGTACGCAACAATGCTTCCTGCCGCTGAGCCGCGCCCCGGGCCGACCGGGATGCCATGCTCACGCGCATACCGGATAAAATCCCACACAATCAGAAAATAGTCGACATACCCCATTTTCTGAATCGTCCCAAGCTCGTATTCCAGCCTGGGCTTTACGGATTCCGCCTGCTCTCCGTAGCGCTTCTCGAGCCCCTCGTAGCAGAGCCGGTTCAGATATTCCCACGAAGTATACGGAGCAGGGACATCGAAGCGCGGGATCTTTGTCACACCGAACTCCAGATCCACATGACAGCGCTGTGCAATTTTCTGCGTGTTTTCCAGCGCCTGCGGGGCGTAAGGGAACAGCTTTTCCATCTGCTCCGGCGATTTCACAAAATACTGGCCGCCCTCGTAGCGCATCCGGTTCTCATCGGAGAGCTTCTTATTTGTCTGAATGCACAGCAGGATATCATGCGCAGCCACATCGTCCTCATACGTATAATGTACATCATTCGTCGCTACGAGCGGGATATCCAGCTCCTGGCTCATCCTCAGGAGCTGCTGGTTGACCAGTTTCTGCTGCGGAATGCCATGGTCCTGGAGCTCCAGGAAAAAATTCCCTTTTCCGAAGATATTCTGATAGCAGAGCGCAGTCTGCCGCGCCTCCTCGTAAAGTCCCTTCTGCAGATAGCGCGGTACCTCTCCGGCCAGACAGGCGCTCAGAGCAATAATGCCCTCGTGGTACGTTTCCAGAACCTCCTTGTCCACGCGCGGTTTATAATAAAAGCCTTCCACGAATCCGATTGAGACAATTTTCATCAGATTCGCGTAGCCCTGATTGTTCTCCGCGAGCAGCACCAGATGGTAGTACCGGTCGTCGTCGCTGCCAAGCTCCCGGTCATGCCGCGAATTTGGCGCTACATACACCTCACAGCCGATGACCGGATTGATGCCTGCCTCCCGCGCGGCGCGGTAAAAGTCGATCACGCCGTACATCACGCCGTGGTCTGTGATTGCGGCGCTGTCCATGCCGAGCTCCTTCACACGCGCCACGTATTCTTTAATCTTATTTGAGCCGTCCAGCAGGCTGTATTCCGTATGGACGTGCAGATGTGTAAAATTCACAGAGATCTCTGCTCCTTTCCCGGTTCTTTCCTCATTTCTGTTCTCTTTGCCGCCAGAGCATCCTGCCTATTTTTTCTTCGTAATCCCCAGCGCCGCCTTTGCCAGCTCGTCCGCCAATTCATTATAACGGTCGCCGGTGTGTCCTTTTACTTTATGGAAGCATACGTGCAATACTGGCTGAATCTCTTTATAGTATGCGCGGTAGGCGATTGTTCCTTCCTTTTTCGCCTGCCACGCTCCGGTGCACCATTTCTCGATCCCCTCATAGTCATAGTACAGCTCCAGCTGCGGGATGCTGTGCTCCACGCAGTACCGCATCGCGCACATCGCTCCCTCGATCTCCCCCGCAACATTCCTCATCAGGGCCATCTCGCGGTCCGCAAATTTCGCGCTGAAATGCGTTTCTTTTCCCTGATAAAAGAGGACTGCACCGTAGGAGTATTCCCGCGTGCCGACATGATAGCAGCCATCCACATAGGCAACCGCGGGAGCCGATTCCGGTAAGGCTGCGGGAGCCGGAGACTGCGGATTTGCAGAATCTGAAGTCTGTTGTTCCCCTTGAGCCAGGCTCTGTGGCTTCGCAGCATTTATGCCCTGCCGCTTTGCGGTATCCACCTCTGCAATCCAGGCTTCCGCCTGCTCCCGTGTGACAAAGCCTTTATACTCTGCGCCGGAATAGCCGCTGACATTCCGTCTGCACTCCTCCCACGAGGTATAAATTCCTGGCGTCAACCCCTTCCGCACCGCATAGAATTTCTTTTTTTCTGCCATACGCTTCTCCTCATTTTCTCTGACAGATTCCATATAAAGCCAGCCCTGCCCCAAAGAATGAACTGCCTTCCGACAAAAACAGCCAGACCAGAATCCTAGAGCGTGTTCGAAAAATGCTTTCTGCCGCACGCCTTATGAATCGCGTCCCGGATCAGGTAGATGACGGAAGCGCCTCCGGTCGCCGCCACAAATACACACGGCACCACAACGATGAAATATTTCCAGCGCTCATTGACCACTGGAACCAGCGGGATCAGGTACTCCTTGTAAATGATCTGGTCAAACATCCACGACATCAGGTAGATCCCTAAGGAAACCCGGGAAATATAGACCAGCGCACTCTTTACCGCCTGCGGCCACCGATTTACCCGGACCTGCAAAAGCAATCCGAATACCAACACCGCCGTAACCAGATTCTCCCCGCCCCAGGTGCTGTTCGCGCCCCAGACAAACTTTCCGCCGTCGCTCCGGTAAAAATTGTAGCAACCAAAACCGGCAACCACCAGAGCAAGCAGAAGCGCCGTCTGTTTCTTATTCAATTTCCAGCCATACTCCCGAAGGTACGCACCGATAAAGTAATACGTGATCGGGTACATTGCCGTGAAAAAGGACGGGACCAGCTTATCGTACTCCTTCGAGATCGCGGGTGACTGCCACCACGCCGGATCCGTTAAAACAAACAGGTTCAGTATCTTCGGCAAAAATGTCAGCGCCATCATCGTAATAATCAACGTCCGCTTCTGCTTCTGTCCCTGCAGTCCATGATACGCCAGATTCAGGAACGGAATCATCAGAAACAGCCCGATGTACATCTCAATATACCAGGAATAATTTGCCGATTCATAGGAGAATATTCCGAGCAGACCGGATACAAACGTCACATCCTTCCCCTGATAGAACCGCTTGAACAACAAGTCCGCAATGCTGACCAGCACATAGATCTCGACCGTGCGCAGCAGCCCCTTGTAGTAGCCGTTCGACAGCTTTTTCTGCCACATCAGATATCCGGTCAGAATCATAAACAGCGGCACGCACGTCATAAACAGAGACCGGTACATACACATCACCAGCATATCCGCGCCCTCTACCGGAACACCGTAGAAGCCGCTGTTCAGCAGAAAATGAACGGAGAGCACACTGTACACCGCCGCACAGCGGATCAGGTCTGCGTTCAGATTTCTCTCTTTTCTCATCATAATCCCCTCTTCCATTTCTATACACAACCAGTTCCTGCCTGTTCGTCCCGACGCCCCTGCCGCTGTCGCGTAAGCGGATTGGCACGGTGCTGGATGCCGCGGCCTGGCAGCTGATCAGATCCTGCCGCTGTGGCGCAAGCGGATTGGTGCGGACTCACCGCCTCCGCTGCCTCTGTTTTGCTGCTTCTGTTTTTGCTGCTGACATCCGCACCGTGGGCAATCACTCTTTTTTTACAATCTTAGCCTTTGGATAAATACGCGCCATCCGGTCATCCGGGAAATGCTCATCCAGCACACGTTCTACTGCGTTCTGCGGCTCCTGGCCGAGCTGCCGCGCGGAGTAGCGCCCCAGCGCGAGCGCGGAGACCGCCATATCGAGACACATCAGCACGACCAGCGCCCAGGTCAGCGCCGGCCCCAGCTTGCGCGGAATTTTTTCGATCAGATTCGACAGAAACGGATAAATCCCCTTCAGCCATACGACCGCCGCAATCCCCCAGAAAAAGCAGTACAGCAGATTGATCCTGCCTCCGATATTAAACGGAAGACTGCTGTAATCCCAGAACACAGTGCCAAACACCAGCTCCGTAAACACACTGCACAGATACTCATACACACCGCCGACCACCGTCCCATAAAAGAAGATGTAGCGGTCGCTTTTATCCTTATACTGATAGAGAAACAGCGTCAGCATCGCACACGCCAGCCCCCAGACCACACTGAACGGCCCATAGACTACGCTGCTCCGGCTCATCCAGGAGCCAAGCGCAAACCGGCAGAACACGGTCTCCACCAAATCCCCGATCAACGCGCCGATCAGAAACAGCCACACAAGCTTGTAAAAGCCGCAGCCTTCCGCAAACCGGAGCTGCTCCTTCGGCTTCTTTTTCTCTGCCGCCCTGGCCTCTACCATCTTCTCTGTTTCCAGATTCGGATATGTCTTCTCCAGTCGTCTGCGGATCATCCGCGTAATCGCATTGCCGAAGGTATCTGTGACCATCTGCATGTTTTCCGTCAGCCCGGCCACACGGTCAATATGCCTGCGCCATTTCCAGACAACCGCCAGTGCGCCGGACAAATCAATGCCGAACAGAACGAGCAGACAGAGCAGATTGATCCTGCCTACTCCTTCCGGCATCCTATGTACGATCTGTAAAATCAGCGGATTGCCGACGTACATGACAAACAGTGAGGCTGCCCCGTAGCCGACAAGCAGAGGAGCCGTGATATACCCGCCAAACCGGAAACGGCGGTCACTGTTATCCCACCACTTCCGGTGGAAAATATGTTCCAGTACACCGCCAGTCACAACGGTGAGAAAACCGGCCAGCACGGTTCCGCCGATCGCCAGAAAGAACGGCGCGTCCATCACTTCCGGCAGGAAAATACAGAAGCTGACGGCTCCCACTCCAAAGACGGGACAGACAGGCAGATTTAACACGCCCGGGTTGATAAATTTTCTGCGCTTGACCGCGGCGGTTGCGACACTGGTCCCCCAGCCAAGCACGGAATAGGCAAAGAACAGCCACAGCAGTTCATAACAGGTATATTGCATGGTTTCGGTCCTCCAGTTCCCGATGTCTGGCGGCGTGCGCATTCGCGTAAGCCTTGGTAAAAACAGGCACCTGCAGATTCCTGCATGCGCCTGTCTGATACGTTATGCGTTGGAAAACGATACGTTATTTACTGTATCATTTCCCCGGAGATACGTCAATGCGTTAATTGTCAGGACTTCTCAAAAATAACTTTTCAATCGTGCACAGGATTTTTCTTCGAGCATGCGGTTCAAAAATCAAGCGCATAGCGGCCTTTATAACTGATTTTTGAGTAGTTCCTACCTGTTAATTCAATTGGTACAATATCCGTTACCGTTCAACCGATTCGGGCAAGAAGTAGGTCCAGAGGGTTGCAGTTTCTCAGTTTTTCTCCTCCTCCTGCTCCAGAAGCCGCATGGACAGTTCCAGATAAAACAACTCCTCCGGGTCTTCAAGGTCAGACTGCAGAATCTCCTTGATCCGTTCCAGGCGGTAAAGGAAGGTGCTCCGGTGAATATACAGTTCCCTCGCTGTCTGCGTCGCGTTCAGATGCTGTTCCAGATAAATTTTCAGCGTCTGTGTATACTCTGTATGATTTTTTTCGTCGGACTCCCTGAGCTTTAACAGACCCTCATGGCAGATCATGCTGCCCGGAAAATGCCTGGTTGCCTGCTCCATGATGTAGGTAAGCGCTACCTGGTTGAAATGATGAATCCAGAGATATGGTTTTTTGCGGCTTCCCACATCGAGCGCCGTCTGTGCCTGCACATACTGGCGCCGCAGATTCATATGCCCCTTCATCGTCCTGCTATAGCCCGCCTTCAGATAGCTGTCCCGTATGAAATAGACAAGCTTTGAAGAAACCTCGTCCTCAGAAAACCCGAGTCTGGTCAGATTCATAAAGGTCACAATCTCATCCCTGTAAAGAAAACTGATCGAATCGGGAAGCTGCTTCCGGATGTAACGGCAAATTGCCTTCGTGGAGATCTGCTGCTGATTCAGATACGTGATCTGGAGGATCAGGCAGAGGTACTCATGAGTCACATTCCACCCAAGCGCGGAGAGCTGACGGCTCACCTGCACGTAGTCGGCAGTCCGGTCAGAAAGGATCCTCTGAAAAATCTGCTCGAGATCTCCCGGTATCACAGCGGATGACCCATGCGCAAGCAGCGCCTCCAGCCGCTTTGCAAGCGCCTCCAGAATACAGATATTCCCGGGCGTGATTGGAGAACTGCACTCTGCCATCACAAGGCGGTACGTCGGACGCCCTTCCACATACAGATTGCGGTTCAGGGAACGGCAGCCGCTGATATAGGCGGGAAAAAGCGTTGTCTTGTCTGTCTGAGCAAGCTTCTGGTAGGATGCATCCTGAAGGAGCGCGTTCATGTACTCCATATTGATCCCGTCCTCCGTAAACAGCCGCGCCCGCTCCGGAAGCCTGTCCGCATTCACCTCTGCAACCAGAGAAAAATCCAGCCCCATGACCATCAGCGGATTGCCGAGGAAGTCAGACGCCGCCTGCAGGATTTTCTCTGTCCCGGCGCTCTCTGCCGCCAGCCTTTCGAGATGACGCTCCCACTCCTCACAGCAGTCGAATAACTGCTGCACTTTATTCATGGCATCCGCGGCAGTCTGCCCCTGGCCCAGTGTGATGCAAAGATATGGGCAGCCGCAGACAACGCCTTCTCCTTTGAACGCTTCCTCCACGGTTACTTCGGAAACAGCATCTGAAACCGCCCGATCCGTATCCTCGTTGTCCCTGGACGCAGCAGTCCAGGCAGCTCCGTGCCTCCCGGAAGATGCACCGCGCTCTATACAATAAATACAGAACACCTGCCCCGCATTTCGTGTCCTGAATGCCTCCAGCCTCTCCATCTGCCCCTTCTCTTCCACCGCAATCACGCACACATGCGCTTCCTGCTTTGGTCCCTGCGCGGCCAGAATCGAACTTGCAAAATAAAAAAAAGGGCGCAGATACCCATCCTGTCCGGATATCCCGCCGCAGCCTGTGATTTTATATTCAATCTGTAACTGTTCATACAGATACGCAGATGACAGCTTCAAATCTTACCTCCCCCTACACAATAAAGGTCTTTGCCACCTCTGCCGCCTCCACACAATTCTCCGTATAGGCGTCCGCTCCCATTTGCTTTGCCAGCTGACGCGTGACGGCACCTCCGCCCACCATGATCTTGTACTTGCCCTCTGGATCGTTGCGGCGAAGCGATTTCACGACCTGCTCCATCTCCGGCAGCGCCGTACTGAGCAGAGAGGAAATGCACACGATCGACACCTCCGGCGTCCTGCGCACTGCTTTGAGGAACTGTTTTTCCGATACATCTACACCGAGGTCGATCACCTTAAATCCTGCACTTCGAAACATGATCGCCACCAGATTTTTCCCGACATCATGAAGATCTCCCTCCACCGTTCCGAGGATGACAGTACCCACATTACGGCGCTCAAATGGCCTGTCATGCGTCTCGATCAGTTCAAATCCCTTGCGCACACTGCGGGCTGCCGCGAGAATGCGCAGAATATCTGCCTGCTCATTCTTATAATCTTCCCCCACCGCGCGCATGGCTGGCATCATCGCCTCCTCGACGATCCGGACTGAGTCGATCCTCTGGCCCAGCGCCTTTTCCACCAGATTCTCCGCCTCGCCAGGATGTCCCTCCTCAATCGCATGCTTCAGTTCCTCAAGAATCGTCATAGACCGCTGCCCCTTCCTCCGTAAGTATTATCTACCGCTCCCGCCAGTGCGAAACGTATGCCACTAATACACAGCCCCCGCCTGCGGCAGAACTGCAGCCGCACGATTGCACAGAGAACGCGCAGATTAGCACAGCAGATAGCAGCTCGTATAAGAAATTGTGTTCGGACCGTAGTAATAATCAAGATTGTTCGCCTGGCATACCTGGGTAACAAGCATCCCGTAGGCTTCCATTGATGAGAATGCCTCCCCCGGGAAACGGCAGGGCGCGTCCGGGTAGGTACACTGCCGGCACTTGGTACAGCATCCGGTGCCCATTGCCAGCATTTTGGGAAACATTTCGCGAAGCACTTTCTCAAACGCAAAGAAATGTTCTCTGTGCAGTGCCTCTGTCTCCATCATCGTCTCGCCGTCCAGCTCATCCTCCAGCTCACCGACCGTCTGCACAATGAGTCCGTACTGATAGCGCGCCACATTTTTACGGCACTCCTCCAGGCTGCCGCATCCAGGCGGACAGGTCCAGTTTTTTCCATACATATGACAGGTGTTTACCTCACACATCTGGCGCACCTCCGGGCGCAGCTCAACCGTACTGCAGTCCAGGAGTGCGATATGGGAAAACCCGATCTGTTTCCCCTGCTCTTTTAATTTTTCCAAATCAAACATTCCGGTACCTCCCGCATTTCTTTTTTCAGTTTAACATAAAAATAACTGCATCACAACACGGTTTTGCCAGACGGCACAAAAATGCACACGGCAGGCCTTTCGGCCCGCCGCCTGTCATTGCCATTCATAACCCATCACTTGAATTTACAAAATATTACTGTTCGTGGTCCTCTGTGAGCAGTATACCGGTTCGTCATGCTTGCGCGTAAGAAACAGTATATCTGCCCCATACTCCTTCTTACGCTGCAACCAGCTTCTTAGCAAGAGATGCCGCGCTCGCCGCATCGTCCGAATATCCATCCGCACCGATCTCGTCCGCAAATTCCTGTGTGATCGGCGCTCCGCCTACCATGACCTTGACCTTATCCCTGAATTCTGACTCATTGATCGCCGCAACGGTATCCTTCAGTGCCGGCATTGTCGTGGTCAGCAGTGCGGACAGAGCAATGATTTTCGTATCCGGGTTCTCCTTGTACGCCTCCAGCACCTTTGCCGCAGATACGTCTACGCCAAGGTCGATCACTTCAAAGCCGGCGCTTTCGATCATCATCGCTACCAGATTCTTTCCGATATCGTGGAGGTCGCCTGCAACCGTCGCGATAATCACCTTGCCAAGCGCACCCGTTGATCCGCTCGCAAGATGCGGCTTCAGAACCTCTACTCCCTTTTTCATCGCGCGGGCTGCCACCAGCATCTCCGGCACAAAGATCTCGCCATTCTTAAACTTATCGCCGACAATCCCCATCGTCTTAATCATTCCCTCGTTGAGAATTGTAACCGGATCCGCGCCCTCATCCAGCGCTGCCTGAACCGCAGCTCCAACCAGCTTTGCTTTTCCCTTTTCTACAAGAGCAGCAACCTCATCAATTTTCGACATATTATTACCTCCCTGATTTTTCTATATTTTACAAACGAGTTTCCCTGCTTTCTCTTACTTTTTCACGGCAGGATTTTCCTGTTTTTCTATTCTTTCCGCAGTAAATGTCTCCCGGTCCTCCCTATTCTCCGCAACAATTTTTCCGGTTTATTATCTATGGCTTCCGCGGAATACATACCTGCTTCACAGATACTTCCTTACTTCTTCACCGGTCCGATCAGTCCTTCACGGTACGCACCAATGTACTCCATGCAGTAGTCATCCAGGCCGAGCAGCGCTTCTGTCGCGTAGACCAGGCCGAGCATATCCCGGTTCGTCGGATCCATAATCGCGCTGTCAAGTCCCGCATTCATCGCCAGCACGACAAATCCATAATTAATCAGCTTCCGCACCGGAAGATTGAAAGAGATATTGCTCACCGCCGCCGTGATGTGGATCGACGGATACCGTTCCCGCACTGTGCTGATTACCTCAACGTTGGTCTCTATGCCGTTCTCGGACGTACAGAGCATCTCTACCAGCGGATCAATGTGGATCCGGCTCGGGGCAATCCCGTACTCCTTCGCTTTCGCCATGATCTTGTCAAATACTTTCAGCCGGTCCGCCGCGCATTTCGGAATGCCGGTGTCATCACTCAGCAGCGCGATAACCTCCCATCCCTTGTTTTCCGGCTGGGCCATGATCGGGAAGATGGTATCGATCTTGTTGCCCTCCCCGGAAACTGAATTGAAAATGCCGGGGCGCTTGCAGAACTTATACGCCTCCGCAAGAACTGCCGGGCTCGGACTATCCACAGAGATCGGAAGATCTGTCACCTCCTGGATGCAGTCGATCATCCAGTGCAGCGTCTCCACTTCCTCCGCTTCCGGAACAGAGGCACAGCAGTCGATGAAGGACGCGCCTGCCTCCGCCTGCGCAATTGCCCGCGCCTTGATAAAGTCTGCGTTCCGCGCGGCAATCGCCTCCGCTACAGACGGAATCGAACCATTTATTTTTTCACCTATAATAATCAAACCCTTATTCCTCCATACCTGACTTAGAACATGATCTGCCACGGAAGACGTGTGGACTCCGCCACCTTAATTCCGTACTTTTCCTCATTGAGCTTGTCGATTGCATTCGCTATAGACATATAGACGCCCGGATATACTGATCCCGGTCCGCCCTGGGCGATGCACGGGATGAAATACTTATTTCCGCACTCCTCGCAGACGCGGCGGACGACTGCCTCACAGTTCTCATCCGTCCAGCCCTCAAAGTCGACCGCGCGGTTCTCGATGCCGCCCATAAAGCTGATCTTGCCGCCGTACTTCTTGATCAGCTCCGGAATATTGTTCGTCTCCATGCAGCCCTGCCATACGTCAATTCCCATCTCAATCATCGACGGAACCAGCGTCGCCGCATAGCTGTCCGAGTGGTGAATCACCAGATCCACACCATGGCTGTGGTAATAGCCGTAAATCTGTTTGTACGGCTCCAGGAAGAACTCGTCAAACATCGCCGGACTCATAAATGTGCTGTCAAGTCCGCCCCAGTCATCATGATGGAACAGTGTATCCGGATGAAGATGCGAGCAGATGCCCTCCGCAAGCTCCAGCTCCCACTCCGTCAGATACTTCACCAGATCATGCATCTCATCCTCATTGGTGATATAATACATCAGCGCATTGGTGATCTCGCAGAGGTGATGGGTCTGCTCAAAAAGTCCCGGCGCCACGAACACTGCCTTGAACGCCTGCTCTCCGTCCACTGCGTCATACTGTGCCTTCAGCATATCCCACTGCTCCTGCGGAAATTTCAGCGACGGCGCATGAACATACTCCCGCCAGTCCTCGATATCCTTTACCACGATCTTGTCCGGCGTATGTACCGGGAATGCGCCCGGAACTCCCTTCGGGAACGTATTGGTCACACCCCACGCATTCACAACATTTTCCTGCCCTGGCTGCAGAAGCGGGCTGGAAAACATAAACGGATGGAACAAAAGCTGCACTGCCTCGTACTGATTCACGAAACGATCCGGATTGCCTCCGCGGATCACTTCGAGCATATTTTGTTTCGGTGTCAACATATTGAATACCTCCTTTTCAATATTTCCGCATAGTCACTGTCAAACTGCTGTTATATCGTTTTGAACTGATACTTGTATTGTAGCATTTGCACAGTTTTCCGGACAGTGTCATTTCTTTGGAAAATGCATAAGGGGTTTCCTACAAATTGTAGGATAGCACGATGCTTCACTCCTGCTGGAATACAGGAGCCTTAACGCCTGCTTAAAAAATCCGGTCTGCTTTGCCACCTCTGCGGCAAAACAGACCGGATATCCTACGTCTCCTAATTTATTTTTCCTCGTGCACCGGTACTTTCTGTTTCAAATACTCGCTCACCCTCTGATAAAATATTTCTGCATTTTCAACACCAGAATAATAGTTTGCCCGATTTTTGAAATGTTGTCACCGTTCACGGCCATCCTGGCATGCCATTGAAACGGCATCCCCGGATTCCTACATGCGCCTCCGTTGACTTTGGCACTTAAGTGCTTTGGAATCTTTGATTTACAGCTTCCCGCTTACAATCCGGTAATAGACACGCGAAGTTGCGACATAGACGAAAATGTAAAAAGCGGAAAAGATCAGGAACGCTGCCGCTGCGGTCCTGATCAGAAAGGCGCGGTCGCTCAAGCCGAACAAAAGCAAAATCTTGTAAACGATCGGGAATGCAAAGGCCAGGTGCATGCCCGCTATCAGAAGCGGCAGGAAGAAGACCGTCAGCATCTGTGAATTGATGCTTTTGCGGATTCCTCTCCTCGTCATACCGACCTTCCGCATGACTTCAAAGCGCGACTGATCCTCATAGCCCTCGGTGATCTGCTTGTAGTACATGATCAAAACCGTCGCAAGTACGAATACAAATCCCAGAATAATTCCGATCACAAACAGTCCGCCATACAGACCGTAGAACAGGGTTCGTTCATCCGCGATGCAGCTCGCGTCATAGCCGCGCAGCTGCCCGGTCCCTGGCTGACCACTCTCCGCACTGTCCCGCAGCCGTTTTAGGAGTCCCTTCAGAAAATCGGACTGGACCTCGTCCGTGACATCCAGGTCAAATCCGTAATTGCGGTAAACACGTCCGCCATAGACTCCATGCAGTTCTTCCTGCTGCAGCTCCATTTGTTCCAGCAGATTCATATCCGGGACCACCACCCAGAGAAGCGACAAAAGCCTGCTCGCCTCCTCATTCGTCACAAACTCCGGCACCTCTGCTTTCACGCGCCAGGTATCGTACCCGTGGAGCGCCAGGATATCGTACCCATACGTTCCCTCACGGGAACAGCTGACGAGAATCTCGTCCGGCTCCAGCGATTCCTGCTGACCTGTGATACGGTTGTAGTCCTCCAGCGGGACAAAGAGCATAACGCATGCATCCGTGTAAGAGAGCTGCGAAGTATCTGTATTCTCAGCATCGTTCTTCGCCCCTCCATCTGCGGACATGCCGGATGCTTCGTTCCCACCCGTTCCATTTGAGGACTGCCCGGATGCTTTGGAGGAATCATCCCCGCTCAGTACCGCGTGATCTCCGGAAAAGAATGCCGTGACTGCAAGATAACGGTAATCCAGCAGACGCTCCGCCTCCAGCCCGCTCTCGGTCAGCTGTGCATCGACCAGCTCCTGCAGGAGATCCGGGACAGTTCCCTTTGCCTGTGCATCTGTGTCGTTCCCTGCACGCACGGAGTCCCCTTCTATCTGTGTGCCGCCTGCAGCTTCCTCGTCCGCATTCGTCGGATGCGTCAGAATCTGCACATCACGCGGATACTGCCTCCGAAGCCCGTCCTCCTTACCGAGATACAGGCAGACCACAGCCGAGAGCATAACGAGCACCATCGTCGAAAGAACACAGATCGACGCAAGCCCGGCGCCGCTGCGCTTCATCCGGTAGATCATCGAGGACACCGATACAAAATGGTTTTCACGATAATAATATCTGCGGTTCCGTTTCAGCAATCTTAAAAATGTGACGGAACCAGACACAAACAACAGATAAGTTGCCAGGATCACGAGCAGTACCGCAAGAAAAAACGCGTTAACTGCTGTGACCGGATCCTCAATCGTAACCGCCATATAATACGCCGTGCCCAGCATCCCCGCGCCGAGCAGCGCAAGCAGGATATTTCCCTTCGGTGGTTTTTCACCGACCGAGGCGCTCCGCAGCAGCTCGATCGGGTCCGATTTCTGGATCTGCCGGAGACTGTTCAGCAAAATCAGACCAAAGATCACTGCAAAGACCATAATCGTCTGCAGCACTGCTTTCCATTCGACCGAAAATGAGACCCCGCCGTTATTTCCAAGCACCCGCGCAATCCACAGCTCTGCCGCCTTTGAAAACAGGATGCCGAATCCAAGTCCTCCCAAAAATGAAATTGCCGCCATCAGAATACTTTCCCAAATCAGAATCCGCGCCACATTCCATTTTCCCATACCAAGAACATTGTAGAGACCAAACTCCTGCTTCCGGCGGCGGATCAGAAATGAATTCGTGTAAAACAGGAAAATCAATGCGAACACCCAGAACACCGCCATGCCAAGGGTCAGCATCGCCTGCATCGTGTCGCCGCCCTTCATCTCATAGATCCGTCTGCTGTAGGACAGATAGGCGAGCAGATAGCTTACCATCACCATCGTTACACAGGTCAGCAGATACGGGCCATAGGTTTTTCCATTTTTCTTAACGCCTGCAAACGCCAGTTTCCCATAAAAAAATCTTTTCATCTCCGGTCACCGCCTGTCGCAAGCAGCGTCAGTGTATCGGAAATCTTCTGATACAGCTGCTCATTTGTGCTCGTCCCACGGTAAATCTGGTGGAACACCTCGCCGTCCCGGATGAACAGCACCCGTCCTGCCCGGCTTGCCGCCGTCACCGAATGCGTTACCATGAGAATCGTCTGCCCCGCGTCATTGATCGTGCCGAACAGCCGCAGCAGCTCATCCGTCGCCCGCGAATCCAGCGCCCCGGTCGGCTCATCCGCAAGGATCAGCTTCGGCTGTGTGATCAGCGCCCGCGCCACCGCCGCCCGCTGCTTCTGTCCGCCCGATACTTCATAGGGATATTTATTCAACAGGTCTGCGATGCCAAGCTGCTTTGCGATCGGAGCAAGCCGCGACTGCATTTCCTCATACGTCTTACCGGCAAGCACCAGGGGCAGGAAAATATTATCCTGCAGAGAAAAGGTGTCCAGCAGATTGAATTCCTGGAATACGAAGCCCAGATTGTCCCGTCGAAAGGTAGCGCGCTCAGATTCCTTAATCCTGGAAAAATCGCGTCCGTCCAGCAGAATCGTCCCGCCAGTCGGCTTGTCGAGCGCGGCAAGAATGTTCAAAAGCGTCGTTTTACCGGAGCCGGACTCTCCCATGATGGCAACATACTCACCCTCTTCCACCTCAAATGTGACATTTTTCAACGCCTGTACCTGGCTCCCGCCAAAGCGCGTTGTGTAAATTTTCTTCAGATTGCTGACTGATAAAATTGGCATTGGTCTCCTCCTTACATCCTATCGCTTCCTGCTCACAGCCGCCGCTTTCTGTCACGATACTTCCTCCCCGGCAGCGATTCTGTCCTTCACATACAAAAATGAATCCGTATCGTAGAAATAACTGACCAGATGATGCAGAATTGTGCCAGTATCCTGCAAGCTGTGCAATTGTCAACAGGAACGCTTGATGAGATCATTATAGCTGCATGCTGCCATGCCTGCCATCGCTTTGCCTTACAGCAACCTTACATTCTTGTAACACGGGCCTGAACCCTTAAGGAGCTTGCCTTCCGTATAAGTTCTATTGGTTCTTAACATCCCAATATCCCGATCTGTCACTTCCAATCCTTTCTATTGAATCTTTCTTCCTCAAAGAATCCACTATGCACTGTATCGTCCTCAATGATCTCGATGCAGCATCCGCCAGCTCCTGTCTTGTGTAATAAGGATTCTTTTCAGGCAGACTATATACTGCCTGCTCATTCTTGTTCCGCCATTTTTCTGCGGGTGCCTGCTCACTCCAGCCGCTCCTGCTGCAGATCCAGCTGCACTCTGGTGCCGACACCAGGCTCGGAGGTGATGGTCAGGCGGTGTCCCAGATTGCGGCAGATCCGGTTGCAGAGGTACAGCCCGATGCCGCTCGCCCGC
Source organism: Lachnospiraceae bacterium UBA7160 (assembly GCA_002491565.1). Taxonomy (GTDB): domain Bacteria; phylum Bacillota; class Clostridia; order Lachnospirales; family Lachnospiraceae; genus Choladousia. Next base: position 16,625 of record DKWE01000075.1, on the reverse strand, counting down.
TTATCTGCCCGTCCGTTTCCGCCTGTATAGCCCTTCTCACAGATGCGCGGCAGGTCCTCCGGTGCGATTCCGATCCCAGTATCCTGAATGCACAGCGTCTTCGGCTCCGCCAAAGTAATGGTAATTGTCCCTTCCTTCGTATACTTCAGCGCATTCGACAGCAGCTGTTCCAGCACAAACTGCAGCCATTTCTCATCCGTCACCACGCGCGCAGCTGTCGGCTCATAGCACAGCTGCAGCTTTTTCCGGATAAACGCGGAGGCGTACCGGCGCACCGCCTGGCAGATCACAGCGTCCAGACTGCACTCCCGGAATACGTAATCGGTCGAATCTGTATTTAGCCGCAGGTAGCACATCACCATCTCCACATACTGCTCAATACGCTGCAGTTCGCCATTCAGTTCCTCCAGATCTGTAACGTCAGCAGCTGAACTCAGTTCTGCATCTGGACTGGCCTTTACATCCTTCACAACTGCATCCATATCTTTGCTCTCGCTATCTGTACGCAATGTTCCTTCATCCGATGCATACTCCAGATTGAACCCTGCAGCTTCCTTATCCTTCCTCTCCCTCGCGCTCTGCAGGATCAGCCGCGAAGCCGCAATCGGTGTCTTGATCTGATGCACCCACATGCCAAAGTATTCCAGCAGTTCCTCATACTTCCGTTCCTGCGCGGCAAGCAGCCGCTCCTTTTCCTCAAACAGCGCGCGCAATAGCTCCTGATAGGACGCTTCCAGCACAGAGCCCGGCTCCGGAAGCGTATCCAGTGTCACCAGAATTTCCTTTCGCAGCGCCTCCAGCTGACGCTGTCTCCTGTAAAAGCGCAGATAATCTGCCGTCAAAAACAGGAGCCCCACACCCCCGCAGACCGCCGCCATATACAAGACGGCTGCCAGCGGAAGGCTGTACAGCTCCATCAAAACCGTCACAATCCCGCAGCATACCAAAAAATACAGTATGATACCCCGATGACTCCATAGATACGAACGAAGCATGCCTATCCGCTCCTTTCTTCTCTTTGCTGCACTCTATTCTCTGGCACATCCCAGAGCGTGTTTGAAAAATCATTCATAGCTGGCAAGTAATTTTGAGCTTTCCAGCTACGTACTGTGATGAACCAGCCGAAACAGGAGGAGCTGGTATCCCAAGACCTTTACACATCACTAAGCTCCCAGAGAATACCCAAGCCCCTTTCGCGTCACGATCAGATCCGAAAGCCCTGCGCTCTCAAGCTTCCTGCGCAGGCGCGTGACATTGACCGTCAGCGTATTCTCATCGACAAAGCAATCTGTCTCCCAGAGCCGCTGCATCAGAGTATCCCGGCTGACGACATGCCCCTTCCGTTCAAACAGCGTCTGCAGAATCCGATACTCATTTTTCGTCAGCTCGATGCGCTGCCCATGATAGCGCAGGCTTGCATCTGCGGTATCCAAAACCGCGCCCTTGCACTCCAGCTGCTCTTTTTCTGTGCCGAAATCATAAGTCCTGCGCAGAATTGCCTGCAGCTTTGCCATCAGCACATTCAGGTCAAACGGCTTTGCGATAAAATCATCGCCGCCCATATTCATCGCCATCACCATGTTCATATTGTCCGAAGCAGATGACAAAAAAAGGATCGGCACTTTCGAACACTTCCGGATCTCCGCGCACCAATGATATCCATTATAATAAGGAAGCATGAGGTCAAGCAGCACAAGCTGCGGATCATATGCGTGGAATTCCGCCATGATATCCCGGAAATTCTCTGCGCACTGCACCGCATAACCCCATTGCCCGATCTGCCGCTTCAGTGTCTGCGCAATCGCCCGGTCATCCTCAATAATTAAAATCCGGTACATAGATTCTCCCCTCTATTACACGCTCCAGTCGCCTCTCACAGATACTGTCTGCCCTATTTCTATCTGTCACAGTTCCGCAGCATATTGATTCACCGGCATCACACCATCAGCTGCATATTCACGATGTCCAGATACCGCCCAAACTTCACCCCAACCTCCCGGATGCAGCCGCAATCCTCGAACCCATACTTCTCGTGCATCCGAATACTGGTATCATTTTCTGCGGTGATGACGGAAATCACAGTATGGATATCCTTCCTGCCGCGCGCAAATGCAAGAATTTCCCGCATCAGCGCATCGCCGATCCCACGCCTGCGATACTGCGGACTGACATAGATCGACAGCTCCACAGTCGCCGCATATGCCTCCTTCTCCCGGTACGGTGACAGACTCGCGTATCCAACCGCACGTCCATCCTCTTCCGCCGTCAGCAGACAGTATTTCCCTGTGGTGTGCTGCTCATACCACAGGGTGCGTTCTTCTATCGTCTTTGGATTCAAATCAAAGGTCGCCGTACCATGCGCAACCTCATAGTTGTAAATCTCCAGCAGTTCCGGCAGATCCTGCCGCAATGCCTCCCGTATTGTCATTCCTCCAGCTGCTCCTTTCAAACAACGTCTCTTCTCCCATTATCATAAATGGGCAAGCTTTATCTGCGCTGTCTTTCATCCCTGTTTCCAACATGCACAAATAACACCGATACCTGCCGCCAAATATCCTGGCAAAAATTTTGCCATTTCCTGCCCAATGCAGCTGGACCACCCGGCAAGGCCAACAGCGATTTGCAAATCATTGCACAAGCAAACTGCTACACAATACTAATCCTGCCATCTTCCGGTCGTCTTTATGATCCAGTGTCCATCCATATCCGCGATACCAACATAGATCCCGCGCCGCAGCATGATATAGGAATCCTGCCAGGTATAGCAGTACGCCTTTTCGGAACTATAGCGCACCACACCCTGATTGTCAATGATTTCATTTCTGCTCCAATATCCTTCTTCGTCAGAATACACGGACTCAAAAAACCGGTAATACTCTTTTGCAAGCTCCACGCTGGCATTTTTTCCTATTTCCTGCTCTGGCATATTCCAAATGACCTCGCCCGTCCGGATATCGAAGAGCGCCTTCCGATAATTTTCCTCCTCATCATACCAGTAGCCAAGCCCATATGCCTCATTAAACTGCGCCAGCTCCACATCCGGCGGCACAGGAAGCAGCCGGAGTCCATCCTCTTCCGTATACACATAACATCCTTCCGGAGCCCGCGCAAATGGGGCTGTCTGCTCATCTCCATACTGTACAAAACCGCTGCAGACCCTTCCGCCAAGTTCCTCATAGGCAAGTCCTGATAAAAACTCCCCATTACACTCTGGATACCTCTCCGGAACCTCCATACTGCCGCATACCGCCCGCCCGGTGTCATAGACCGTATACCAGCCATGCTCTTCTTTCAGCAGATATCGGGCCTGCGGTTCAAAGGAATAGTGAGAATACCACCTCGTACTGCTGTAATCATTCACCGCATGCAGAGCCCCTTCCATCAGAACATCCCCATCCAGACTATACAGACGGGATACCTCCGAAGCCCAGTTTTCCACCAGCAGGGCATCCCCGAAAGGCTTGCAGCCATAGGTAAGCATTTCCGATGCAAGAGTTTCATCGGTCACTCGGCGGACTGTTTTCCCGTCCCAGCTCACCCAGATGGGTGCCTCCAGGATCGTGTACTCCGCACGGCTCGTCCCCTCATAGCTATAGCGCTCGGCCCAGAGCAGCACGCCCTCTCCCACCCGGCAAAACCGGATACTCCGATAGTAATTTTCCGGATCGGTATCCGGATATCCTGCAATCCGCCACAGCTCCTTTCCTCTGTTATCGTACATCCGCACCAGTCCGGTGCCAAGCTCCGCTGTCAGGCAGTAGCCGCCCTGTACCTGGATCAGATACTCGCTGGTCGGCAGCTCCAGGATATTGTCGAGGAGCGCAAAGCTGTAGACATAGTTGATATTCTGCTCCTGAAATACACCCAGCGTATCCTTTCCCACGCGGAAGGGCATGCTGGAATCTACAGAAAGCCGGCAGGTTCCAAGCCGCCTGCCCTCACAATCAAAAATCTCCGACCGATTCATTCCTGCAGCTGGAAGTACTACATACTCCCCCTCCGCACAGATACCGGTATGGCTCTCCTGCGCAGTCCCTGCATTTCCGGCGGAACCTTCCATCTGTGTCTCTACTTCCCCATCTGCGGAATTTTCGGACTGCAGTTTCGACATATCTCCAGAAGAACTGCCAGCCTGTACTCCTGAACTTTCAGCGGAACTGTCTGCCTGCACCTCCGCTGCGTTCTCAGAAGCATTGCTGGTCTGTACTTCGGCTTCTCTGCTGACAGAGCGCTTTGTTCTGGCTTCCTCCGATTTTATGATCAAAATGTCGGGTATCTCCGTCTCCGTTTCACTGAGAATCAATAGATCCTCCGAACCTTCAGAAGCCGTCTCTCCTGCAGCTGCGGTGCCTCCCAAAATGATCAATCCGGCGCACACACCCATCCAACCACTCCTGTGCTTCCTTTGACGCAGCCTCCTGCATCCCATCCAATACATCATTTGCGCACCCCCTTCCTTACAACCGGTCAGCATGGTTCCCTCGTTTCCCATTCCCACGTCAGCCACTCTCCTGCCCGGCCAGCCAGCGCCTCAGGCGGCCTGCCCGACCACCGCGCTCATGCTTCGCACCTGCGCAATTCCTAATTGCTCAATCCCTTCACAGATACCCGTGTGCTGTCTCATTCATATTCAGCCAAATCTTCTTACCTGATTTTGCATCGGATTCCGTTATTTTTGAGCGACCGGGACATACCCGCACTCCTCCACGAATTTCTGTCCATCTGCCGACAGCAGCCACTCCTGAATGCGAAGCGCTTCTTCAGAAGACTGCCCATTCGTTACACAGTAAAAATCATTTACCAGCGGATACTCGCCGGAACCAATCGTCTCATTAGATGGCGCAACTCCGTCCACGCTCAGGAATTTTAGTCCCGGTTCCGTATACATAGAGGATGCATAATAATATACGGAATACCCGAGTGCGCTCGCAGAATTGTCATACATTTTCAGGGCATGGATCATTTCGCCCATCTCCGTGGCAATCAATTCCTCCTCTGCTTCTGCCATCTGCGCATCCCCGATCAGAAGCTTGCGCATCATCGTCTGGCTGCCGCTCGTCTCCGGACGCTGAAATGCCGCAATTGGCTCATCCAGACCTCCTACCTCGCTCCAGTTCGTGATCTCTCCCGTGTAGATCGCGTAAAGCTGCTCCGAAGTCAGCGTCTCCACCGGATTTTCCTCGTTTACGATAAAGACCAGTGCATCACGCCCGACAGGATGCATGTCCAAAGGCTCGTACTCCTTTAGGCTGTCTTTCGTGCTCTGCGCCGGCTCATACACCAGCAGGATGTCTCTCCGCCCCTCTGCCAGCTCCAGATAGCAGGGATTCGTATTGGTAAAATCTGCCATGGTCTCCTCTGCTTCCTCCGGTGTGCACCCGGTCAGCCGTGCCGCGAGCGTCTCGCACAGCGGCACACAGGCAAGCGACCCGTCAATCCGCGGATATTCTTCCAGTGCCATTTTCGGCTCTGGCACCTGCTCTGTCTCCGATACCTCTGACCGCTCAGAGACTTCTTCCAGCGTCTGCATCTCTGATTGTCCAGAGAGCTTCTCTGTTTCTGGCGCCTCCTGCGCTGCAGCAAAACTGCCAAGTGACAGCGCTGCCGCCAGACCTGCCGCAACCTTCCATCTTTTCTTCTTCATTCTTTCCATCCTCCTTTCCATCCCGTCTGATCCACATCGTCTGTTTCTATTGCTTCTTTCAGTTTACTACGAAATGCACAGTTCTGCAACCAGACAAAAAAATAACCCCTGCCGCGTTCAGTGTATTCTTTCTAACCATTCTATTCAATTCACTTCAAAATATATTGACTCGAATGACCAGAAAGGATAAACTATGAACAGAACAAAACAGGAGGTATCTGCTATGCTGTTTCAGGAAAGCGAGAGCATTGAATTAAAGGAAGTCTATGTAGATGAAATCCGCAAGGAAATCATCGCATTTGCAAATACAAATGGAGGCACTGTCTACATCGGTGTAAAGGACAATGGAGAAATCGTCGGCATTGAGGATACAGACGCAGTTACTCTCCGGATTGCCAACAGCTGCCGGGATGCTATTAAGCCGGATATTACCATGTTTCTGGCTTACGATGCCGTAGATGCAGACGGGAAAAAGATCCTTGCGGTCCATGTTCAGCGAGGTACTGCCAGACCCTATTATTTAACGGCAAAGGGATTAAAACCCTCTGGCGTATACGTTCGGCAAGGTACGTCGTCCGCTCCGGCAAGCGATGAAGCAATCCGGCGCATGATCAAGGAGACGGATGGGGATCGATTTGAAGATATGCGGTCTCTGAACCAAGAACTCACCTTTGAAGAGACGGGTAGACTTTTTAAGAAAAAAAATCTGCCTTTTGAATTTCCACAGATGAAAACACTTGGGCTTATCAGTGCCGACAATCTTTATACAAACCTCGCGCTGCTCCTTTCAGACCAGTGTCCGCATATTATAAAATCAGCAACGTTCAGAGGTACCAATCAGGATGATTTTCAGGACCGCCGGGAGTTTACCGGTTCCCTGATCAAACAGCTAAATGATGCTTACAGTTATCTGGATATGAGAAATCAGACAAATGCCTCTTTCAAAGGTCTGTATCGAATTGATTCCAAAGATTATTCCGATAAGGCAATCAGAGAAGCACTGCTTAATGCCATCGAACATCGGGATTATTCTTACTCCGCCCCGACCTTATTAAGCGTTTTTTCTGATCGTATAGAATTTGTATCCTATGGTGGGCTTGCAGGCGGAGTCCAGATGGAAGACATTCTAAACGGTCTTTCCGTCTGCAGAAATCCGAAGCTTGCAAGTGTTTTTTATCGCTTACAATTAGTTGAAGCATATGGAACAGGTCTTCCAAAGATTCGAAATGCCTATGCTGATAAAGAAGGGCAGCCGGGATTCTATGCAGGCCCCACTTCATTCCGGGTAATTCTGCCAAATATGAACGCGATGCCATCAGCAAATGAGGGAAAGCACCCCGTATACGATGAAGAAACAGAGAAGGCTTTACGCTATATCGAAGAATGTGGTGAAGTAACCAGAAATGAAGTTGAAACGTATCTTGGAATCAGTACCTCTGCAGCAATCCGTCTGATGAAGAAGCTGAGAGAAGGCGGCCTCATTAGCGCCCTGGGCAAAGGAAAAAATGTGAAATATACAATCGAGCCTTAAAAGAGGAAAATGAGAAGCAGCAGGGCATACAGCAAACGAGGGTGTTTCGCGACACCCTCGCCTTTCTACTTTTATATATTTTCCGAATCAGTACGAGGTTTGTCTGAATATGAATGAGACAACACGCTCTAGAGCGTGCTTAAAAAATGCTTTCTGCCAGATGTGTGTCACAATTTGTTGGAGATTTCTGCCAAATGAAGGCGGCGTAGCGGGCTACATCCATAAAAACAGCAGCAACAGTATCAATAATCCAAGCCCAACAATAAAAAACAGCGCAATCAGCAGCCCTGCCTTCACCGCGCCAAGGATATAGAGGCGGCGTTCTTCCTTTGAGAGCGTACTCTGATCCTCCCAAGGACGTGCCTGACGCTGGCCATCCCGTGCATCGGGATCCTCTCCCATCCGCCGCGCCGGACGCTCTCCACTTTGCGGCCTCCGCGCCAGCCACATCGGCTGCCGCCCAATATCGCTCATATCCGCGATCGTGCGGCCATCGTCATCGTCATATTCCCGCTTCTTCCCCACAGAATCACCTCTTTCTCTCAGGAAAACTCTTATCCAAATACAATATCTCCAGGAACCATATGTCCATTCCTCGCTGTCGCACTCCCCACCACTATCTGAGAAAAGGATGTATAGGGAGCTGGCAGATCCCCACACATCCTTCTCGACCGGGTCGTCTGAACTGCAACGGCTTCTGGAGCCTTAGAACTTGTAGCCGTGGATTCCCCTGGCTTTTTGTTTGTTCAGACACACGAAACAAGTTTATTTGTCATACTGATGGCACACAACATAGTGTCCCGGCTCGATCTCTCTCTGCACCGGCGCTTCCTTCTTACACTTTTCTGTGCAGTACTGGCAGCGGGTGTGGAACTTACATCCGCTCGGCGGATTTGCCGGGGACGGAATCGACCCTTCCAGCACGATCCGGCTCATCTTTGCCTTCGGATCCGGGATCGGAATTGCGGAGAACAATGCCTTCGTATACGGATGAAGCGGATTCCGGAAAATATCCTCCGTCGAACCATACTCCACCAGATTTCCGAGATACATGACGCCCACCGTATCTGAGATATGCTCCACGACTGAGAGGTCATGCGAGATAAACAGGTAGGTCAGCTTATACTTCTCCTGCAGCTCCTTCAGCAGATTGATGATCTGTGCCTGGATCGATACATCCAGCGCGGAGACCGGCTCATCACAGACTACGAACTCCGGATTCAGAGCGAGCGCACGCGCAATACAGATACGCTGGCGCTGTCCGCCGGAAAACTCATGCGGATAGCGGTCCTTGTGGAACGGCTGCAGTCCGCAGTTGTCCATGACCTTGTCAATATAATCATTAAATTCCGCCTTCGGCACCAGATTGTGCTCGCGCACCGCCTCACCGATGATCTCACCGACCGGCAGACGCGGCGACAGGCTGGAAAACGGGTCCTGGAAAATGATCTGCATCTTCGGGCGGAGCGCACGCATCTCCTTCGGGGAGAGGTCATACACCTCCTGCCCGTTGAACAGCACCTGCCCATCTGTCTTTTCCCCGGAGAGACGAAGGATCACGCGGCCGGTTGTTGTCTTTCCGCAGCCCGACTCGCCTACCAGACCCATCGTCGTACCGCGCTTCAGATTGAACGTCACGCCGTCCACTGCGCGGACCTGTCCAACGGTTCTTGCAAGCATTCCGCCCTTGATCGGGAAATGCTTCTTTAGATTCTTTACCATCAGAATATACTGCGGATCATACACCAGAGGTGCATTCGGATCTTCCACTGCCTGATTCTTTCCCATTACGCGTTCCCTCCTTTCCCTTTTTCACTGTCCGGAATAAACTCCGTTGACTTCTCCCACTCACGGCGGCCTGCCTCATCCGCATAGCGGTAGCATGACACCTTGTGTGTCTTGCTCAGGCTGATCTCGCACGGATATACCCCATTACACTGCTTCACGCACATCTCACAGCGGTCCTTGAAATAGCAGTAGTTCGGCATGTTGATCGGGTTCGGCACCTTGCCCGGAATCGAATACAGCTTGTCGACCTGCTTGCCGACCACCGGCTTTGATGCCATCAGACCGATCGTATACGGATGCGCCGGGTGATAGAAAATATCCTCCGCTGTTCCTTTTTCTACGATACGCCCTGCGTACATGACAACCACATAGTCCGCCATCTCCGCAATGACACCGAGGTCATGCGTGATAAACATAATCGAAGAATTGATCTTGTCCTTCAGACCGCGCAGCAGATCCAGCACCTGTGCCTGAATCGTCACGTCCAGCGCTGTCGTCGGCTCATCCGCAATGATGATACGCGGATTGCATGCCAGCGCCATTGCGATCATCACTCTCTGGCGCATACCGCCTGACAGCTCGTGCGGATACATCTTGTAGACACCCTCGCTATTCGCGATACCTACCAGCTCCAGCATCTCAATCGTCCGCGCCTTTACCTCTGCCTCGCTCTTGCCCTCGCCATCGTGCAGGCTGATGACCTCATCCACCTGATCACCGATCCGGAATACCGGATTCAGCGAAGTCATCGGCTCCTGGAAAATCATCGACATGAAATTGCCGCGCAGATGCTGCAGCTCCTTATCCGGCATTTTCGCTACATTTACCGCCTTGTCGCCCAGATTCAGACGGATCTCGCCTTCCACAACCTGACCCTGCGGCCGCTGCAGAAGCTGCATCAGGGAAAGACTGGTCACGGATTTGCCGCAGCCCGACTCACCTACAACACCGACCGTCTTGCCAATCGGCACATCAAATGTCACACCGTCCACGCTCTTGACGGTTCCCGCATCTGTAAAGAAATAGGTGTGCAGGTTGTCAAATTCTACTGCATTGTTCGGGTCATGCATCTTGGTCAGATATTCACTCTCCGGCACATTTTTGCGCTTGCGCTTTTTCTCCAGTTCGCTTGTAATCTTGCGGTTTTCCTTTGAAATCCGCCGGGACTCTCTGCCTGAGAGGTAGCCCTCCGGTTTATTCTTTGCCATCTTGCTCCTCCTCCCTTATCGCTTCATTCTCGGGTCAAACGCGTCACGCAGACCATCACCAACAAAGTTGAACGCCAGAACCGTCAGCATCAGGCAGACACCGGCCGGAATCCAGATAAACCAGTAATTTGTCAGAACGAAGGAATTCGATACATCGTTAATAATATTTCCCCAGGACGCATACGGGAACTTGACACCCAGTCCCAGGAAGGAAAGCGTAGACTCCGTGATAATCGTAGAACCAAGGCTCATCGTACAGATAACGATCAGCTGCGGGATCACATTCGGAATCAGATGGCGGAACACTCTGCGCGATACGCGGATCCCACACGCCTCTGTCGCCGTCATGAACTCCTGCTCACGCAGGGAGAGGATCTGTCCTCTGACCATACGCGCCGTGCCAGGCCAGCCGAGCACACCCAGGATCAGCATCAGATAGAAAATACGGATCTTCGGTTCCACACGCATACCGTCCATCGCCGCGCCCAGGATGATGATCACCGGCGTCGACGGGATACAGTAAAAGATATCTACGATACGCATGATCAGATTGTCGACCCAGCCGCCAAAGTATCCTGCAAAGCCGCCCAGAATGATACCGAGCACCGTTGCGATAATCACGACAACAAAACCAACCAGCAGGGAAATACGTCCGCCGTACATCAGACGGGTCAGCATATCCATACCGTTCCGGTCTGTGCCGAGCCAGTGCTCCTTCGACGGAGAGGAATACGTATCAAATACCTGCGTGGAAACCTCCTGCTTGACAGACCAGATCTTCGTCGCAGGATCATAGACCAGCTCATATTCTGCAGTCTCTCCATTCGCATCTGTGAAGGTGAACACTTCCTCCTCAGATGCGAGATGATCAATCAATGCCTCGCGGAACTCATTGCTAATGATCACGCCGCTTGTCTTGGACTGCACAATATAACGGCTGCAGACTGCGACTGACTCGCCGCCCTTCGTGATCATACCGGTGTCGTCTACGTCATAGTCTTCTCCATCCAGGGTAAAGCTGCCGCCGCCCTTCACAAGTCCCAGCAGTGCATTGTACTGAAATTCATCGGAAAATGTCACACTGGAATCCTCTGCGCTGATGATATCGAGATAGGCTGCGCCGACTGCCGTATCGCCGTCCATAATGGAGTAGAGTCCCTCGCCCTCCTTGACCACGTCATAGGTCTTACCCTTTGCGTCAAAGGATGAATTCTCCTGCTGAATGGCAAGCACAGTCATCGCCTGCTGCACCGCGCCATACTCATCGGAAAGCTTCAGATAACGGTACTCCGTATTTTCTGTCACTCCCACATATTCTTTACTAATATAATCTCTGCGGTAGAAGACCTGATCCTCGCGGTACGGAGAGAGCACTCCTCCGACAAAGGAAAAGAGGAACATCACGAGCAGAATCACCATACCGGTCACGGCAAGGCGGTTGCGGAAAAAACGCTTCGCTACCATCGCGCCAGGGGACAGAACCTTGACACGGCGGTCATCGTTTAAGGAATATTGTTCTTCCTGATTGGAATTTCCATTCTTCTTTTCGTCAGACATGATTCTCCCCCTTTCTACGAAATACGCACGCGCGGGTCTACCACTGCGTACAGGATATCAGCCAGCAGGTTGCTCGCCAGTGTCAGGATCGCCAAAAAAGTCATGTAAAACATGGAGAATGGAATGTCTCCTGCGATCATCGACTGGTAGGAATTGTATCCGATGCCCGGAATTGCGAACAGGGTCTCGGTAATCAGCGCACCGGAGAACAGACCCGGCAGCGAGTTGCCGACGATCGTTACCAGCGGAATCAGTGTATTGCGGAACGCATGGTGGTAGATGACCTTCCGCTCACTTAAGCCCTTCGCGCGGGCTGTGCGGATGTAGTCGGAATTCAGCACTTCCAGCATATTTGTTCTGGTGTAACGCATCAGAGAACCGATACTGATCACCACCAGTGTCGTAATCGGAAGGATCAGGTGATGCGCCTTATCCAGAAAGCGTCCCATCTCATCCAGGGTATTGTAATTTCTCCCGACCAGACCGACCAGATCAAACCAGCCAAGCTTCACGGAAAAGACCAGCTTCAGAAGTGTTGCAAAGAAAAAGGTAGGCAGTGAAATGCCTGCAAGTGCAAACACAGTAATTGTGTAGTCTGTCTTCGAGTACTGCTTCGTCGCAGCAATGATACCGAGCGGAATCGCAATGATAACCTCCAGCACGAGTGAAATCGCCCCCATGATAAAGGAGACGCCGATACATTTCTGGAACTGCTCTACTACCGGGATCGTGAACTTCCAGCTATCGCCGAAGTTGCCGCGCAGCATTTCACCGAGCTGCATAAAATAGCCTGGGATAATGCCGACATCCAGATGGTACTGCGCGTTCAGCTGTTCCAGCCATTCCTGGTAGGACTTTGCTCCCGGCTTCTGGCTGAGTTCCATTGCCATTGTCTCCACATAGGAGGCGGGCAGACAGCGCATCAGCGTGTAGATAATAAAACATACGAAAAACAGAATCACTACCGAAAGCATGAGTCGCTTCGCAATATATTTCCGCATGCGGATACCTCCATTCCTTATTCATATTATATAAAAAGAGTTCCGCACATACGCAGATGTTCGAATCACCTTTGCCCCGAACAGCCGCTTATATGCAGAACTTTTCATCCGCTCTGCGGCCGAAGCCGCAGAGCGATCCTTATCTTACAGGGTAAGGCCCGGGTATGTGCTGCCGAATTAGTTCAGCTCAAGAAGCTCGACATCGTTGAGCCAATCCCAGTAGGTTGTGATATCCGGTGTCAGAGTAGAAACGTTCACACGCTCTGTGGAGAAGATCTCGCAGTTCTGACGCTGGTAGATCGGAACCTCAGTTGCCCAGTCTACGATCCTGTCCAGGCACTCCTTGTAGATAACCTTACGGTAAGCCTGATCGGTAGACTGACGTGCTGCCATAATCAGCTCATCAAGCTCAGCATCTGCGATGCTGTAGTACTTGTTGCTGCCGCCCGGATTTGCTCCGCCGTTTGCTACGTCAGAGTAGTAGATCTGGTACATATCCGGATCTGCAGTTGCCTGCCATGCCATGGTCCACATCTCAGCCGTCCCTGCATCCAGGTTGTTGCCGATGGTGACGGTACCGTCGCTCAGGTCTGTGATGATCAGGTTGAAGCCGATGCTTGCGAACGCGTCTCTAGCCATTGTAAGGATCATGAAGTTCGGGTGATCACCCTTGCCGCTGCCCGGGATCATTACTTCGTACTCAAGGGAAGCGCCTTCCGGAGCTGCGGTCAGCTTGCCGTCCTCTACCGTGTAGCCAGCTGCCTCGAAGAAGCCAAGAGATGCCTGCAGCGCTGCAGCATACTTCTCATCCTCGGTCATGCCGTCTGTGTAGATCGGGTTGCCGTTTACATCAACAGAGAATGCTACCTTGTATCCCTCGTCCGTTACACGCGGAGCTGCCCAGGACGTATCAGAGATCGGGTAGTTGATCACATTTGCCCACTCGCCGTAATAGGAATCCATTGCTACGTCACGGTATACCGAGTAGATCGTAGCGATTGCCTTACGGAGATTCTTGGAAGCGTCAGATGCCGGATCGTCGCCTACGCAGACGTTCTTCGCATTGATGCCGATGTAGCCGTAGCCAAGGTTTGCAACCGTCTTGATCGTGATCACGTCGCCGTCGAAGGTATCGCTGCCGTTCAGCTCTGCCATCTCAGCTACACCGTCAAGGCTGAAGGACGGCTCTGCGATATCGAGCGTGCCTGCGCCTACGCCGCTGATCTTATCTGCTTCCTGTACATGCTGGAAGTTGATGAAGTCGATCTTCGGCTCACCCTTCCAGTAGAGCGGGTTCTTCTGAACCGTTGCAACGCCGTTCTCAAAGCTTACGAAGGTGAACGGGCCGTTGCCGACCGGAGCGGAGGTCTTAGCCTTTACGCCGGAGAGGTCGCCCTTCGGGAAACCGAACTGGTTGTTGTCATAATCATATGCATCCAGGCTGCCGTAGTAGTGTACCGGGCAGATGGAGAAGCCGAGCTGATAGATCGCGGTCGCGTCTACCTGTGTCAGCGTGATGGTCATGGTGTAATCGCCGGTCTTCTTGATACCGGAAATGTTCGGAGCGGACTCACCGGTCTCGATACCAACTGCATACTTGCCGTAATCTGCCATCAGGTCTGTGATCAGCGGGCCAGCAGTTTCAGTAGAGGACATGGTGATGTAATCTCCGCCATAATTCTCTACCATAGCATTGAAGAAATCAGTTACCGTAGCGGCTTCATCGAGCGTATAGCCCCAGTTTGCCGCGCATGCAGCTACAGAGTCGCCCTCTGCATTGTATCCTGCTGCAATTACATAGTCAACGATGGACTGTGCGAACGCATCGCCAGCCTGAGTCAGATCTGCCCAGAACTCAGTCTGTGTCGCTTCATCCCAGTAGGTGAAATCTGTGTTGTCCGGGCCTGCAGCGGTCAGCAGGTTGAACAGGGTCTCCATACCGGTGCGGTATTCCGCCATACCTTCGATCGGCAGAGCAAACAGGGTGCTGTTGCCATCGTAGGTCGGATCGCAGAATACGTATGCGGAGAAAATCGCGTCATCGATCGTGATCGGCTCGCCGTCAGACCATACCAGATCATCTCTCAGTGTGAAATTGTAATCAACGGTGCCATCCTCATTCTCTACGATATCGCAGTTTGCGAGTCCGTAGTATGTGTAATCTGTGCCATTGTACGGGCGGGTCTCACCATCGATGCCCTTCAGCACGATGGAACCCTCACGGTCAGAAACGAGCAGTCCCTCGAACATCGTCCGGACAACGTCCTCATCCGGTACTGCTGTGTAGAAGAACGGAGAGAACTTTCCATCCATGCCATCCGCAGCGACTACCAGAGTATTCGCAGCAGCTTCGCCTGCCGGAGCAGCCTCTGTTGCGCCTTCTGTCTCTGCCGCAGCAACACTCATCAGCTGCGTCAGGCTCATCCCTGCAGCAAGTGCAAGAGCAAGCAGTCTTTTTGCATTTTTCATACTTTGTATCCTCCTTTTTTATTCGATCCCTGAATCATGCGCCACCGCGTCCGGATATCCCGGGTATGCCGTTCCGGCACACATATGCCCACAGTCCTATACACTGCATACGGCTGTCTGTCAAAACACGCTCCGTTGCATATCGTACTCTGTGTCCGGGCCGACCCGTGGTCACAGGATTCTGTGTCCGGGTGCTGTCCGCAGCACGCGGATTACTGTCCATGGCCATTCCGGCCGCAAACAATAACACGCTTCGCGATACACACAAAATGCGCGAACTACGCATTTTTGCGCTGCTGTCCTCGGGATTTTCGTGCACATGCACAAAAACGCCACGCGGGATAGCGGATACGTGAACAGTAACGCACGCGGTACTCTGTGTCGGGGTGCAGCGGACAGGATCATTTGTGCTTGCAGCTGCAAGCACAAAAGGGGGATATCCCCCTTTTGCCTGTTCATTTCACACATTCATTCGAACGTGCTCCACGCACATTTCAGAAAATCTTATACAATTATACCTACTTTTCTTTTTATTGTCAATTTCATTCTCGGCAAAAAAACCACAAAATACGAGACAAATGTTGCCTGCTCTACCTTTTTCCTCCGCATCGCTCCCATTTCGTTCCAAGAATGACATTTCTCAGCAGCAAGGCGCTTCCTCCCGACAAAAGTTCCAGCAGCAGAAGGCAGATAAACCAGACCGGCGCGCCCGCAAATCCGTGCTGCGCAATCCACACGCATTCCATCAAGCCCACAAGAAAGGAAGCAATTGCCGTCACCATCGCCCGCGCGGGAAGCTTGATCGCTGTCGCGTCGTAGACGTATTCCCGCAGCTTCTCTCCATGAATCAAAAGCCTGCCGGCAGCGTATACGGTAAGCGCCCCTGCCACGACCGAGATCATGTATGGAATGAGCAGATACGCGCCATTCTGCATACCAGGCGCAGGGATGCACCCGGCGGCAATGATGCAGACCACCATGACCACTGTGCAGGTCAGGATGGCGGTGCGCCAGCCGGCATAGGAACGCCCGGCCTCATCTGTGTCATAATGAATCCAGGCGCCGCTGTACTGATAAGTTCCTGCGGCATCCTTCTGGAATTCATTCAGATAGGAACGGCGAGAGCTTTTCTTCTGCTGACCGGACTGCTTCTGTTTCGGGAGTTGCTTGGAACTTTTATCTGTCATGGAATCTTCCTTTCTCTATATATGAAGTACATTTATTATCATTCGCTAAAGCTGAGATTTCATGCGAAAAATCCTCTTATTGTCTTTTACTCTGCACGCACGAAATTCTGCCCTGCATACTGCAGGTTCTCTGTTAAAGTTACAGTTTAGGCGACCCGGTCGAGAAGTACGTCTGGATGTTTGCAAGCTCTTATCGTTCGTCTACAGGTTCTAAGGTTCCAGAAGACCTCCGCAGCTGCC
>DKWE01000107.1:409-55422 GCA_002491565.1 Lachnospiraceae bacterium UBA7160 | reverse complement strand
GATATAATAATATTCTCCTTTTTTTGTCAGATGAGGAGCCTCAATACATCCGCGGTCCGTGCCGCCTCTCCACATTCTTCTGGGATAACCAATGATTTCTTTTTTCTCGGCAGAATACTCCACCATGCAGATTGCACCCGGCTTTTCATAGCCCTCCCTGGTTTCCCATTCCAGAGAAACCACATACTTTTTTCCATTGTCATCATGAAATATAGAGGCGTCAAACCCGGAAGAATGCAGGTATACCGGCTCACTCCACGGCCCCCTGATATCCTTTGCTGTAATCAGAAAATTATCAACATCAAAATACCGCGCGTTCATAGAATTCATTACGCCATATACCACGTAAAAGAGGTCGTCCTTTTCGCAATACGTCAGGCACGGAGCCCAGATTCCTTTCGCACTGGGCAATTTTTTCAGGTCCACCGCCTCATCGTCCGTCAGAACATGGGTATATAATTCCCAGTTCTTTAAATCTCTGGAATGGTAAACCGGAATTCCCGGAAACCATTCAAACGTCGAAACGGCTACATAATAGTCTTCCCCTTTTCTGCAGATACAGGGGTCCGGGTTAAATCCCGGAAAAATCGGATTCTGAATCATCGCTCTACTCCTCCTTTTCATTTTCCTCCGGAAACCAGCCAAAATCCACACATCTTCCCAAATCCCAGCTATCCCAGCCAATCCAGCCTTTTTCATTTACCGTATCTGTCAAAAGCTTGTAGCTCCAGTAAAAATATCCGCTGCCTTTATTCCATGCTTCTATCTGTGCTTTTGCAACCGTACGGTAAATCGCCTTCTTATCCTCCGCGCTCAGTTGTTCCTGCGCATTTCCTTCCACTCCATTTAAAACACTTTGCCCACCCTTTGTGTCGCACCCACAGGCAAGAGAATTAAAGAGACACCATTCCCCGCAAATGACCGGAAAATACTTTTGCATTTCCTCAATATCCTTTGCATAGTGATCCCCGATATAGGCCTGATATGCTTCCAAAGACTGTTCGCATCCCTCCGCTTCTGCAAACATCAGGTATTGATGCGTATCAAGCACCACGTTTTCATATTTTTCTTCCCGCATGAAATCCTTCCATGCCAGAAGCTCAAAACCATCATGAATCACGACATACTTCTCTTTTGGCATATAGTTCCGAAGTCGGTCATACGCCCTGCAATAAAATTCTTTCAGGAACTCCAGAGTATTCGGTCCCGATCCCTCAGCCATCTCTCTGTCTATGGCCGGATAGCGGACAGGCACATCCATCATTTTCCATGCGCGTTCCGTAATCGGCTCATTCAGAACCTCAATTCCCCATAACCCTTTTCTGGTTCCATAACGCTCAGCCAATCTTTCCAGAACAGAGAGCACAAATTCCACCTCTTCCGGATACCTGGACCATTTACAAACGCCGCAAATTCCTCCGTTGTCAAATCCATTCTGTCCCATAGGCGCCGTATGAAGATCAATCAGGATCTGCAGGCCATATCTTTCTGCCCAGTTAAACGCTTTGTCCAGTTCCTGGATACAGCCAATAAACGGCTCCCGGTCGCCAAAAACAAAGTACGGAACAGGGATACGGACTGCCTCCATTCCCATTGCTTTGATTGCCACAAAATCCCGTTCCGTAATATATTCCGAACGATGGATCTGAATTCTTGCCTCATATACTTCTCTCGCAAGCTGCCGCGGAAGATAATATTCATCTTCCGCAGTTGTCCCCGCAAACAGGGCCGGGTTCATCCACTTTTCCAGCACCAGCCAATTCCCCAGATTTACTCCTTTTATCTTCATTGATTTTCCCCCTGACACATTTTTATTTTTCTGCTTTTGCACGCTTTTTCAAATCTTCGATAATTCCTGAAAATTCTTTATCCAAATGGTAAAATTTCATAATGATCAAGCCAATGACATAAATCACTATCGGAATCCACACAAAGCAGACCTTAATGGACGTAAGTGCGACAGCAGACTGAACAGCCGCCTCTCCTCCTACGTATCCTCCAACTTCCAGAATCAATCCAAGAAGCGCAGAACCGATTCCGTTGCCAATTTTATACCCAAAACTGCATGCGCTGTTTACAAGGCCTTCCGTACGCACCCCGGTTTTCCATTCGCCATAATCAATGGTATCGGATACCATAGCCCACATGGTCGCGCCACCGCAGGCATTTCCCACACCTCGTATAATGCTGGAGACTACAATCAAAATCATTGTACCGCCGGAGAAGTTCAGCAGCAGCATACCAATGATGTCAAATACAAGGCCAAGAGCAAATACATTTCTCTTTCCATATTTTTTTACAAGCATCGCAATGAAAAACATACTTACGATCTGTACGACATTAAATATTCCATTGATCGTTCCAACCAGATTTTTATCTCCAAGAATATCCTTCGCATAAAAAACTGTGGCGCCGCCATTTACAGAGTACATCAGGAAAAACAAAGCCAGCATTCCCGTCATCATAATCCAGTATTTATTCTGAAACAGCGCCTTGATGCCAACTCCAAATGGCACTTCCGGTCTCTTACCGGATTCCGTGGCAACTGATTTTACCCGTTCTTTTGTTCCAAAAAAGTTGATCAGAAATGCAGCCACTGCCAATATTCCAAACACACAGAAGGTTTTTGTCCATGCAGAAGCATTGTTCCCAAAAAATTCAACCATTGGAAGCGTGAACGTATTAATAATAAGCGTACCAGCCGTCGCAAGAAGATTTCTGAAAATACTCAGTACGGACCTTTCATATGGATCCTGAGTCATCAAGGCGTTCAGCGCAGAATACGGTACGTTGATTGCTGTATAGATAACCGTAGATACCAGATTATATGTAATGAATACATAAACCAGCTTTGGAGTGGTTGCCCATGAGGTCGGAACAGAAAACAGCAGGATTCCGGATAAAGCAAAGGGTACGCACATCCGCAAAAGCCACGGCCTTGCCTTGCCAAATCTTGACCTGGTGCGGTCTACGATCACGCCCATAATGATATCGCTGATTCCGTCAAAAATACGGGATACCATCATGATCGTCCCGACTGCAAGAGAGCTTACCCCTGCATAATCCGTGTAATAAAACAGTAAAAACGCAGACATGGCTGTATAGATAATATTACACCCGAAATCACCACACCCGTATGAAAAACGTTCTATGATTTTTGATAAGGTTAATTTGCTCTTATTCTCCATTTGAAAATCTTCTCCTTTTCTTTCCTTTTCTGTCCTATGCGCATCGAACATCCTTAATTTACGCTATTATAGTAGCATATATAAAGCCATTTTACATAGACCCTATATTCTCCAAAATATAGGTCAATATTCTCTTTTATATTGAAATCAGGGAATTCTTATGATAGAATGCAGAAATGAATGATATTGAATACTTCAATGAAAATGAGGTCCCCATATGGCAGAACAATCTTCAAAACATACCTATGAAATTATACAGGTTCCGGAAACTACACATGTCCGCTTTTTTACGGATATTGACAACGGCAGTTACTATCCAAATCACTGGCACGATGCTATTGAAATTATTTACATGATAAAAGGAGAACTGGATGTTACTGTAGAATCCTCCGCCTGCCATTTGCATGAAGGACAGTGCATTTTAATCAACTCCAGTGTTATTCACTCTACTAAATGCACATCCCCCAATATAGGGATTGTTTTTCAAATACCCTTCAATTTTATAAAGCTGTATATTCCTGATATACAGCAGCTGCGTTTTGAGCTGGATGATCCCACGAATGATCCTATTCGCCAAACCAAACTCACTATTTTCAAAGATACCTTAATGCAAATGAAAGTTGTAGACGATATCCGCCCTGAGGGCTATTTACTGCGCTTTAACAGCCTGCTTTTTGAAATCTTATTTCAGCTTTATCATAATTTCAGCATAAAAGTTTTTCATGCAAGCATGAACCATAGAGCAAAAGATCTTGAGCGCCTGAATCAGGTTTTAAATTATACAGCTAAAAATTATAACCGCTCCATCTCGATCGATGAAATATCCCAAATTGTCTTTTTAGAAGCTGGGTATTTCTGCCGTTTTTTTAAAAAGCATATGGGGCTTACTTTCCTGGAATACCAAAATGAAGTCCGATTGTCTTATATTTATCAGGATTTGCTTACAACTACCGATACCTTATCACTTATCCTGGAACGTCATGGTTTTACCAACTATAAGATATTTCGCCGGATGTTTTTTGAGCACTTTAATGCAACTCCTTCCCAAATCAGAAAACAGTTGCAGAGAGAACCAAAAACACCATGATAAGACATTTGACCTGATCGATAAGCTTACTGGTGAGATCAACGTTATCGTCGTGTTCGTCGCTGTCCTTCCGCATTCACAATACATCTATGTGGAAGGAATAATCTCAACAGCTGAGCCTCAGTGGAGCGAGGTCAACAACCATGCGCTGAACTACTTCGGCGGCGTACCAACCATTGTAGTCTATGATAACTGCAAGCAGGCTGTAACGGTCAACAGGGACTGGATCGATCCTGACCTGAATAAGGCTATGCTGCCGGGCGGATTCGGGACTTTTCACCCGTTAGAAATGTGCGCCGCCAGGCGCACCACAGCAAAAAGCTCCAGAACAGTTCTTTCCTCTGTCCCGGAGCTTTTATTACAAATCACATATTTTTCTTTTTAAGGCCCTCTGTCTTACAGCTATGATGTTTTTCTATCAATTGCCTTCGGTCCCCGTTCCTTTATATTTATGCCTTAGCGAACGGTTCCTTCCCTTCCGGAATCGCTACATTCAGCACCATAGCAACGAGCGCCGCCGGGACGATGCCAGAGCCGCCGAAGACGTATCCGACCCACGACGGAAGCTGGGAAAGCACATCGGAGGTCGATCCAAGTCCGTATCCGAAGCCGAGCGCCACCGCGATAATCGTCACGATGCGGTTGTTCACGCCGCCCTTTGTGACAAGCTGGATGCCGCTGACGACAATTGAAGAGAACATCATCACAGCCGCTCCGCCAAGCACAGACTGCGGCATCATCTCAAAGAGCGCCGCAATCTTCGGGAAAAATCCCGCGAGCACAAGAATCACTGCTCCCATTGAGATCGCAAACAGATTGACAATCTTGGTCATTCCGACCAGTCCCACATTCTGACTGAAGGAGGTATTCGGAAGCACGCCAAACAGCGACGCCAGCGTCGAGCCAAGTCCGTCACAGATGACACCGCCGGAAAGCTCCTGGTCCGTTGCCTCCCGTCCAAGGCCGCCCTCCGTGATACCGGAAATGTCACCGATTGTCTCAACAGCCGTCACAATGAACATGATCAGCATCGGAATAATCGCCTTCGCGTCAAAGACCAGCTTCACCGGCAGAAGCTTCGGAACGGAGAACCAGGAGGCGTTCGCCACCTTGCTCCAGTCCAGTACCCAGGAACACGTCGCTGTAACCGTTTCCTGGGTCGCCGGATCGGTGTATTCATACGTCGTCGGCAGAATCAGCGCAAGCACCGCGCAGAGGATGTAGCCGACTACAATACCGAACAGCACGGACGCCGTACTTGAGATTCCCTTTGTAAAATGCTTCAGTAAAATAATCGTCACCAGCACAACCGTGCCGACCAGCAGATTTACCGGTGATCCGAAGTCGTGATTGGAATTGCCGCCGCCGAAGGAATTGATACCGACGGAGATCAGCGACAGACCAATCGCCATCACGACCGTACCTGTCACGACAGGCGGGAAGAATCGCCGCAGCGGTTTGAGGCAAAAGCCCAACACGCCCTCAAACAGCCCGCCGATCAGCGATGCGCCCAGAATCGCGCCATACGCGATCACGCCGCCGCCCATTGAGCTGCAGATACCCTTGCTGACTCCGATGAAGCCGGAGCTTGTCCCCATGATAATCGGCAGCCGCGCTCCGACCGGCCCAATCGTAAAGAGCTGCACCAGCGATACCACGCCCGCGATCAGCATAGCACTCTGCAGCACATCGCGCAGAACGCCTGCGTCCCCGAGTCCGCACATACCGCCGATGATCAAAAGCGGCGTCAGATTCCCGACGAACATCGCCAGGACATGCTGCAGCCCGTACAGCACTGCCTGCCCAAACGGAATCCGTCCCTCCAGCTCATACGGACTGGAAATACCTGTCTGTTTCCCTGAATTTCTGTTTCCCATAATTTTCTCCTTTGCAGATGAAATCTCCTCTCCCACACAGTTACGTTGTCGATTATACACTGCGAAAAGGATACTTGTCCACCTCTTTTTCTATGCTAATATTACAATCACCAATCTCCTATGCTGGAATATTCATAGAAAAAGGGCATCTGCTGCCAACAGACACCCTCCAAGTACTCCATTAAACGGTTTGCCCGATCCAATGAGTACAACAGAAATAACCACCTCACACTTTAGCGTACCGGGGCGGCTATTTCTTTTCACCTGTTTTTTCTCAATTGTCAGTGTGTTCCTTCCACTATTTCCATGCCATCCGCCCGCAGCTGCTCCACGATCTCCGCGATCACCGGGCAGCGGCTTCCATCCCGCTTCTTCGTACAGACGCCGAGATGCACTGCCGTTACCCCTTCCTGTTTCAGCCGCTCCAGCTTTTCCTGCATGCCTGCATCCTGTCTGGGATCCTTCCCGCAACCGTTGCACCGCATAAAAGCAGCCAATTCCACGTTCTGTCCGTCATAGCGCGCAAAGAACTGGCTGCGCCTGTAAAATGCCTGAAGGCACGATGCTCCGGTACAGACCTCATTTGCTTTCAGGCAATTCAATATCGCTATCTTCTGCATCTTCTACCTCCACCTCCATCATTTGAAAACACTGCCTAGCGTCACCTGCCTCCACTGAAAACACTGCCTAGCGTCACCTGCCCCGTTGAAAACACTGCCTAGCGTCACCTGCCTCCACTGAAAACACTGCCTAGCGTCACCTGCCTCCACTGAAAACACTGCCTGTGTCACCTGCCCCGTTGAAAACACTGCCTAGCGTCACCTGCCTCCGCTACAGCACAGACAGACACAAGCATTCAGCCGACTATACTGCTTTTCGGCCTCATCCCTGCGCCTTGGAAAAATACACCACATACAGCTTCCCGGTCGCCGGATGGCGGACCACCTCACAGTCTACCTCGTAGACCTCTTTGATCAGCTCCGACGTGATGATGTCCTCCGGATGCCCGTCCGCGACAATTTTCCCATCCTTCAGCACGTAGACATAGGTGCAGTACATCAAGGTCAGATTCAGGTCATGCAGCGCGGCCAGCACCCCGATGCCGAGCGATTTCACCACATCCATGATCTGGATCTGGTACTTGATGTCCAGATGATTGGTCGGCTCATCGAGCACGAGCAGCTGCACCTGCTGCGCCAGAGTACGCGCCAGCAAAATCCGCTGCTTTTCTCCGCCCGACAGCGTCTGAAAGCTGCGATTGCGGAAATCGAGCATGTCCACTGTGCGCAGCGCGTCCTCCACGATGCGGAAATCCTCCGCCGTATCCTGGGAGAGCGCCCTCTTGTGGGGCGCACGCCCCATCAGCACAACCTCTTCCACCGAAAAATCAAAACTCATATTTGTGAACTGGCTGACCACCCCAAGACGGCGCGCGGTGTCCCGATAGCTCATTTTGCTCATATCCTCGCCGTCCAGCAGCACCAGCCCCGCCTGCGGCTTCAGCACCCGGTAAATGCTTTTGAGCAGCGTGGTCTTGCCGCTACCGTTTGGCCCGAGCAGCCCGACAAATTCATTCTCCTTGACCTGGATGGAGACCTTCTTGACAATTTCCTTTTTCGATAAAACAATTTCGATCTCTTTTGTCTTCAGATTCATGGATTCTGCCCTCCGAAGCCGTAAGATTTCTTCACCATCATATAGACAAAAATCGGTGCGCCGACCGCAGACGTGATCACGCCGATCGGAATTTCCGTGTTTTCCAGCAGAACCCGCGCCACCACATCTGCCCAGATCAGAAAAATGCCGCCAAACAGTGCGGACAGCGGCAGCAGATAGCGGTGGTCAGACCCCGCAAAGCCCCGCACAATATGCGGCACCATCAGTCCGACAAAGCCGACAATTCCACAGGTACAGACTGCGATTGCTGTCAGCAGAGAGGTAAAAATCATATAAACCTTCCGCCACAGTGACAGATTGACCCCGAGCGTAATCGCCGCCTCCTCACCGAGCAGCAGCGTATTGAGGGTGCGCATCTGCGTCAGGAAAAACACTACCCCCACGATCATGCAGATCCCAGGAAGCAGCAGCTTATTCCAGCGCGCAGACACCATGCTTCCGAGCAGCCAGTAGGTGACTGACTTCATATTATCCGCATCATTTCCGATGTATACCATCATATTGGTAAAAGCGCCGCACAGGCTCGCAATGACACTGCCCGCGAGCACCAGCTTTGCCGAAGTCACCCGGCCGCCCCCAAGCGTGGACAGCAGCATGACAAGCGCAGTCGCCCCGAGCGACCCGAGAAAAGCCCAGAATGCCGTCCCGGTCTCCGCAAGGACACCGGTAAAGACCGTCGATGCCCCGATCATGATAGAAAAAGTCGCTCCGAGTGACGCTCCGGACGAGATGCCGAGGATATACGGATCCGCCAGCGGATTCTGCACGGTCGCCTGCATCACTACGCCACAGACTGCAAGCAAAATTCCAATGACCGCCGCCATCAGGACACGCGGCAGGCGGACATTCCAAACGATCTCATACAGGGTACCGCCGCCCAGAATCTCTGGATCTCCCACCTCGATGTGCGTGACCTGATACAGTACAATCCGGTAGACATCATAAAAAGGAATTTTCACCGATCCGATACAGACCGCAAGCAAAATGGAGAGAATCAGCAGCCCGATGAAGCCAAGAATCACGAAATGCATCAGGATATGCTTTCTGCCCAGACGATTGTCCATAAGAGTTCCTCTCATTCTTCTTTGTTCCTGCGGCGGAGGGCTGCCGCACCCCGGCAGCCTGCTGCACTCCGGCAACCTGCTGCTGCACTCCGACGGCTGCCGCGCCCCGGCAACCCTCACTCCAACAGCTACTTCTGCCGCGCGTACAACCCCTCTGCCATGACTTCTTACTTACCCAGCCAACCGTTATAGCGGGATAAACTGCGGTTCTTCATTTGATCGCTCATTCCCCGTACATAAATTCATACATCGCTTCCACAGACGGAACCATGCGGATCCCGCCGCCGTAGACATCCGTCAGATTCACTGCCATGATGCGATCGTTTGCCACTGCCGGTACTTCTGCCAGGGATGCTTCAGCCTTCACTGCCTCGATTGCCGCAGCTGCAGCAGCCGCACCGCCGTCATCGCTGGTCATGTCATCCATATAGTCCACAATAATCACATCCGGATTGAAATTGATGATATCCTCTACGGACAGATTGCCGCCTTCCTTGCTCAGATTCACAGCGCCCGCTGCCTCTACCAGAGAGCCGGTCAGGCAGTTCGCTCCCCATGCATACCAGGAGCCCTCGTCCATACCTTCCATGATCAGAGCAGTCATCGGTTTTTCCAGGCTGTTTACTTTCTCCTGTACCTTGTCCATCATCGCCTGCGCATCTGCGATATACGCATCTGTCTTGACCTCAATGTCGAAGATCGCGCCGATATCTGCGATGTCCGCCAGCACAGACTTGATATTCAGCTCTTCGGCTGTGTTGTTAGAACAGCGGAGAATCATCGTTCCCACGCCAAGGTCATTCCACTCGCTCACATCTCCGAGCGCATCCTCCGCGAACGCACTTCTCCACCCGAAGATCATATCTGGCTCCAGCGCCAGCACGGTCTCCTTATCCGGATAGCCCTTCTTGTTCAGCTCCTTACCCG
The DNA here is from genome assembly GCA_002491565.1 of Lachnospiraceae bacterium UBA7160. Taxonomy (GTDB): domain Bacteria; phylum Bacillota; class Clostridia; order Lachnospirales; family Lachnospiraceae; genus Choladousia. Next base: position 45,602 of record DKWE01000107.1, on the reverse strand, counting down.
CTTCCACCAGTGCATTGTACTGGTCCAGCAGATCCCCGCGCACGGTTCCGTCCAGATACGCCACACCCGCGATGTGCTCATCCAGGCCAAAGTAGAGCATCAGCTCCGTCTGTGTCTGGTTCGTGCAGACCACCTTCTGCGGCGCTGCTTCAAATGTCACCTCGACCGGCTCCTTCGCATAATTATAGGTCGAAATCGTGACCGGGTAATGTGCCTCCTCGGCACTTGCGCACAGGCCGAACGCCATGGACAGCGTCATCAGGGATGCAAGAGCTGCTGCTGTGTGTTTCTTCATGATACTGAATCCTCCTTTTGTGATGTAAAACAACGGTAACAAAAAACAGCCGTGCTTCCACGACTGCCTATGCAGGATTCCCGAATATGCAAATAGTACGTAGTACCTCCGGTACGCGCAACCCGCTCCCGGAGTCTGCCTGTCAGGACTGATGCAATGTCAGAATATTGATTCGTGGACTGCAAATCATACATTCTACATACAGGCAGGTCTCCTGGCTTAGTTCATCGCTTTCTTCCCCTTCCCAGCGTACCGGCCAACGGATCTACCTCCCGTCTTGGCCTTCCGCCAGTGGTTTTTCCCTCCGGTTTGCCCCGGTAGATTTCCCCTCTGGCTTATCCCAGTGGCTTTTCCCTCCTGGCTTACCTCAGTGGACTCTCTCCCTGGCCTCTCCAGTGGTTCTCTTCAAAGAAAGCTCCCTTATACAGTGACAGCATCGCTCCGGATTTGCACCGGCTTCCCTTTTCACCCCGACACACGACAGATTTTCGCCGCGCATACAGGACACCTGTATGTCACATAGCTGTTTTCTGTCTCAATTATAAAGATGGCACTTACAAATGTCAACATAATTTTGCGTGTGGATAATATGGATTGATTTTACCGGGAAAATCTGATATTGTCAAAGGAAACGCGATGGACATAAGAAACATCCCGCGAGATATACTGAAAAGGAGAATTATCATGAACAATATTGAAAGACGCGACCGTCAAATGGTCTACATTTCAGATGACGCAATCTTCGAAGAGCAGAAAAGAGCCCGGATTCTGACCCAGAAGCTGAATACGGCAGACCGCTCAGATTTTGACCTGCTTGGGAAAATTGTAAAGGAGCTGCTCGGAAAATCAGACGGGGCATTTATCAACCCGCCCTTCTACTGCGATTATGGCTCACATATCGAGGTAGGAAAAAATTTCTTTGCAAACTACAACTGCACCATTCTGGACGTGGCAAAGGTCCGGATCGGCGATAACTGCCAGATGGCCCCCAATGTAGCAATTTACACCGCAGGCCATCCCGTCCATCCGGATACCAGAAATTCCGCCTACGAATACGGTATAGAGGTAACGATTGGCGATAATGTATGGATTGGAGGAAACACTGTTATCTGTCCTGGTGTCCACATCGGGAATAACGTCGTCATCGGCGCGGGCAGTGTTGTGACCAGAGACATCCCGGACTGGACCGTGGCAGCCGGAAATCCCTGCAAGGTCCTGCGCCAGATCACAGAGGCAGACCGGCGGCACTATTTCAAAAATCTCGATATCGATGACGAAGCCTGGGAAATCATCCAGGCTAAGCAGGCAGAGAACCAGAACCATTAGGCCACAGCAACGCCACATCCAACAGCCAGAGCGTGTTTAAAAAATGCTCTCTGCCAGATGTGCGTCACAATTACGCTCTAGTGTACTGACTAAACATAAAGATACCAAGGTCACATGGTCAGCATCCACATCGTGCTTGCACGCAAGTGAACGAATGACCTTGTGACCCGTCAAAAGAACAATCCGAAAGCGTCGAGCGGAGCTTTTCAATATATATCACATAGTCTTCTCTTTCAGAACTTCTACTTTACATCTATGATGTTTTTTCTCTTTATCATAACCAATACCAACCCCCAGCACTCTGCCTGTGTATCCTGGTACTTCTCCCAGCTTTCCCATAAATCGCAGCATATATTTTTTGTCCTTGATTTGAGAAAGTGCTTCTTCGGGAGAGTGACCCACCTTCAATTCAAGAATGATACTGTCTGCATTCCTGTCTGCTTTCGGATAAAAAATGAAATCCACATAGCCAACTCCGCCTTTGTCTTCTCGCTGGACGTCATAATAATCCCTTGCTGACAGATAAACCAAATTAACAACAGCGGATAATTCAGCCTCACTATTATAGGCAAGTAACGGCAATTCCGTATTATGCGCATACTCCAAAATGTCCGCCATCGTTTGAGTGTCGCCAGCTAACGTTGCAGCGAGCATACGTTCTGACTCCTTAGCAAGTTGATTTACATATCCCAAAGAGGCTTCCTTATGAATCATGTCCGAAAATCTGTCCATTAATTCTTTATTAGGAATACTTACTCTTCCCTTTTCATAACTTAAGAATCCATATACCACCATCGCTGAAAAAATTTCATCCTTTGTCCGTAAATCCATGGAAGTCGCAGCATACTCCTGTACCTTCGCCGGTACTGCTTCCCCCGCGATCATCAGCGCCAGATCATCACGGACATCCGCAATGTTGTTTCGGATATAATAAAATATCTCATCATACGGTCCCGAACTGGTCCAGTAATTTGCCAGCTGATTACATCCCAGCGCCGCCACTACGGAACGTGGATTATATACTCGTTCACCAGACGCTGTATGATAGCCATTATACCAGCTTCTAAGACCTTCCATACTTATATTTAACGGCGGTTGCGTCCTATTCTGATATCCCTGATACAATTTATGGACTTCTTCCTCTGTAAATCCAAAATAATCACTGAAGCTCTGCTGATTTACCATAGAAAACTCAAGAAACATATTCAGTTCAGAGCCGCTTGAATACTTAGCGATCGGCAGAATTCCTGTCATATACGCCAGTGAAACATAGGGTTTATCCTTCAGCAGATTACTCAGGAAGGAAATATAGTCCTGCCGGTCCTCCTTTGTAATAAAATCTCTGTGAAAAATAAAATCCCATTCATCCAGCACAAAAATAAATTTCTCACCATAGAATGCAAATACCTGAGTAAGGGCATCCCATACCGCATCTTCCTGCGATAACCTGCAATCCGAATAAGCTTCCTTCAGATCACAGAGCAACCTTGTTTCAATCCGGCGGATATACTGTTCATAGGATCTGCATATACGGGGAAGCTCGTTAAAAGAAATGTAAATCACATTATATTGATTCACATGCTTCATGATTTCTGTTTCCCTGCCAATCAGCAGCCCGGAAAAAAGCGGTCCGCTGTCCTGCCCTTTACCAAAGAAAGCGCCCAGCATGTTCGCCATAACTGTTTTCCCAAACCGGCGCGGTCTGGTGATACAGATGTGATTATTCCCCTGCTCCGCCAGCGGCAGCAGTTCCTTTATGAGCATACTTTTGTCCACAAAATATGGCTTACTGCACTCACTTTTATACATAGTATAGGGGCTAACGCTATTCAGATAAATTCCCATCTTCTCTCCTCCATTTCAGGCAACACCAGGCTGCTTTTCTCTGCTCATGCTATACCTGATCCATTTTCTCCTGTACTGCAAAAGCGAGAAAAACCGCTTACAAAAAAGTATAACATAGGACCTTCCGTACTGCAATTATCTTTCACATCGCCCTTTTGCCCCACAAACCCTTTTTTTGCATTTTCTACTGGTAAATTTGCCGGATAAATGGTATAAATAAAGGAGCGAGCAACAGACGTACTGCACAAATACACGTCTGAGTTATCTTAACAAAAGGAGGATTTTCACAATATGCATCCAATCAGAATCCAATCACCGGAACCACAGGCTTTTGAACGTGAACACATCGCCGCTGTCCGCAAGGCAGCGCCGGAGTGCATGGTACTCTTAAAAAATGACGGGACACTCCCGCTTTCTGCGCCCGGCAAGCTGGCTCTGTACGGAAGCGGCGCGCGCAACACCATCAAGGGCGGCACCGGCTCCGGCGATGTCAACGTGCGCAAATTTGTCAGTGTAGAAGAAGGACTTGAAAATGCCGGATTCGAGATCACGACAAAGTCATGGCTCGATTCTTACGACCAGGTGTGTGCAGACGCAAAGCTGCGTTTTTACCAGGGCGTCCGCAGGGAAGCAGACGCTGCCGGTGTGTCCGGTAAGGAGCTCATCTTCTTCTCGATGGGCCGTTCCTGCCCGGAGCCGGACTATGAACTGTCGCTTGACGGTGAAGGCGACACCGCGCTCTACGTCCTCTCCCGGAACTCCGGTGAAGGTGCAGACCGTAAGCCGGAAGCAGGCGATATCAACCTGACCGAGACAGAGATCCGCGATATCCTCGCATTGAATAAGAAATATACTAACTTTGCCCTGATCCTGAACGTAGGCGGCATGGTCGATCTGAAGCCGGTAGAGGAAGTTGGCACCATCCTGCTGCTTGGCCAGCTCGGCTCTGCGACCGGAGATGCGCTCGCGGACGTCCTGCTCGGCAAAGCATATCCGTCCGGCAAGCTGACGATGACCTGGGCTCCCATCGCGGACTACGCATCGACGGAGGGCTTCGGAGATCCGAATGACACCTATTATAAGGAAGGCATCTATGTAGGCTACCGCTACTTCGACACCCTTGGCCTCACACCGACCTTCCCGTTCGGCTACGGCATCGGCTACACCACCTTTACTGTCACACCAAAACAGCTGACCGCAGACGCAGAAAAAGTAACCGTGACGGCAGAGGTCACAAACACCGGCGCAGCAGTCGGCAAGGAAGTGGTGCAGGTCTACTACTCCGCTCCGGCAGGCAAGCTGGACAAACCGTATCAGGAGCTGGCAGGATATGCGAAGACGAAGGAACTCCAGCCGGGCGAGTGCTGTGAGGTAACGGTTTCCTTTGAGACAGCATCCATGGCTTCCTACGACGCCGCACGCGCCTCCTATGTACTGGAACCAGGCGCCTATTACATCCGTGTGGGCAGCAGCTCCCGGAATACGCACATTGCGGGCGCTGTCATCCTGAATGGGGAAGCAGTGACTGAAAAAGATAAAAATATCTGCCCGGGCTGCAGCTTTGAAGATCTGAAGCCGGAGGCAGTCGGCATCACCTATGACACAGAAACAGTGGAAAAAGCTGCCGCAGACGCATCTGCCATCCAGCTTTCGGCAGCGAATTTCCATACCAGAGAAATCGTTTACCAGGACGTTCCGGCAGAGATTCCAGCAGGTCCGGTCTGCACCTGGGAGGAAGTAAAGAGTGGTGTGAAGTCACTCGATGAATTTGTGGCAGGCCTGACCGATGATCAGCTCGCGTATCTGTGCATCGGCGCATACAAAGAGGCGGACGATATGATGGAGGTTATCGGAAATGCCTCCGCTACCGTAGCCGGTGCGGCGGGCGAGACGACGCAGCAGCTTAAGTCACTTGGCACCCCGGTGCTTGTCATGGCGGACGGTCCTGCCGGCCTGCGCCTGTGCCCGACCTACAAGCTTGTAGGCGGAGCGGCAAAGGGAACGACCTCGAATTTCGGCGGCGACTTCACCATGGTGCTGACACCGGAGGAAAAGCAGGCGATGGCAGCCATGGCTCCGAAGCCAAGCGAAGAAGAACTGGCTGCTGAGACGCTGTACCAGTACTGCACCGCAATCCCGATCGGTACAAACCTCGCACAGTCCTGGAATGACGCACTCGTTGCCGGGTGCGGAGACCTGGTCGGCGAGGAGATGGAGCTCTTCGGCACGCACCTGTGGCTGGCTCCCGCGATGAATATCTACCGCTCCCCGCTTTGCGGTCGGAACTTTGAGTATTACTCCGAGGATCCGTTACTGAGCGGCAACATTGCGGCAGATGTGACCGACGGCGTGCAGAAGCACGAGGGCTGCGCGACCACGATCAAGCACTACGCGCTGAACAACCAGGAGACAAACCGCTATTTCTCGAACAGCGTCGTGGGGGAACGTGCGCTGCGTGAGATTTATCTGAAGGGCTTTGAGATCTGCGTCAAACGGTCACAGCCACATTTTGTGATGAGCTCCTACAACCTCATCAACGGCGAGCACGCCTGCAACAGCAAGGATATCCAGACCCGCACCCTGCGCGATGAGTGGGGCTTTGAGGGCGCCGTCATGACCGACTGGCTCGTCACCGGCGGCATGGGACCGCGCGGCGAGAAATGGCCGTGTGCATCTGCAGCCGGCAATGTCAAGTCCGGAAACGACATCACCATGCCGGGCATCCCGTCCGACAAGCAGGACATCCTGAATGCCCTTGCAGACGGCAGCCACCCATACACACTCACAAAGGCGGAACTTCAGCTCTGTGCGAAGCGTGTACTTGGGATGATCCTGAAGCTTGCATAATTCTGCCTAAAGCTGAAACAAAAGAATACGCTGGAGCACGATTGTGAAGTAGTAATTTCCTCTCGTGCTCCGCGAACAGCAGCTTCACCTATCAAGAAATAGAAAAAATTTTGAACGATATTGATTTTTTCAATGAAATCGCATATACAAAAGATACAGATAGAAATATCTGTGTAGCGGTTAGATTGTCCAGTTAAAACAATCGTTTAAAAGCGGTTAGATCGTCCAACTAAAACGATCGTTTAAAAGTGGTTAGATTGTCCAACTAAAACAATCAATTAACAGCAGTGGGTGGCAAGTCACCCACCTTTTTTACTTTACGGGGGTTTTATGGATTGGTACGTTGTAAATAAAGGTTATATTAGATACTTGCTCCAGTTTGATTCCCGCGTGGGATATGTCGAATACCGTTCTTTCAGGCATGCAGTCTATCATACAGCGTAAAGCAGAGAAATTATATACAAAATGCCTTCGTATTCCTGACTCCTCCCTCGCTTCCAGATGCTGTAATTTCAAATTGCTGGAAGAAAGAAGCTGTACATATTTATAGTAACGATACAAATTAAAAACTTCAACGCAAAATTCTTCCTTGTCTTTTAAGAATACATTCATTTTTTTAGGAAAAAGCTGTGCTATAATTTTCTCAATCTAAGCGCATCTGTCTGGCAGACAGCGCGCCATTATGTGAATGCCGCTTGTGTGGAAGCTATTGCTTCCCCATCCTCATAATTCATACTTCGGCATACTTTTACAATAATACTGAGATCGGAGGATTTATCAGATGAGAAAACAGACCTGGAAACGTCACCTGGCGCTGGCTGCCTGCGCCGCATGTATGATCGGCAGCTTTTCAATGACAGCAAACGCAGAAATTTCGGACGACCTGTGGGAGTGTTCTACATACCGGGATGAGAATAACGACATCGTGATCGATTTCACAGAAGTACAGACCGTGCTCCCGGCCTCCTGGGCAAAAAAATGCCAGGTCATCACCTCCACGGATCACGCGAGCTTCTATCACACACAGTCCCGCGAGCTCTGGACGGAGGAGCTTGGCTACCCGAACGGCGGACATCTGTTCACCATCAGCTTCAGTGAGGACTATGACTTCACCTATCTGCCCGCTTATCATCTGCTTGGGCAAACGGAGGACGGATACTATTTTCTTGAATATCCGACCGACTATCAGGCTTACGCGGAGAATGTGGAGGTTGCGGATGATTTCAACTCCCTGAGCGCGGATGTTGAGTGGATCACAGAGCACACGCAGATCAAAGAAGAGTATCTGGTAGAAGACTCCGACCTTGGCATCTCCAGCAGCGAAGACATCCTTGGCATCTCTGACGAGGAGATGTCCGAGTACATCCTTCCGCAGAGTTCTTCAGAATACCTGGTCACAAGTGACCTGGACGGGCTCAGCTCAGATGAGATCCAGATGGCAATCAATGAGATCTACGCCCGCCACCACCGCAAGTTCGTCCTCAAAGACGTGCAGGACTATTTCAATTCCTTGTCCTGGTACGAGGGAACCGTTGACCCGGATGACTTTGACGTCAACGTCATGAATATCTACGAGAGCGCCAATATCAACCTCATGGTCGCGCGCCTGAAGGAGCTGAAGGCGCAGGGAAAGTAGACCAGGCGGATCGTTTCGCACTTTGTGCTTCCACATCTGCACTTCGTTTCGGTCGGTGCTAAACGTGTGCCGTCGGCACACAGCACCCTGGCAGCATGACATTGTAAGAGGGTGTTGCAAAACTGCCGAAATCTACATTCTCTGGTATATAACTACTCGGTTCACTACCAGAGTCTGCAGCCTCGGCGTATTTTGCAACACCCTCTTTCGTATGGAACCCGTTGGAACTTGCAGACGAGCGATAAGAGCTTGCAAACATCCCGGCATACTTTCTCAGCCGGGTTGCGACACCTCACCGCATCGACGATGCCCGATACACCGGCACCCCATGCACCAGCACCTTCTCATACGGCGCATCCGGATACTTCAGCCTCCAGAGAAAGCTCTGTACCACACGCCTTCCCAGCCACTTCACATCCGTCTGTACCGTCGTAAAGAACGGGTCAATTTTCCCCGTCTCATCATTATCGAATCCCGTCACCGCTATATCCTCCGGCACGCGGAGTCCCCGCCTGCGCAGCGCATGCGTCAGCATCAGCGCAATTGCGTCGTTTCCACAGACTACCGCCTCAGGCAGATTGCGGCATCCAGCCACCAATGCGTCGAATGTCTCGTTTGTATAGAAATAGTCGCTCTGCCCGTCCGGCACCATCAGCTCCGTCTCCGGCGGCAGCCCGGCCTCCGCCATTGCGTCCAGATACCCGGCATAGCGGTCATACATCGTCTCATAAATGTGGCTGTTTTCGTTCAAAAAGCCAATCCGCCGCATGCCGCGTGAAATCAAGTGCATGGTCAGCGCATACACGCCGCTCCTGCCATTGACCCGCACCACATCCCCCAGCGGCTCCGGCCCATTCTCACAGAAATCATCCAGCATAAAAATACGATATCCGCTCTTCTTAATCCTGCTGACATACTCCCGCCCCGGCAGCTTTAAAAAAATCACAGCTTCAATCTTTTCATCCAGGCCCGGCGGGTAAATTCCAGCCTTCTCCTCCTCCTCCGTCACGACCGCCACCTGCGTCCGGCAGTTATAGCGGCTCGCTTCCTCCGTAATCCCGTTCAGCACGCGGTCCCAGTAAAACGCCTCATCCGTCTTCCTTATAATGATAATACGATGCTCTTTTTCTGTCTCCAGCCTCGCTTTTTCCGATTCCAACGCTTCCGGAAGACGAGCCAGATAGCCAACCTTCACCGCATAACGCAGAACGGTATCCCGCGTCTGCTTCGTCACGAGCGAATTTCCCTTCAGCGCCATCGACACCGTATTTCTCGACAGCCCCAGGTCTCTTGCCATACTCTGTATCGTTACCTTTGCCATACCTGTCCCCCTGTCGCGCACATTTCATCTGGTGTACTAACACATTCCTATTCAGCCAAACCTTCTTGCATGATCGTACATCGACCTGCGCCCACTTTACCAGGCGCTGCCACCGCATCGCCTCATTCAAACATCGCTTTTTCCATCACTGCCTGACACTGTTTTTTTCTATAATTACTCCGGAGACAATCTCCAGGCTCCGTTTCCTGTTCGGGTCTTCCAGACGCCGCAGAATTTTCTCCAGCGCCAGCTGCGCCATCCTGCGTGTATTGACCTCATAAGTCGTGATCCGCTGGTCTGTGCAGACCGGATATGCATAATTGTCAAAGCCTGTAACCGACACATCCTCCGGCACCCGAAGTCCACGTTCTTCCAGCTGCCGGATCACTGCTCCCGCTGTCAGGTCGCAGTTGCAGACGAATGCCTCCGGGAGTTCAGCTGGAAGTTCCACATGAATGAATCCACGTCCGTCACGGTCCTCCAGCACCCACTCCTTCCGCACTGCAAGCCCGCGCTCCAGATGTGCCCTGGTAAAGCCGCAATAGCGATCCATAATACTCGAAGACGCATGGAGGGAACCGACATAGGACAAGTTCCTCAGCCCACGGTCAAACAGATACTGTGTCATCTGGTACATCCCATAGAAGTTGTCCGCGATCACGGCATCCTCCACCAGATCCCGGTCGTAAACATCCAAAAAAACAAGCGGCACATGAAGATGGCTCTTCAGTTCCCGCATATAAGGGCGGCTGATTTCGCCAAGCACGATAATGCCGTCCACCATACCCTCCACAGCCATCTGCGGAAACTCATAGGTATCCTCCTGCTCATACTTCAGAATCTCCACAGATGTCATGCATTTGTATTCGGCTGCTGCCAGCGCCAGCTCCTGATAAATCTTCCAGTAATATGTCGTATATTCCGCCAGATACCGCTCTGATATCAGCGTCCCGATCTTCCGCACCTGCTCCGGCTCTTTCCTTTGCTGAGCCTGCGCACTGTCATAGCCCATTTGCTTTGCAGTACTGCAAATCTTTTCGCGCAGCGCGGCGCTCACTCCCTTGTTCCCGGTGAGCGCGTTATGCACAGTAACCGCGCTCACCCCCAGCTCATTCGCAATATCGATCAGTCTGACTTTTTTCATTCTTTCCTGTCCCGGCACTTCTCTATTCCACCCTCACAAAGTGATACAGTCCACTCGCAAAATCTCCATGGAATACCGGCGCAAGGAAGCCCGCCTTCATCAGTTCCTCTCCGTAACAGCGGCATCCAGTCCCTTCCAGCTCATAGAGTCCGTCCGCTGCCAGCCCTTCCAGACGAATCCGGCGGCTCTGCATTTTTGTTTCCGCCAGCACCTGCACATACGTCACCAGGATCTCCGACTGATCCTTCGCGGCAACTGCCCAGCAGTCATACCGGTGATTTTCTCTCCAGGATGCAAGGCGGTAATAATCCCCCTCACGCACAAGATCGTTGTATTTGTGGTACAGCGCCACCTGCTCCGGAATCTGTGCCTTCTCCTGCGGATCCAGCTTCGTGATATCCAGCTCATAGCCAAAGGTTCCCGCCAGCGCGACATGTCCGCGTGTCGCAAACGGCGTCGTCCGCCCAACCGCATGATTCGGGCAGGTGCTCACATGCGCTCCCATCGCGGATAGCGGGTACATCAGCGCCGTCCCCTCCTGGATCATCAGTCTCTCAATTGCGTCTGTGTTATCGGAGCACCAGATCTGCGGGCTGTAGTACAGCATTCCCGGATCGAACCGTGCGCCGCCGCCCGAGCAGTTCTCCAGCAGCAGATCCGGGAACTCCGTCACCAGACGCTCCTGTACCTCATAAACGCCCAGCACGTTGCGGTGGAACAGCTCTTTCATCCGGTCTGCGGCAAGGCATGCACTGCCCATATCCGAGAGCTGGCGGTTCATATCCCACTTCACATATTCAATATTCGCTCCGCGCAATACCTTCGCCACGCACTCATACGCGTAATCGCGCACTTCCTTTCTGGAAAAATCCAGCACATACTGACACCGGCTCTTCGTCGCATCCCGCCCCGGGATCTGAAGCGCCCAGTCCGGATGCGCCCGGTACAGATCCGAATCCGGAGAAATGCACTCCGGCTCAAACCAGATGCCAAGCTTCATCCCCAGCGCGTTGATCTGATCCGCCAGATAGGAAAGACCTCCCGGAAGCTTTTCCTCATTCACCGTCCAGTCTCCTAACGAGCTGTCGTCAAAGCTGCGCTTTCCGAACCAGCCGTCGTCCATTACAAGCATCTCGATCCCGCATTCCTTCGCCTGCCGCGCGATCTCCACCAGCTTTTCCGTGTCGAAATTAAAATAGGTGGCCTCCCAGTTATTGATCAGGATCGGGCGTTTCTGGTGCGTGTATTTGCTGCGGATCAGGTGATTGCGGTAAAAATCGTGATAAGAACGCGTCATCCGCCCCAGACCTTCATCCGAGTATGTCAGCACTGCTTCCGGCGACTGGAAGGATTCTCCCGGCTCCAGATGCCAGCCAAAGTTCTCCGGGTGGATACCGAGCACCATGCGGACGGTATCATACTGTGTCCGCTCCGCCTGCGCGATAAAGTTCCCGGAGTAGACAAAATTCATCGCGTAGACCTCGCCCTGCCGCTGCGTCGTCCCCGGTGTCACAAGTGCGAAAAACGGATGCTCCTGATGGCTGGAATCGCCCCGCAGAGAGGAAACTAGCTGCTTTCCATACTTCAGCTGCCCCTGCTGGATGTGACGCTCCCGCGCCCATGCCCCGTGAAGAGAAATCATCTCAAAATCCTGGTTGTCCATATCCAGGCACGCGCTGTAGACCTTCTCCAGCTCGAACGGCTGCTGCCCGTTGTTCGTGATGCGGACGCTGCGGGTGATGATATTTTCCTTTGCAAAGGCAGAGTAGGAAAGCTCCGCCGTAAGACCCAGCACCTCATCCGCACAGGTGATAACCAGCGTTTCCACTTCCTCCTCCACGCCAAAAGAAGCCGGCAGCCCCTCCAGCTTTTCTTTTCCTTTATAGATCCGGTGCGATACATACCGCAGCTCGCAGCCGGGGCAGCCGTGCACATCGCGCACATTCAGGCAGCTTTCCCGGTAATCCCCGATCCCTCCCGTCGGGTACTCCATCGGAAACTTGTCCAGAAAGGTGCCCTTCTCCCGGTCATTTACCGACGGTGTGCGCGGGTCCTCTTCCATCCGAAGAAGGCTGTTCCCCGCCGGGTGTACCAGTCTGCTGCCATAATATATATGCCCCACATACCCTTCCGGCGACAGCCCGATCAGGTATGTTGTTTTATCAGTGTCCAGCTTAAAAATTTTTCTTTTTTCTTCAAAACAAATGCCCATATTTCCCGTCTTCCTCCTCAGAATCATAAGAGTTTTACGGGATTATTGTATCTTAAAATTAGTTAATCGTCAACTTAAAAATAGAAAAGAATAATCCTCTGCAGTGCTTTCATCACCCCACTTGCTGCCTGCGCAGGATCATCCAGGTTCCCCACAGACAAAGCAGACAGAAAATAGCCGCTGCTGGCAGCCACACATTCACAGGAATCAATTCCACAAGATGCCGGAACGCAAGTCCGATCTGTCCGAAAACAGATCCCGGATGTTCTTCCGCCGCGTCTGAAAAGCGCGGGATGCCCACACACCCAAGCATCCAGAACACCCATAACGTCCAGCTGGCCTTCCGGCCAAACCGGATGCAGAGGGATGCGCACAGGCCAGTAACCATCGGCAGGCCGAGAGCGACCGCAAACCCATACTTTAACAGATATGGGATAAAGTTGATCTTCAGCGCAGCGCCCTGATACATCCAGGTAAGCAGTGCGTTTTCTGCCACATTCAAGCCAAGCAGGACTAACACGTAAAGACAGCCCCAAATCACGCACATGAGCAGCCAGGATGTCAGAAAGCGCTTCCGCGTACAGCCCAGCGAAATCTCGATATGAAAGCTGTTGCTAAAATCTATCAGCATAATAATTGCAATATAGCCCACTGCAATGATCGCCGCAAGAATTGTTCCAAGCGTGAAATACAGTTCCTCCCCGGTCCCTCTTATGATCGCCGCCCAGAGGATAAGTCCAAAAACTGCCCCGCCGAGCATTAGGACTATCCCAAACAGCCACTCGTCCATTCTTATACGGAACTGCTTCTTAATGATTTCCAACATCGCTTTTCCTCTCTCCTTTCCCGCGCGCACATTTGATCTGTATACCTGTAAATAGCCCCATGCAGCTTACATCAGGCTGCTGTCCTCTCTTCCACAGCTTCAAAGCAAACGATATCCTGTCCGATATTGCTATCCGCAGGCTCCACTCTATCTCCGAACAGCGGCACATCTTCCGCAGTCCTGCAAGCAACCCCCTATCTTCCGCCGAGCCACAAATGGCATATCTGCCATGGCCAGCATTTCGGTCTCTATCTTCCACAATCACACAAGCGGCATCCTCACAGCCGCACTTCCATCCTCCGCATCATCATCATGGCTGCTGCCGAAGAGACTCCATAGAATAACAGGCTTCCCACCAGCACAACCCAGCCGTACTGAATTGCCATATTCACGAATTCACCTGCCAGCAAACTTCCTACAAACATCGGCTCATCTCCTCCCGACGTCATAGCTGCCATAAATCCAGCTGCCGCGCCAAGCAGTGCGTAGAGCACCATCGCAATGATCAGCCCGATCTTGCCAAACCGGCAGCTCAATGCACCCATTATTACAAACACAGCAGCCACCACGAACAGCACACCGCACGCCGGCATCACATACGACAGCAGGTGCGACCGCTCTTCCGGCGACGGCACAAAGCTCCAGATTACCGCCATCGCCGCCGTAATGAGCAGTACCTCTACCGCAGCCTGAAGCAAAATTGCAGCTGTTACGCTGCGCCTGGTCGCTGTGACTGCTATCATCGCATTCGCATAGGACTGGAACAAGGACAGCGTCAGAACTGAGATACAAAATGCACCGCAGAGCCACAGGTAGACTGGAAATCTGAGCAGCCCCTCCCACAATACGCCCCTTGTCTCGTCCAGCGCCAGACCTCCCATGGCCGAAACGAGCAGACAGACCCCTGCAATTGCTGCAGAGATCCCGAATGCCTCCAGGATCAACTTTCCCCAGAACCAAAGTCTCCTGGTCTTGTAAGTCATAGCCCGCGCACTGCGTCTTTTCCCTTCCTCCATGCTTTTCTCCTCCTCACGCATCCTGCTCCTCTTCCCTGCAGAGTGCAACAAATACTTTTGCAATCTCATGCTTGGCGCTCTTCACACTTCCTGCTCCTCTTCTCTGCAGAGTGCAACAAACACCTTTTGCCATCTCATGCTTGGCGCTCTTCACGCCTCCTGCTCCTCTTCCCCGCAGAGTGCAACAAATACTTTTTGCAAGTTCATACTTTGCACTGTGATATCCCGGCTCTGGTCAATGCTCTGTCCCGGCTCCAGCAGCACGGTCACACCCTTGCCGCGCCCGGCCCGCTCCTCATGATGCACCGCAAGTCCCGCACACGCCGCGTCTACTTCTTCCGCACGGCCGCTGATATGAAAGCTGCGCTCCAGCAGATCCTGTGTATTTTCCTTCAGAAGAAGCCTCCCCTGATCCACCAGAATGACTTCTTCAAAGACATCCGCCGCCTCCTCAATGATATGCGTGGAAATCACGAAAGTACGTCCGGTCTCTGCGTACTCCTCCACCAGAATCCGGTAAAATTTTTCCCGCGCAACCACATCCAGACCGGAGGTCGGCTCATCCAGAAACGTAAAATCCGCCTTGCTCGCCAGTCCCACGAGCACCGTCACCATCGAGAGCATGCCCTTTGACAGCTTGTTGATCCGCTTCTTTACATCGAGATGA
The DNA here is from genome assembly GCA_002491565.1 of Lachnospiraceae bacterium UBA7160. Lineage (GTDB taxonomy): Bacteria > Bacillota > Clostridia > Lachnospirales > Lachnospiraceae > Choladousia. The sequence goes on along the minus strand of DKWE01000107.1, from coordinate 30,467 downwards.
AACTCCTTGATCAGCCTCGCCGCAAATTCCTTATCCCAGTGCGGAAGAAATGTCTCTGCGATCTCCAGATAATCCTTTACCTTCAGCCCTGCACCATTGGCGCCGCTGCTACCAGCCATCTGCCCCAGCTCACGAGAAAAACAAATATGCGAGAGTGCCTCGGGATTCTCCCAGACCGGCATACCGTCATAGGTCACTTCGCCGCGCGTCGTCGGATTCTGTGCCGTCAGAATCGAGAGCAGCGTCGTCTTGCCCGCTCCGTTCCGTCCGATCAGTCCGTAAATCTTATTCGGCTCCAGCTCCAGATCCACATCCCGGAGCACATCCTTTCCGCCATACGTTTTTGTTATTCCTTTTCCGATTAAACTGCTCATCCTCTTCTTCCTCTCCTGCTCTGCCAGACCAGACTCAGCTGTCCTTATACCTCCTGAAAGCCCTTCTGCAGCCATGAATTGACTTTTCCGTTCTGTCAGATCAGACACAATCTTTCACATGCTTCCTGCAAGCTCTCCTGCCGCCATAGCCTGGCTCTTCTCCACCCCGCCAGATCCTCACTCAGACAGCTGCCACACCTTCTTCACAGGAGGATGCGATCATCTCAATCAGTTCTTTCTTCGTTATCCCAAGACGCGCCGCCTCCTCCAGCAGACTTTTCAGATAGTCATTGTAGAAAAGTTCTCTGCGTCTCGCGGTAATCTGTGCCTTTGCACCGGATGCCACAAACATGCCAATCCCCCGTTTCTTATACAAAATGCCCTCATCCACCAGAAGGTTGATGCCCTTTGCCGCCGTCGCTGGATTAATCGCGTACACCTTCGCAAGCTCATTTGTGCTCGGCACACGCTCCTCCTCCAGAAGGATATCCCGAAGGATATCATTTTCTATCATTTCCCGGATCTGGATGTAGATAGACTTTTCCTGTGTCAGAATCTCATTCATCTGTCTTCCCTCCATTTCCTTTTTTCCAAATTTTCATACGCCCTACCCATGTCTCTTTGCCGCCGCAAGCAATCCGGACAGCTTCACGCGGCTGCCCCGGTAGAGGATCATGCTGTTGTAGACACGGGCGGTGAACCAGAACAGCAGTACAACCACGGCTCCCTGCAGCAGCCATGAGACTGCCAGCAGGCCAAAGCCAATGTCCCCGGTCAGATACTGCGCCGGCGCCGCAAAGACCGATACAAACGGGATCAGTGCAAAGACACGATTCACGATATCGCCAAAGCCTGCGCCAAACATAGACAACATGTACCCTGCCATCACGATCAGAATGACCTGCGTATTCGCCCACTCCACATCGTCCATTGAGGAACAGCTGACGCCGAACAGCCCGGAAAGCACGGAAAAAGTCAGATATGCCAGCACAATAGAGACAAGGAGTGCCAGTACCGCTCCTGCATCCAGATTTGACAGTGCCGTCCCGAGCCCCATCTGCCCAATTAGTCCGGATATCGCAGAGAGATCGAAAAACTGGCCGCTGACGTTCCACGACACGGCGATCCCCACTGTCATAATCCCAAACAGCAGCACAATATAAGTCATCACTGCAAGGATTTTCCCTGCCAGCAGCGCCAGTGGGCGCACACTGACCAGGAGCGTCTCTACCAGCCGCGACGCGCGCTCCTCGATCACAATCCGCACGATATACGAAATGGTGAAGCAGCTCATCATCATCACAAGAATTGCATACAGATACTGCACAGAAAACCGCGCCTCAAAATCATTCTTCTCCGGGTGTAAATAGGACTCCCGGCTCTCGACATTTACTTCATAGCCCGTCTGCAGCTGAGCAAGCACCTTCTCATTGACGCCCATCGCCTCCAGCCGCGTCCGGTCTACGGCAGTCCTCGCCGCGTTTGCGAGCTGCTCCTGTTCCGCCATTTCCAGTCCTTCTATGCTGGATGCCACAATCTCGATCTGATAACCGGACAGCAGCGGCTTCGTCACTCCAATCGCAGCCTCATTTTCACCCAGACGGGATGCAATATCGTCTGGCATCGCCTCCTCATACACCGTCGCCGGTATTGCACTGTACCGCTCATCCTCTGAAAAATCAAGCGGGCAGTCCGTCGTATTGTAGATGTACAGAGCGCTGATTGCGGTTCCCTCCTCTGTCAGTATCCCGGCGCCGCCCAAAAGCGCCATCGCCGGAACCGACAGCAGGGAGAGCAGCACCAGCAGCGCCAAAAATACCAGATTCGCTTTTCCCTTCAACAGCTGCCTTATAGAGAACCGGTACACCTGACCGGTGCCCATCAGTTTCTCTTTCATATTTGATCGCCTCCTATTAAAATCCTCTTTACAAGCTATGAGTCCAGTCGTATTCTACTCCTCTACATGCGATACAAAGATCTCATGCAGCGACGGTTCGCGCAGTTCAAATACCACGATTGTCACATGGTTCGCAATCAATGTCCCGAGCAGCTCATTTGCCTGTGCCTCGCCAGTCACGCGGAGCCGGTACTCCTGCTCCTTCTTCGACTTCACCTGGATACCAAGCGCCTTGATATAGCCATCAATCTCCTGTTCCGTCTTCAGATACAGATTTACCCTGCCGTAGCTCTTCTTGATCTCATTCAGATTCCCCTGCAGCACAGCATGCGAGCGGTGCAGGATTGTCAGGTCTGTGCAGAATTCCTCCACTGTCGCCATCTGGTGGCTCGACATGATCAGATACTTGCCTTTGTCGATCTCTTCCTGGATCACACTCTTGAAGAGATCGGTATTGACCGGGTCCAGGCCGGAGAGCGGTTCATCCAGAATCAGAAGCTCCGGATCCGGCAGAAGTGCGATCATCAGCTGAATCTTCTGTTGATTACCCTTTGAGAGCTGATCTGCGAGCTTTGGCTTTGCTTTCTTACCCCGGCCGCGCTGCTTCGTCTTCTTTCCGTTCTCACCATCGTCCTCATCCTCTGCCGGCTTCGCAGCATCTGGGTACAGATACTCCTCCACCTCCAGACGCTCCGCCCAGTAGAGGATCCGCTTCCTCGCCTCCGCTGCCGGAATGCCGCGCAGCGCCGCGAAATAAATCAGCTGATCCATCAGCGTATACTTCGGATACAACCCGCGCTCCTCTGCCAGATAACCTACATTGCAGGTCGCCGGATTCAGCGCCTTTCCGTCCCAGAGCGCTTCGCCCTCATCCTTTGCCAGCATGCCAAGCATCATCCGGATCGACGTTGTCTTGCCCGCTCCATTTGTGCCGAGCAACGCGTAGACACCCGGCTTCTCCATTGCGAAGCTCAGATGATCCACGACCGTCTTCTCTCCATATTTCTTCGTTAAATTTGAAACTATCAGACTCACGATAACCCTCCTGTCCTCTCAAAAAACACATCCGCTTCTATGGGTTCATTACAAACCTCTGTCATTCCTGTTCACGTCCATCCCGTCCACAGAAAATCACACGCTTTGCATAAATAATAATCTTCCGTCTGCTACCTTCCACTTTCTTTCCCGGTCTGCTTCTTCTTTCCCTTAATTCCCATCATAGCAAGCACCTGCCGCATAGTCGGAATCTTTCCTTTATATAATGCCATCACCCGGTAAATCTTGCTCGCAATCAGTACCATCACCAGTGCGCCAAGCACTGTAAGCATCAGCGAAAGCAGACCCTGTGCAAATGAGGTCTCCCCCGCAAGCATCCGCCCCGGAGTCACCAGCACTGCGGTAAACGGCACCCAGTCCATCCACGGCTTCGTCCCGGACAGCGTTACAAAAAAGCTGATCAGGAGCACCATCACATAAATACCGTTCGTCGTTGAGAGGTCCTCCGGCTTACCCGCCAGCGCTCCGCCTATCGACCCGAGCGCGCAGTACAGCAGGAATCCCGCCAGCAGGATTGCGCATCCGAGCACGAAACCGGACAGGGAAAAGAGTCCGCCGAACACCTCCAGGCTATCAAAAATCTTAATCAGCGCCATATCCGTCCCCGGATTGATCTGCTTCACCGCAAATGTCCCTGCCGCGAAGCCACCGACCAGTCCAATGATCCAGCAAACCACCTGCAGAAACGCTGCAAGCACTGTTCCAAGCAGCTTTCCGATCAGCAGATCTCTCGGCTTCACCGCGATCAGGAAGGTATCCATCAGCTTCGAGGTTTTCTCCATCAGCACGCAGGTGGATACGCTCTGGCCGTAAAACAGGATCAGGAAATACAGCACCATAATGTTCAGATACGGCAGCAGGTAGCCAAGAATTTCCCGCATACCTTCTTCAAAATCACCATCGTCCTCCAGAGTCTCCTCTCCGTAAGTGACCTGGGTCGCCATACCGAGGGAAATCAGCTGCGGCAGCGACAGTCCTGCCTTCGCCATCAGCACATCGCCAAACTGTACCTGCACATAGGTTTCCAGCGCCTCCGCATCCTCATCGGACAGCCCCGACTCATCCGGCAGGATCACCGTCGCATGGTATCCGCCCTCTGCCTCATCGATTGCCAGCACCAGCGCGTCGCCATCCGCCTCGGCCTGCTCATAAGCCTGCTCAAAGCTCTCCGCAGGTACAAACTTCACACCGCCCTCTGATGCAGCAAATCTCACGCCCGCAGCCGCATTCCCGGCTGCTTCGCCTTCTGCATCGTCTCCCGCAGTCACATTCCCGGCTGCTTCGCCTTCTGCATTGCCTTCCGCCGCCGCGCTTCCGACCGCCCGCTCCAGTATGCTTGCCGATGTCCCGGCGTCCCCATCGGAGTCTGCCACATACACCGTCCCTGCTCTGCAGACCAGCAGCTCCTCTTCATCTGAACCGCCGGAAAGCGTTTCCACCAGCGTCATAATCACCAGCGGCAGCAAAAAACAAACCAGCATTCCCGCAAACGTACCGACCCGATAACCCTTTCGCCCCGTATGCCTCTGAAACGTAAAGGAAAAAACCGTTCCGACCTGCGGCTTTCTTTTTCTCCCCATCCTGATTCCTCCAATCCTCTCGAACCGTCCTTTGGTTTAGTGGTTCATTACTTATGTAATTAACCATACCACCAGATAAGCATCCTGTCAATAAGAAAATGAAATTTTTTCCGCTTTTGTCTGTGGCTGTATGAAGGTTGCCAGATTTCCGCCAATGGTGTATACTGGTTACTATGATCGATAAAAGCCCGCGAACCTCTAAAATCCAGTCAGAATGGGCTGCCACCACTCTATCTGACTGCGCATAGAGGCTGGGCTTTTAAATTACTCGATCCGGAGGTTTGTACATTGAAGCTTTTAAATCATGAATATACAATTGATTCTCCCATTACGTTCCGCCCGATGGACGAGATTGCAGGCTATCTGGTACGTCCCGGCATGTTCGATATCAATGGAGCGCTCACCTTGCCGAATGGAGTAAATTTCACAATCCACACGCACGGCGGCACATCCTGTGAGCTGCTTTTATTCCATAAAGAAGAACAGGAACCCTATGCCGTTCTTCCGTTCCCGGAGTCCTACAAAATCGGGGATGTTTACTCTATGATCGTCTTTGGCCTGAATATCCGGGAATTTGAGTACGCCTACCGCATAGACGGCCCTCATGCTCCGGAAAAGGGCCTGCTGTTTGACAAAAATGCAATTCTGCTTGATCCCTACGCACGCGCAGTCACCGGGCAGAATTCCTGGGGCATTAAAAAACCAGGCCACTACCATGCGCGCGTCGTCAAAGATGTCTTCGACTGGGGCAACGCGCCGCAGTCCACGCGCGAGCTGAGCGACCTCATTATCTACGAGCTCCATGTGCGGGGCTTCACACGCCATGGCTCTTCCGGCGTCGCGCATCCCGGTACTTTTGCGGGGCTGAAGGAGAAAATTCCCTACCTGAAAGAACTTGGCATCAATGCGGTCGAACTGATGCCGATTTTTGAATTTGATGAATGTATGAATGTCCGCGAAATCGACGGCCAGAAACTCCTCGAATACTGGGGATACAATACAGTCAGTTTCTTCGCACCAAACACCAGCTACGCCTCCTCCGCCGAATACAATCGCGAGGGAACCGAGCTGAAGGAGCTGATCAAAGAGCTCCACGAAAATGGCATCGAGATTATCCTGGACGTTGTGTTTAACCACACGGCGGAGGGAAATGAAAAAGGCCCCATCTTTAGCTTCAAGGGGCTCGACAACAATATCTACTACATGCTGACACCGGACGGAAATTATTACAATTTCAGCGGCTGCGGCAACACACTGAACTGCAACCACCCGATTGTCCAACAGATGATTCTGGAATGCCTGCGTTACTGGACGATCAGTTATCGCATTGACGGTTTTCGCTTCGACCTTGCCTCGATCCTCGGGCGAAATGAGGACGGCTCACCGATGAACAATCCGCCCCTTCTGAAATCGCTTGCCTGCGATCCGATTCTGAGCAACATCAAACTGATTGCCGAGGCATGGGATGCAGGCGGGATGTACCAGGTCGGAAGCTTCCCGGCACATCGCCGCTGGGCAGAATGGAACGGCCGCTACCGCGATTCCCTGCGCTCCTTCCTCAAGGGAGACGGTTCTCAGGTGTGGGGCGCTGCCTGGAGCATCGCCGGTTCCGGCGACTTGTACGGCGGCTACAACTCTGACTACAAAGGCAGCTACCTCGGATACAATTCCTGTGTGAATTTTCTGACCTGCCACGACGGTTTCACTCTGTACGATCTCTATTCCTACAACCAGAAGCACAACGAGCGCAACGGCTGGAACAACACCGATGGTTCCAATGACAACCGCAGCTGGAACTGCGGCGCGGAGGGCGGGACAGACAACCCGGATGTACTCGCGCTGCGGTACCGGATGATCCGCAATGCCTGCGCCGTACTGATGTGCAGCCGCGGTACGCCGATGTTCCTCGCCGGTGATGAATTCGGCAACACACAGTTCGGCAACAACAACGGATACTGCCAGGACAATGAAATCTCCTGGCTCGACTGGAGCCTGCTGGAGAAGAACCGGAGCCTCTTCGAGTTTTTCAAATTTATGATCCATTTCCGCCTGCGCCATCCGATTATTCAGAAGAAGCTGCCGAATGCGGTCTGCGGCCTCCCTTCCATCCGGATGTACGGAGCGAACGCGCAGGAGGGCTCCCTTCCGTCCGACGCACTGACCTTCGGCGTCAGCTTTGCCGGATATGACGCATCGCGTGGAGGCGACGATATCATCTACCTCGCTGTCAATGCCTACTGGGAAAATGTCACGATCTCTCTTCCGGACCTGCGCCGCTCCGGATTCTGGTACTTGAGTGTCAATACGTACGGCGACGGAATCGGCCGGTACTGCTATCCCGAAGGCCAGGAAGCCCGGATCGACCGTGAATTCATCATGCGTCCGCGGTCGGTAGCCGTCTTCATTTCCAGGAAGTATTGATCCGGAGTGCAGTTTTTTACGCTGTTCTTCCCCTGCCCCTCTTCTTCCCTGGCTCTGTGTGTATCCAGTCCACCTTCAGGAAATAGGTCAGGAACACCACCGAGCTCAGGCTCCAGGTCAGCGGATACGCCCAGAATACCATCTGGATATCCGGAATCAGGCGCACTGCCACCGTGATATAGGACACCCGGATCAGACACCAGCACACCAGCATCACCGCCATCGGCACCGAGGAACGCCCCGCGCCCCGCATGATGCCTGCAACACAGTGTGAAAATGCCAGCAGGAAATAGAATGTTGTCATTGTCCGCGCCTCCTGTGTCCCGTAGGCGATGACTTCCGGATCATTGTTGAACAGCGCCACCAGATGCGGGATCGCCAGCCAGATCACGACACCGACCAATTCAGCCAGCACCATACCGCACAGGATGCCGAATCTGGCTCCCTTCTTCACACGGTCGTATTTTTTCGCGCCGAGGTTCTGGCTGATGAAAGTCGTCAGCGACATCGAGAAGCATGTAATCGGCAAAAACGCAAAGCCCTCAATCTTCGAATAGGTGCCGCAGCCCGCCACCGCGATTTTTCCAAAGCTGTTGATATTGGACTGAACGAAGACATTCGCAACCGAGATCACAGAGTTCTGGACGCCTGCCGGAAGCCCATTCCGGATAATCTGGCGCAGCATAAACGAATCAAGACGAATCTTCCTAAGTGACACCCGGTACTCGTCCGGACTCTTCCGCGCAAGTCGGTTCAGGCACAGACCTGCACTGATAAACTGAGAAATCGCTGTTGCCGCTGCCGCCGATCCCACGCCAAGCCGCAGCACACCGACAAAGAGCAGGTCGAGCAGAATGTTCACCAGCGATGAAAAAATCAGATAGTACAGTGGATGGCGGCTGTCCCCGACAGAATGCAGGATGCCGACAAAATTATTGTACAGAACAAACGCCAGCGAGCCGAGGAAATAAATCCGGAAATAAGAAATCGATTCGGGCAGCACCTCCTTTGGCGTCTTCATCAGGATCAGAATCTGCGGCGCCAGAAGAAGTCCCATAACAGTCAGCGCCGCACCGCACAGAATGCCGAAGCCCACCGTCGTATGAATCGCTTTCTGCAGCTGCTCCGTCTGCCGCGCCCCGTAATAGCGCGCGATCACGACGCCCGCACCAATTGCGATTCCATTAAAAAAGCCCACCAGCAGAAAAATCAGACTGCCGGACGAGCTGACCGCCGCAAGCGCGTTGCTCCCCAGAAAATTTCCCACAATCAGCGAATCTGCCGTATTGTAGAGCTGCTGAAACAGGTTCCCGAGAAACAATGGAAACGCGAATGTCACCATCCGCTTCCAGATCGGCCCCTCCGTCAGCAGCGTTGTCGTTTGTCCCTTTGCCATAACACTTTTTCCCCCTCTTATTTTCCCGCGCCCCAGAATTTCAGGCGCTCTATCTGCAGACCGCTTACTGCTCATACAGCCCACTATTACGCAGTGCTGTCACCGCAGCAGTCTCTTCCGGCTCACACATTCCTCGCGCTTCTCCATCCACTGCTGCAGCTGCGGATACAGGCGTTCCGCCTCCTCATAGCCGTGCCAGTAGAAATCCTCCAGCTTTTCCAGATCCCGCTCTGTGCGGCTCACACAGCGCACCGTCGGACGGATCACAAATACCAAGCCCTTCTTTTCCAGCTGCTCCAGCAGATCCAGCGTCCGGTTGTAGGCATGACTGCGCTGCGCCAGCGTCCGCACAAGCATCGGATATCTCCGGTAAAAGAGCCGTGCCAGCTCCACCGTTGCATCCCGCTCTTCCTGCTTGTAATACCCGTGCCGCCTTGTCAGCACGACAATATTATAATCAAAGCCATCCGCAATCGCTTTCCGGATCGGAATTGAGTCAGCAATCCCTCCATCCAGCATCGGTACACCGTCCAGCTTCACCATCGGTGAGCCAAACGGAAGACTGGAGGAGGCGCGGCAAGCCATCATCAGCCGTTCCCGGTCACGGTACTCCTCGATATACTCCGCCTTTCCAGTCAGGCAATTCGTCGTCACCAGCAGGCAGCGCATCGGCGATCTCACATAAGCGCGGAAATCAAAGGGATACTGATGATTCGGAAATTCCTCGAAGATCAAATCCATATTCATATAGTATTTTGTCTTCATCATGGTCCTGAACCCGTACAGCTCATTGTCTAGCTGTGCATCCAGCATACATTCCTTTGTCCGCAGGATCTGGCCGGACACGTAGTCCATCGCGTTACAGGAGCCAGCAGACACACCGACTACATACGGCACTGTCAGCTTCTTCTCCATAAAATAATCCAGCACGCCGCTCGTAAAAATGCCGCGCTGTCCTCCACCCTCCAGAATCATTCCGACTTTTTTCATTCAGCTCCTCCTCATCAGGCTCACCAGCTAAACACAATTTTCATACATGACCGCCAGGCCCATCAGTCAAACAAATTTTTCATACATAACTGCCAGTCTCTCCACTGGACACATTTTTCATGCATAGCTGCCAGCCGCACCAACCGAACACAGCAGCCCCATCGTATCCTGGGGCTGCTGCCGATTATTTATAGCCTGTTATTTCAATTCATGCTTGCACATGGGTTGGCTTTCGCCAAAATGGATGCCGTTTGTACTCCACAGCAAAGTTAGCTGCGTCATAAACAACACCGGATTACTCCGCTGTCTCACTCTCGCCAGCCTCGGTCACAGCCTCGTTTCCTGCCTCTGTCACAGCTTCCGTCTCATTTGCTTCCGCACCAGCTTCTGTGCCGGACTCGTTCGCCTCCGCACCGGTCTCTCCCTCAGTCATACCAGTCTCAGACTCCGTCTCCTGCACCTGGATAATGGACGCATTTTCTCTTATGAGGTCTACCACCTTGTCCTGCAGAATGCTGATCCGGATGGTCGGCTCGCCAAACGCTGCCACCAGCTCCTCCTTCGAAGAATATCCGTACTCGCTCAGGTACCGGGTGCAGCCTTCCTCGTAATCCGCATCGCTGACCTCCAGCCCCTCCTTTTCCGCAATCGCCTTCAGATACAGCTCCGACTGCAGATTCTGCTTCACCGCGAGCAACGCTTGCTCCTCAAACTGGTCCTCAGTCAGTCCGAGATACGCCTCCAGCAGATCCGTATACCCCATATTATAGTACTCTGCCATCTGCTTGTATGCATTTCTCATGTTCGCCATACCGTAATCCAGCAGTTCCTGCGGATACTCCTTGATTGTGCTGGCATTCGCGATCTGCATCAACAGCTCCGATATAATCTGGCTGTCCTGTGACGCCTCCTTGGACTCCTGAATCTGAGACCGGATCGTTTCCTTATAAACCTCCAGATCGGTATACTCCCCGTCCGTAACCTTGCTGATCAGCTCAGAGGTCAGCTCCGGCATACGCTTAATCGAATTTACTGTGACAGTAAAGATCACATCTTTCCCAGCCAGCTCCGCTGTATAATTCTCCGGGAACGTCAGCGGTACATCTACCGTCTCTCCAGTCTTCACTCCGACCAGGCCATCCTCAAAACCAGGAATAAAAGTACCCGAGCCGATTTCCAGATCGTAGCCCTTCGCCGTACCGCCGTCAAATGCTACTCCATCCAGCTTTCCCTCATAGTCAATATTCGCAATATCGCCAATGCCGACGGTTCCTTCCGTCAGCTCCTCCAGGATATCGCTCCCGGCATTGACGCGAATCTGATTGACGATCTCATCCTCTGTCACCTCGATCGGCTGCAGCTCGACCGTAAGCCCCTTGTATTCACCCAGCTCTACATAATCCAGTGCCTTGTAGTCCGGACGCTCTACCTTCTCGTACACCATCTCCGTCTCCGGCTCAGACTCTTCCTCATCCGCCTGCTCCGGTGCATCCTCTCCGGCATCCGTACCTGCTTCTGCATCGTTCTCCGCATCGGTATCTTCCGTCACATCCGCCTCTGCAGCTTTAAGTTCATCCTCTGCGGCTTTGATTTCATCCTCCATCAGCGTATCGGTAGAAACCTCTGTCTCCTGCGCCAGTACCACAGAGGACGCCCCCGCCGCCGCCATGCCGATACATGCTGCGCACATCAAAATTGTCATTACATTCTTTCTTTTCATAAAGCGAAACCTCTCTTTGCTCTTTTCTATTCTATCTGTTATTCCTTTCCATCCGCGCGAATTCTCCGCATCATCTGGAATTTCTCCGTCCCCGTTGCCCCCTGCCCTCCTGCAAAGGCTGCAAACATTTACTATACCGTTACAAAACGGAATCAGGTTTGCTCCTCTGTCTCCTGCGTAAGCTGCAAGCAAGCCAGCAACGTTTCTTCAGTATAGCATACCCCGCCGGAAATGTGCACCGAAAACTTTATTTTTTAAGAAAATACACAGAATCTACACAGTTTTGGCGCTTTCATCCAGGCAGATGACGCTAACAAAGGCTGCTGCTGCAACAGCAGACAATGACTGTACCGTGGCCTCAGGATCCGGCCCGGCAGGCTGCTGCTGACCATTCACAGTAATAACAAATAGAGGTCTGTCATCAGTAGGTCAGTCCGAATCCAAACCGATACGTATTCCCTTCCTCATCCGTGTACGGCTCAATATCATCAAAAACGTCTTCGCAGTGCCGCTCCACCGTTTCCATATTAGCAGGCAGAATCACCGGCAGTCGCCCGGATGGCTGCGCATCCCCAAACAGAATATCCAGTACAGCCTCCTTCTGCACTCCAAACTCAGCGACAATCCCATCCGCGTAAGGTTCAAATTCAGACATCACTGCCGGATTGTGAACACGCAGGCATACGATCACCGGCTTGTCCCCCATCACGCGCTTCGCCTCAAGGATATTGTCCAGATCAGACTCATTCGCCGCTGTATTCGTCTTCCCCTGGTAGCTGCGGTTCGCTGATGTCTCGCGGAAATCTCCTCCGGCAATACTCGTCCTGCGCGCAGCGTCTGCCGTATACGGACGGTACTGCAAAGTCAGCGGCAGATATCCATTCCCGCCCTTCGCTGCATCCTCCGACGAGTATGGATCAGAAAGAGGACTCTCCACAAACACAATTGCCACGTCCGCGTCTTCCGGTGAATCTGTCCGGACGAAGCGAGGATCATCGTCCTTCTGAACCGGCTCAATCTCCTGCGCCGGATCCAGCCCGCGGAAGAAGTTCTTCCTCGCACGGATCTTTCGCTTCGGAATATACACCCGGATGCCCGGAGACAACGGCAGACAATTTTTCTTATTTTTCAGCAGCACAACTGACTCCCGCTGCGCAGCCCGGCCATTCCCGACAAATTCTTCTGCACCGACAATCTGACTGCTCTCCTCCGGAAGCAGATACGGATTTTCAAACAACCCGAGCCGGAACATATTCACAAGCAGCCGCACCGCGGACTCCTCAAACCGCGCCCGCATCCGCTCCTCTCCGTATCGGCCGCAGCCAATCCGGTATGCCTCCAGAATCGGAGCCATGCGGTCATTTCCGCCGAACTGATCTACGCCATTCATAAGAATCCGCAGATGACGCTCCGCCTCACTCAGCTCCGGCACGCCATAACAGCGGCTTCCAAAGGAATCCATTTCCTGTTCCGGATCCCCGGTAATGCCCCAGTCTGTACAGAGTACCCCGTCATATCCGTATGTTCCCCGCAGCAGGTCATGAATGAGATACTCACTGTAAGAGTTCCCGACATTCTCCCCGTTCTTCTGGTCCTGGTTCCATGACACAGTATAATACGGCATGATGGCCGCCGCCTTCCCGGTCGGCCCGTCCAGCGCAAGGGCTCCCTCCGTAAAGACACGCGTATGGTTCTCAAAATTGCCGCTCGGGTATACGGCAAACTGTCCGAACGCATAGTGAGCGTCTCTGCCGCCCTCCCCGGTAGCGCCGCCCGGCCAGTGCTTCGCCATCGCGATAATACTATCCCTCCCCCAGCCGTCCTTTGTTCCCTCTGTCGTCTGCAGCCCGTCACAGATCGTCTTTGCCATCCGGATCGACGTCGCCAGATCTCCTCCAAATGTGTCCTCATATCTCATCCAGCGCGGATCCGTCGCCAGATCGACCTGGGGTCCCAGCGCGGTCGTAATACCAAGCGCACGATACTCCTTCGAAACTGCCTCCGCATACTGCTTCCAGCGCTCTTCCGAAAATGTTGCCGTCATGCCAAGTCCCTCCGGCCATTTCGACACATCCTCACCTGTCGATTTGTACTCTGCTCCTGCAGCCCCGGCTCCATGGCGCGGATCAGAGGAAATATTTACCGGGATTCCCCACGGCTGCCCCTCTGCAAGCGCCTGCAGCTCATTGCTCCACCGCGCAGACGTATCTGCGTTATCGACCTTCATCAGCAAAATATGGCGAATATGATCCTCGCAGACAAATGCCTTCTGCTCATCCGTCAGCTCCCACTTCTCTGTCTTTCCTTCCTCATACAAGCCGCCGGCATAATGTCCTGCAAACGGCCCCATGTTTCGAAACGGCACAAGCTGATGCGAGGAGTACAGCATCAGACCAGCGATCTCTTCCACCGAAAGCCGCGCTGCCAGATCCTTCGCCCGTGTAGGTGCATCCAGCCTCCAGTCCTCATACGGCAGCAATTCACCACACCCGGCCAGATCCTTAAACACCAGCCCATCCTGCTCAATTACGCACTCCCTGCGCATCCCAAGCGTCGCGCCACCCTCATTTTCAAATCTCACATACGCCCCGCAGTCCTTCCTCTTAAAACCCATCCCATATACCGTCCTTTCCTGCTTTTTCCCGTCACTGTTCACACCCTCCATACATACAAGCCGCAGAACAGCTACATCTTTTTCACACATGCTCCACCGCAAACTATCTGCACTACATATTTCCCATGTTTTTGATTATAACACAGGCATTTTTATCCGGCAACCGCTACCGTTCGGTCAACCACTATCCGGAAAAGTATGTCCATTATGCTTTGAAACTGGACTTATACAATAAATCAGAGCTTGCAGAATCTGACAATCAATGTTAAAATGAGGGAAATTATGTTTGTGGGAGGGGTCCTATGTCAACATTTTTTAAAGTCCTGGTGGTCATCCTGATCATCCTGGTCATTGCGCTCATCGCCCTTTACTTTGTCGGGCGGAAGATGCAGAAAAAACAGCTCGCACAGCAGGAACAGATGGAAGCTGCCAAGCAGACTGTCTCTATGCTGGTCATCGACAAGAAACGATTGCCAATCAAAGAATCCGGACTGCCGCAGATGGTCATCGACCAGACGCCGAAGATGATGCGCCGGTCCAAGCTCCCGATCGTAAAAGCAAAAGTCGGGCCAAGGATCATGACACTCGTCGCTGATGCATCCGTCTTCGACATCATTCCGGTCAAAAAAGAAGTCAAGGCAGTCGTGAGCGGCATCTATATTATGGAAGTGAGAGGCGTGCGTGGTCCGCTTGAAGCCCCGCCGAAAAAGAAAACGCTCCGGCAGAAGCTCGGCGCTAAGCTTTCACGGACACAGAAGAAGCTGACCGAACAGGAAAAGCAGCTTAACGCGATCAACAGCCAGAAGTCAAAATCAAAGAAGCACGGAAAATAATAGTCCGTGTCACAGCATAGTTCAGGGGATGCCATCTGGCATCCCCTGAACCTTTTATTATGAAGTTTTATGAAAGTCGATTGATAGTTTGTCTTATCTATCTATTCTGTAGATTGGAGAGTGCCTTTCCTGCTTGTTCGTTTATAAGAGATAAAATAGTTTCTTTACACTGATTTTTCCGTTATAAACCATGTGGCGTATCGCTGGCTCTTTTTTATCATCTGGGGAATTCATCTTTTTTCTCTGATTTTCCCGGACAGCTCTGCTTTTCTGCAGCTTTTCTTTTTGATCCATTCTTTTTTCTCTGGATTTTCTTTCCTGACGTTCTTCTCTTCTTATTTCTTAATTCTCACGTATACCTTATCGGAAATCCTGTTCCGTGTGATTCGTCCTGAACGCCTTCCTGCTGTCTTTTTCCGCCAGTCTTTTCTGTTCCATTTACTCACTCGTTCTTGCATCTGACCAATTCAGCTCTCGCCTTGCAACGATGCAACTCTCTGTAAATGGTACTCTTATCGAAGTAAATGTGCTCTATCAGCGATTCATTCTCTCTCCAATTACCGTTTGTCTACGATCACTTGAATCAGCTCTGATAGAGGTCTTCTCTACAGGAAACATTTACTCTGCCACATGCTGTATGATAATACTGTGAGGCTGTGTCCACTGGAATCGACCTCCTCTCCTTTTCCATGTCATTGTCTATAGCACTGAATCTATAGGAACAACAATTGGTTTGTTGATGGTTGTATCATACCAGACATTTTTTCTTTTGTCAATACTATTTTTGAAATTTATTTAAATAAATTTTTATCTCAAGTTTTCTTTTCTTGTTTGTTGTGAATATTCAAATTTTTCATAATTATTCTGAATATTTATCCAAAAGCTTCAATCCTTGCCATACACAAAACCAGCCACAGACATTCATAATATAGCGATATCTCCTGTGGCCGGCAAGCATACAGGCAATCTGGTGATTAACCTGATCCGGATAAACCGAATCCAAAATTTTGCCATCTTCACTCCTCCCGCGACCTGCGGAAGCGGGCCGGTGTCACACCCTTGAGCGCGATAAACCGATTGATAAAGTAATCGAGGTCGCGATAGCCTACCTCCTCTGCGATGGCGGCAATCTTTTTATCCGTATGCAGCAGCAGATACTCCGCCTTTGAAATGCGATAAGCTGACAGGTAATCGCGGAAGGACTGCCCATACTGCTTCCGGAACATCTGCCCCAGATACGAACTATTGATATAGTACTTCTGGCTCAGACTCTTTAAGGTCAGGTTCTCCGCGTAATTCTCCCGGATCTCGCGTTCCACCTCGCGCAGGACACCGCCAGCCGCATGTTTGCGCAGCTGATTTAAATATTCTGCATACTCGCACACGAAGCGCCGGACAGCGCGCCGGCTGCCCCGATCTGCCTGATTTTCGAAGACACTCTCACTGATACGCTGCATAATTTCTTCCTGGTTGACCGTCTCATCCAGATCCACCGCCAGATTGATCAGCTGGAACAACAGATAGTTGATATTCATATTTACAACGTGCGTCTCCATCCCAGACAGCTCCAGCTCGTCATACAGTGCATCCAGACTCCGGTTTATTTCTACCCTCTGGTTGTTCTTGACCGCCTCCACCAGCTGATCCAGGTTTTTCTTGCACAGCACCGTCACACTGCGCTCCGCCTGGATCTCTTCCTCGTAAAAATAAATCCCCTTTTCCTCGCGAAATCCGATGAAAGAGCGAAGCATGCACGCCGTGGAATACGAATGCCCAAGACGTGACAGATCCTCCACCTGCTTGCCTACCAGCAGATAGACCGGCAGGTCAAGCTTTTTCTGAATCTCCCGGTGCAGCTGCTGAAAAAACACCTGTTCCAGCTGCCCCGCGGCCACCGCAAGACTACCGTCATAGATCAAGGCGACCTCATAATCACGCTCATAGCCAATCATGTCACGGAAACAGCGTTTTCCATACTCACCAAGAAATTTCCGACAGCTCTCCAGCACATTCTGCCTGCGCTCCCGCAGCTCTTCATCCGCCAGCTCATCCTCCGCCCGCACAATGTCAATGCCGATGTGTACATAGCGGACTGGTCCCGTCACCTGCAGCCATGCAGCAATTTCCTTCAGATCCTTCTGCTCGTCCTTGCCCTGCAGCACAGACACAAGCAAGCGCTCGATCCGGTTTTCCTGCAGCTCCTGCCGCATGATCCGGTCGCTCGTGCTGCTCGCTTTCTGTTTCCGCACCTTGGCAAGAAGCTCCAGCATCGTCTCTTTCTGTACCGGTTTGAGGATGTAATCCATACATCCGTACCGGAGTGCCGTCTGCGCATACAGAAATTCATTGTAACCACTCAGAAAAACAAATATCGCATCAGAAATGGCCTCCCCGCGAACTGTTTTCAACAGAGTCAGGCCGTCCATGACCGGCATTTTGATATCGGCAAAAATCAGATCGACAGGGTTTTCCCGCAGAAAATCCAATGCCTCCTGTCCATTTTCCGCGAGCTTCACCAGAGAAAAGCCCTCCGCCTCCCAATCGATCAGCACCTCCAGCCCCTGGAGGATAAACGGCTCATCATCTACCAGCATTACCTTCAGCATAAAACCCCCCCATTTTCTGATTTTTCTCCATCACTCAAACTTCCATCTGTACCCTGGCCACCGTTCATTGCCACCGCTCCTTCACGATTTGCTTCCCGATTGCCGCTCTTCTGTGCAGCGGTTTCCTGGGGCGCTTCCCGATTGCCGTTCTTCTGCACAGCGGTTTCCTGGGGCGCTTCCCGAACGCAGCCTTCTCGCGCGTTGTCTGCACAGTCTGTCATCCGGTCACGGACCTGCATTGCAGCGGGTGGCATAAGCGCTGCACGATCGTCTCTGTTTCCTGCGGTGTCTGTGCTATCCGCCATAAATCCGCTTCTCTCTTGAGTCTGAATTTTCTCTTGCAACGCGCCGGAGCGCTTAAGCCGCTCTACAGGCACACGAATCATAAACCAGCAGCCAGCCCCTTCTTCGCTTTCTATTTCAAATTTCACTGCGCCCTGAGACACCATTTTCAGCCGGAGATAGGCATTCAGAATCCCTACATGCTCACTTTCCCGCACAGTATGAATATCGCAGGCCTCCACCTGGCGCAAAAGCTCTTTCTGCATCTCTTCCGTCATCCCGCTGCCCGTATCCTCGATCTCCAGATGCAGCCACCCGCTCTTCTCATAAATCCGGATGTAGACCCAGCAGTTTGCCGCCTTGCCCTCCATCCCGTGTACGCAGGCATTTTCCACGAAAGTGGACAGCGTAAGGCGCGGCAGATAATACTTCTCACAGTCAGAAGCAACCTGGATTTCATAAGACAGTCTCTTGCCAAACCGGTACTTCTGCAGCTCCAGATATGCCTCCACGAACCGGATTTCCTCTTCGATCGGCACATAATCACTCGTCCAGCGCACACTCTGCCGTTCCAGAAGCGCCAGATGTGCGATCATTTCTGACGTCTCCTCCTCGCCTTTCAGCAAGCTGTGCATGCGGATGCTCTCCAGCACATTGAACAGGAAATGTGGATTAATCTGGCTGTGCAGCGCCTGCAGCTCCGCATTCTGCCTGGCAAGATCGATTTCCTGTCTCGCCAGGCGTTCCTTATACACAGTCTGAATCAGTCCCTGCAGACGCGCCAGCATCCGGTTGTAATTCTGCATCAGGCTCGCGATCTCATCCGTTCCCTGAATGTCACTCACCGGATCCAGATTGTCGACCTCCACCTGATCAAAGGCATGGTTCAACACCTGCAGCCGTTCCACAAAAGAACGGTTGATCAGCCGCATCAGCAGCAGCGGCAACACAACATTGATTCCTACCAGCAGCACCAGCCACAGAAGATTGTTCCCGAGCCAGTTC
Organism: Lachnospiraceae bacterium UBA7160; assembly: GCA_002491565.1. Classification (GTDB taxonomy): domain Bacteria; phylum Bacillota; class Clostridia; order Lachnospirales; family Lachnospiraceae; genus Choladousia. The sequence goes on along the minus strand of DKWE01000107.1, from coordinate 11,693 downwards.
AGCACCATATTTTCCGGCTGCTCCACCAGAATGCGCAGCTCATCACCGTAAATGGAAAGACTAAGCTCATAGCCAACACGGCTGTTGCCGGAAAATTGCTCAAATGGCTCCGTATACTTGATCGCATCGCTATTCGAAAACAAAATCTCATCACCGGCACATACATCAACGCGCGTGTCAAAATTCATATTTTTCAGCTTGCGGTTGATGCTGTTATAATCCAGATCAAGCTTTACAATCTTTTCCATCCCGTCATTCTGAAAGTAATTCAGCCGCCGGACAAACGCCACACGGCGCTGGCTGTTAACGGTCATCCGCATAGAATCATCAAAATAAGCTACAAGATCATCGTTCTTTCCGCTCTCCTGAAACTCCTGATACCAGGCCAGATCCGCAACGGAAGCAAGCTGGTGAAAATGTCCGCCGTTGACAATGGTATCGTTATCTGCGTAGAGAAAAAGCTGAGCGCTGCTGTAGCCGATCGTCATATCGTAAAACACGGAATCAAGGATCGTTCGGCTCGCCTTATAAAAATCAAGGTTCGAATTATATTGGGTACTTAGAAATTCCTCGATACCATAGTTCATATAGATACTTCTCGTAATGCTGTCTGAGCTTTCAAATGCGGAAGACAGCTCATAGCTGACTGCTTTTGCGATGTTCTGCATATCATGCTGCGCTTCCGTGCGCTCTGCGCGGATCAGGAGCGCCAGAACGATTCCATCCGTTATCACCAGCGGAACAATGACACAGACAAGGTAGAGCAGAGTCAACTTGGTCTGAATTGTGAGATTGTTCATAAAATTTCCCAGCTTTTTGCGCACAGGCCGTTCCTCCTCTCCATCTGTGACGTCTGCGAGATATTCCAAATAACATCTGGTGTACTGTGGATATCCACGATCATATCTGACGTACCGCCGTTTATCCACAATGGTCCCTGGCATACTGCCGATTATTCACAATGTTCTCTGGCATACTACTGGTTATTCACAATGTTCTCTGGCATACCACTGGTTATTCACAATATTCTCTGGCATACCACTGGTTATTCACAATGACCTCCGGCGTACCGGCAGATATTCACGACGATATCCGACTGCCAGATACACCCAATTCCCTTCCAGATTATTTGCCTGACAAAAATCATATTAGAAACGATGTCCCTGGTCTATTTTTGCAGCCTGACGATTGGCTGCACGGGCACTGTCCTTCGCCTCCAGCCAGCGCGAAAAGTTCATCCTCCGGATGAACAATCCCCCGTCAGACCCATCCGGCGGTCCAGCTCCTGCTGCATCTCCGCAAGGAAATCCTCCGGATGGCACTGCGCATACTCCTCCATATAGGTGTCCCAGGCTTCCTCAAACTCCTCCGCCATCACAACCATCGGCAGCCATTCATGCTTCAGATCCGACATCTTTTTCCATGCCATTCCACCCGGCGTCTCTATCGTCATCGTATTCGAATATGAATACATCGGGAACCATGAGCCTGCCCGGTCCGTTGAACCAATCATATCGACATAGTTCTCAGCGCCATATGCCGCAAAGCATTCTTTTATATCCTCACTCAGTCCGTTCAGAAACTCCGAGGGCTGCTCGGTGGGCTGCATTGCGTTAATTCCGTCACGGCTCGTCCCCATCCAGGACGGAAAATAGGAATAGACACAGACGTGTGATGTCTTGTAGTTCAGCTCCGACATTCTCTGTCTCTGGCTTTCCGTCCGGTAAAACAACCCGTTCTCATCCACATTGTAATCGACACCCTCAACGCCCCAATAGCGCAGATCATGGATTTCCTGGGAAAGCAGATCATCGATAAACTGAAATGCGGCATCGATATCCTTGCAGCTCACCGTAATTGCAAGTCCATTGGATACATTCAAGGTGCTTCCTTTCGTATGCCACTGATTCTCCATCCCGGCATCAATCGTCAGTCCAAGCGGCACATAGCTGCAGCCCAGCTCCTCCAGCCCCTGCTGCTTCAGCGCATCATTTACCAGATAAGCAAAATTCCACCACTGGTCAATCATGCCGAGCACTCTGCCTGATGACAGCTTTGCCATATATTCGTCATACGTCTGCGTAAAAGACTCCGGATCGACATACCCGGCGTGGTATTCCTCATTCAGCTTCCGGAAATACCGCTTCGCTGTCTCAGTCGTATTGTAATCCTTTACCGTCAGCGTCTCCGGATCCACGATCACCGATCCATCATTTGGATATCCGTCCAGGAACTGGGGCACGTTTTCCAGACAAAAATACCGCCAATCCTCACAGAGAATCGTATAGGGGATATTGGACAGTCCGTCTGCAAGTTCAGGATTTGCGTCATTGTATGCGTGAAGCAGATCAAAGAACTCGTCAAAGGTCTCGATCTTTGGGTAGCCTGCCCACTTGAGCACACGCGTCTGAATCCAGACCGCCTCATCATTGTGCGTCGTAGTCTTCTCCTCGCCATAGATATTCTGGAAGGTATTCATCCAGTAAATATGGCCGTCCTCCTGGCGGAACTTGTCCCACTCCTCGTCCGTATAATATTCTTTGATATTTGGGTATCGGTCGATATAATCATCCCACGCGATCAGCGCACCTGCCTCATACAGAGGAACCATCGCGTCCACACCATTGATGAAGTCCGGATACTCTCCGCTGGCGATAATCGTCCCAACCGCTTCACTCGCCGTCTGCCCGCTCAGCCAGGTCTCCTTTACCTTCACACCGGTTTTCTCTGTGATGATCTTCTGAATCTCATTATCATCATTAATTTCTGAGCCCGGTGTCGCAAAAAAGGCGGTAAATTCTGTCGGCCCGCCTTTTTCTGCCAGCGCCGGCATATTCGCCGCCACGAGGAGGGCTGCCGCCAGCGCCAGGCTGCCTGCTGCCATTCGCTTTCTCATATTCGGTTTCCTCTTTCCTGTCGTTTATGTTGCAGTCCATTCGCTGCAATTTGCTTTTTCTCTAAAAAGCAGCCGTCATGGTTTTACTTATTCCAGCCAAAAGGTCTGTCCCGGCTTTGACCTTTCCTATCCCTAACCCAGATAAACCGGAACTAAACTTTTGCTATTTTGCATAAGTTTTCGTCTATAAGTGACTAACAGGGAGTTTCCGTCATCCTGACTATTTTATCTGCCGCCCCTGTCCGCATATAGGACACTTCCTAAAAGAAAGATTCAGCCAGCCTGACCGTTTTCCCCACAGACATCAGCACCAGCTTTACCTGATTCTTCCGTTAATTCTGCATCTCCACTGCGCGGCTCCTCCGGAAGACTCCATCTGTCATCCTCTGCGTCACTCCGGACGGACTCTATCCCATTCTGTTCCTCCAGCTTCTGAAATTCCTTTACAAACATCCGGCTGTTATAATAGAGCATAACCGCCGTGCTGAAGATCCAGATCGCGAGAAACCACTCCATATACCAAAAACCAACGAAGTAAGTCAGCGCACAGATGGCAAGCGCAAGGATCACGCGCGGAAGCTTCATCATAGTGAAGACAGTGCCTCCCCGGATAACCTCTTTCGTTGACATCTGGAACCTTGCCAGCAGCGGAAATGCACAAAACGCCGTCCCCAGCACCAGCAGTGTCAGAACAGCGAGCAGCACAGAAAAGACCGGATTCATCGTCCCTGTCTCAGCATTGACAATCAGATACCAGTCCAGCGCCAGCAGGCAAAGGATACCGCCCAAAATGCCCCAGACGGCGAGCGACTGCCGGAAATTCTGCCGGAACGCATGGAAGAAGGATTTTGTCACCGCCGGTTCTTCCCCGCGCACCATCTTCATGGACACATAATACTTCGCGGTCATCGCTGCCCCTGCCGTCACAACCGGAAGACAGAATATCAGGCAGAGCACATTCAAAATCACATAATCCGCGCACGTCGAAACAGCATTCATGAATTCGCTGTCTGGCCTTAGAAATGGCATGCTAAATTCCTCCTTTTATCATTCCGATATAAACAGAGATTAAATGTCTCAAACGGACAGCCAGGCTGGTCTGTAAAAGATCCATCCGGCTGTCCATTGAGACTGGTAGATTACACTAAAATTTACTCCTTGACTCCGCCGATCGTCAGACCCGTCACAAAGTATCTCTGCAGGAATGGGTACAGACAGATGATCGGGAGCATCGTGATCACCGTCGCGGCTGCACGCACAGATACTGGCGTGATGGTCGCGTTGTTCGCAGCGGTATTCACGCTGGTCGCACTTCCGCTCTGCTGCATAACGCTGGAGAGCAGCTTCATCAATTCGTACTGTAATGTAGTATACTCCGATTTTGTCCGGTTGTACAGCATTGCATCAAACCAGGAGTTCCACTGGCCAACCGCCACGAACAGAGCAACCGTCGCGTACACCGGCTTACACAGCGGAGAAATGATTTTTGTAAAGATTAGGAAATCTCCTGCTCCATCGATCTGTGCCGATTCCTCCAGTGCATCCGGAAGACCCATCATATAGGTACGCATAACCAGCATGTTGAACGCGCTGATCATACCCGGAATAACGTAAACCCAGAACGAATTCGTGAGCCCCAGAGTCTTGTACAACAGCAGAACCGGGATCAGTCCGCCATTTACATACATCGTAATCACCCAGAACAGAGAAAGCTGCGATTTGAACAGGAACCGCTTCCGGCTTACAATATAGGACAGCAGAGCATTTGTCGCAAGTGCGAGCAGTGTACCAATAATGGTACGCGCCACGGTGATGTATGCACCGGTTGCAAAGCTCTCAAGGCCAAGCACTGTCTGGTAATTCTTCAGTGTGAATTTTCTCGGCCACAGATGAATACCGCCGCGCACCGCGTCAATTCCATCATTAAAGGAAACGGCTACCGTATTCCAGACCGGATACAGCGTGATCACGACAAACGCGATCATAAAAAGCGTATTGCACACCACAAAGGCCGTGTTTGCAAACTTTGTTTTCTTACTTCTGTTTTTCATTTCACCGCCTCCTTAGAACAATCTCTCATCGCCGGTTTTCTTTGCAATCTGGTTGGCAATGACAATCAGGACAATCGCTACGACACTCTTGAAGATACCAGCTGCTGTACCGAGCGAGTAGTCGTTCTGGCTGATACCCCAGGTCAGTACGTAGATATCAATGGTATCCGATACGCTCTTGATCAGGCCGTTACCCAGGAGGTACTGCACTTCAAATCCGGCATTCAGCACGTTGCCGACATTCATCAGCAGCAGGATCATGATCGTCGGACGGATGCCCGGCAGCGTAATATTTTTGATCTTCGCCCATCTTCCGGCGCCATCGATCGAAGCCGCCTCGTACAGGCTCGGGTCAATCGATGTAATCGCGGAAAGGTAGATAATTGCGTTCCAGCCTGTCTCCTTCCAGACATTCGCGAATGCAACGATAGCCCAGAAGTACTTCGTATGCGCGAAATAGTTGATCGGCTCATCGATGATATGTAACGCCTGCAGCACCTCATTCACAATACCATTCGTAGACATCGCGTCATGCAGGATGCCAGTTACGATAATCCAGGAAAGGAAGTGCGGCAGATAGGAAATTGTCTGGACCGTTTTCTTTCCCTTGACGGACTTGATTTCATTCAGCAGGATCGCAAATACGATTGCCATCACGAAGGTAGTCACCAGGTTCAGCACACCCATCGCCAGTGTATTGCGGATTACCTGCAGGAAGGTTTTATCTGAAAACAGGAATTTAAATTTGTCCAGCCCTACAAACGCAGAGTGCAGAAGTCCGGTTCTCGGCTTATAGTTCTGGAACGCCATGATCCAGCCGCCGAGCGGGATATAGTAAAAGATAATACCATAGATGACAAAAAGCGCTGCGCAGATCATCAAGAACTTCTGCCGCTTGATTTCCTTCCAGGTCACGCGGGGTCCCACCGCTTTCGTTTTTCGCTTCATACATTTCCTCCTTTTACCGCTGAATGTTGAAGTTGCTGTTCACGCCGCATCCACACATGTAATTCAAGTCACAAGTCTTCTCTGCTCTGGGCAAATGGCCCCATCCTCCGGCGCGATCGCTGTAAAGACAAGTGGTCTTTCCTCCCGGCACCGTCGCTGTGAGTCCATGTGGTCTTTCCTCCCGGCACCGTCTCTGTGAGCCCATGTGGTCTTTCCTCCCGGCACCGTCTCTGTAAGCCCATGTGGTCTTTCTTCCCGGCACCGTCTCTGTAAGCCCATGTGGTCTTTCCTCTCGGCATCGTCGCTGTGAAGCCGGGTGGCACCCCACATCCTGCGCAGCACTGCAGAGTAAGTGCTTTTTGGCACACAGTACAGCCGCTTTGCGTCTGCCACTGCCAAAATACAACGTTCTTCTGTGGTCGTGTGAAGGTGGCGTGAACAGAAAAAGCAGCCACAGTTGCTTTACTGCACCCATGACTGCCTTTTACAGTTCAGCGAAATCATTCCGATATCAAACTTTCGCCAGTGACGGCCGGCCTGGCCTGTACCAGAGCCTCCGCCATCGGATTTTATTTCTGCAGATTATTCTACACCAGCTCTGCGGTTCAGCTCTTCCTGCATCTCATCCAGGAAGGACTGCGGATCGCATGCCTCGTATGCTGCCATATATTCGCCCCAAGCTGCCTCAAAGTCCTCAGCAACTACCACCTTCGGCAGCCACTCATGCTTTGTCTCGCCCATCTTCGTCCACGCTACGCCGCCCGGTGTATCAGTCGTCATTGCATTGGAGTAGGAGTACATCGGGAACCACGGTGCGTTGTCTTCTACAACAGAGCCGATCATATCCGGATAGTTCTCTGCGCCGTATGCTTCGAAGCACTTTACAAGCGGTTCAGCAAGACCGTCAAAGAACTCAGAGGTCTGCTGAGACGGCTGCATCGCGTTGATGCCATCACGGCTTGTGCCGAGCCACTGCGGGAAGTAGGAGTACTCGCACATATGGGATGCCTTGTAAGCGGTATCTGCTGCCGTCATTCTCATCTCATCTGTTCTGTAGAACAGGCCGTTCTCATCTACGAGATAGTCAACGCCCTCTACGCCCCAGAAGCGCAGGTTGTGGATTTCCTGGTCAAGCAGGTCGTTCAGGAACTGGAACGCTCTGTCCGGATCCTCACAGCTAACGGTCACGCAAATTCCGCTGGAATTGTTCATCGTATCGCCGTAAGTATGCCATCTGTTCTCCATGCCCTCGTCAATGGTCAGGCCAAGCGGAACGTAGTTGCAACCTGCTACATCAAGTCCTGTCTGCTTAAATACATCGTTGATCGTGTAAGCGAAATCCCACCACTGATCGCACATACCAAGAACTGCGCCAGTGGAAAGCTTTGCGATATACTCATCATAGGTCTGTGTACCAAACTCTTTGTCCATGTAACCGCCGTTGTAAAGCTCGTTCAGCGTCTTGAAGTAACGCTTTGCAGTATCGGTCGTATTGTAATCGACGATCTTAATATTCTCTTTATCTACGATAACGGAACCATCGTTCGGATATCCATCCAGGAACTGCGGCGCATTCTCGATACAGAAGTATCTCCAGTCCTCGCAGAGTGCAGTGTACGGGATCACCGGTGTGCCGTCCTCAAGCGTCGGATGCTCATCTGCATAGGACTTCAGCAGATCGAAGTACTGATCCAGTGTCTTGATTTCCGGATAGCCTGCCCACTCAAGCACCTTTGCCTGTACCCAGAATGCCTCATCGTTGTGCGTCGTTGTCTTATCCTCACCGTAATGGTTCTGGAAAATGTTTGCCCAGTAGATGTGGCCGTCATCCTGGCGGAATGCTTCCCACTCTTCGTCTGTGTACATTTCCTTCAGGTTCGGATACTGCTCAAGATAATCATCCCATGCAACAAGCGCGCCTGCGTCATACAGCTGCATCATGCCGTCGCCACCGTCCATGAAGTCCGGATAATCGCCGCCTGCGATGATGGTTCCGACCGCCTCTGCTGCAGTCTGGCCGGTCAGCCAGGTCTCTTTTACTCTCGCGCCGATCTTCTTTGCGATAATTTCCTTGATCTCATTGTCGCTGTTCTTCTCAGAGCCAGGCATTGCGCCGAAGAAAGTGAAATCAACGATCTCGTCCTCGGAATACTCCTTCGCGCCTTCCTCTGCGAAAGCGGTAAGGCTTGTGCCTGCCAGAGATGAAGCTGCTAAAGTGCCCATCATCATGAGTGCGATTAATTTTTTACGATTCATACATGTTCCTCCTATTTTCTGATGCCTGCCCGGGACGGCTCGCACGGTTCGGTCATCACAGACCGGGCAGCTGTGGGCGGGTTCCGTTTTGTATGAGTTGATTATACTGGAAAACACCGGAAAAAAAACCGGAGAAAGTCTTAGAGAAAACCCGAGAAAGTCTAGGTATTAAGAACTGACAATAAAAATACCGGAGCATTATTTATGCTGGATACAGACTCCGAATGATCTGGGGTTACAGATTTCCCATTCTTTTTTCAAGCACGCTCTAGATACCCCAGGCAGACAAAATAACAGAGGATATCGCAAAATGCAATACCTGGTGCTATTGTGAAATAGCTGTGCGCCAGATATTGCCGCCCTCAGCAGCTTTGCAACATCCTCTGTTAAAATCCAATATTATAAGCCAAAGCAGCGTGCCGGTGCAGGGCACATCTGCCTGCTGTAAACCACATACCGAAATATCCCGTTCTCCCCGCCGCCATGAAACTCTGCCGGAAGCTCTCATTCTCCCTGCCGCCACGGAACTCTGCCGGAAGCTTTCGTTCTCCCTGCCGCCATGGAACTCTGCCGGAAGCTCTCATTCTCCCTGCCGCCATGAAACTCTGCCGGAAGCTTTCGTTCTTCCTGCCGCCATGAAACTCTGCCGGAAGCTCTCGTTGTCTTAGCCACACAACTTCACACCCGGGATACCGTAGCTCCTATTTCACCCGATTGTAATTGATCAGGCATCCGTCGAGAATGATCTGCCGCTCATCAGCAGTAAGTTCGCCAAGTGTCAGCGTGAACGGAGTCAGTCCGCCATTCTTGACAACATATGCCTGAATCTGCGTCGCGGCATCCGCAACTGCCTCCCGGATCCCCGGCAGGAACAGATAATCACCGTTCGCAAATGGAAGCGCGCCCTCCGGAATCAACAGCGGAAGCATGCCCCAGTTGATCAGGTTGGAGCGGTAGCGCTTGGTCGCATAGCTGTTCGCGATATTGGCCCAGCCGCCGAGTACCTTCTGGCAGGACGCTGCCTGCTCACGTGCGGATCCATCACCGGGCTTTACCGCAAAGATCGTACTTCCGATTCCTGTATTTTCCATCGTTATCTGTGTATCCGAAACATTCGCGCGGATCGCTGCATACACCTCCTGCAGCTCCGGAAGCGCAGCCTTCGCATCTTCCCCGGCCTCGCGGGCTTTTTCTGCTGCCTGTACCGCCTTTGCCCGTCCGACATATGCCGGATCCTTACGCGAAAGCGTAAACTCTGCAAGGCCAAGCGGATTGGAGCGGTAAGAAGAAGTCTCGCCGGACGGAATCAGCTCGTCCGTCGTCGTTACCGGGTCGTGGATCTCCGATACTACCTTGAGAATCAAGTGCTCCGTCAGCGCGCACATCGGCGGCCAGTCCTTAATATTCGGTCCAAACTTGATCTCGGCATCCGGGTCCGCCACGCCCTTGCTGTCAAAGACGCGGTTCGCGTAGATACTGCCGTCAAAGAAATATTTCGGCTTTGTAAAGTCAGCATCGACCTCGGTCGCCGCTGTCAGATAGCCTTTATTCGCAGCAGTTGCAGCAATCGAGCGTGCATCCATCAGCGCCACAGACGCGATCTGGCCGCTCTGCAGCTTCGAGCCCTCGCGGTTCGGGAAGTTCCGCGTCGAGTGACGGATACTGAACGCATTGTTGGCCGGGGTGTCACCTGCGCCAAAGCAGGGGCCACAGAATGCCGTCTTGACAATTGCACCGCTCTTGATCAGATCCGCAAGCCGCCCGTTTTTCGCCAGCTCCATGTAAATCGGCGTGCTCGCCGGATAGATACTCAGGGTAAATTCGTCTGCGCCAATGTAATGGTCACGCAGAATATCCGCTGCATCACAGATATTCTCAAATCCACCTCCTGCGCAGCCTGCGATAATTCCCTGGTCAACGTAAAGCTGTCCATTGCGCACCTTATTTCTCAAAGTAAAATCAACTGCGCCTCCGAGACTGACCTTCGCGCGCTTCTCAACATCGTCAAGAATATCCTCGAGATTTTCCTTGAGTTCTTCGATCGTATAGGTATTGCTCGGGTGGAACGGCATCGCGATCATCGGCTTCACTTCGCCGAGATCCACTTCCACCACGCCGTCATAGTATGCGGCTGCACCAGGCTTCAGCTCCTGGTACTCTCCGCTTCTTCCATGGATCTCATAAAATTCTTTGACGGCACTGTCGGTCTCCCAGATAGAAGACAGGCAAGTAGTCTCTGTCGTCATCACATCGATCCCGATCCGGAAATCTGCACTCAGGTTCGCGACACCCGGCCCGACAAATTCCATAATCTTATTGTTGACATAGCCATTGGCAAAGACAGCACCGATAATCGCCAACGCGACATCCTGCGGTCCGACCCCCTTTGCCGGCTTTCCGGTCAGATAAATTGCCACAACTCCAGGCATATTGATATCATAGGTCTGGCCGAGCAGCTGCTTTACGAGCTCTGGCCCGCCCTCGCCCATTGCCATCGTGCCAAGTGCGCCATACCGCGTATGAGAGTCCGACCCGAGGATCATTTTCCCACAGCCAGCGAGCATTTCCCTAGCAAACTGGTGAATTACTGCCTGATGCGGCGGTACGTAAACTCCGCCATATTTTTTTGCGCAGCTCAAACCAAACATGTGGTCGTCTTCATTGATAGTCCCCCCCACTGCACACAGGGAATTGTGGCAGTTTGTCAGCACATACGGCACCGGAAATTTCTCAAGCCCCGACGCACGCGCAGTCTGAATGATGCCGACAAAGGTAATATCATGGGAGGTCAGCTTATCAAATTTGATCCGCAGCTTCTCCATGCTGCCGGATGTATTGTGCGCCTCCAGAATCGAATACGCCATCGTCTGCCGCGCAGCTTCCTCCTTCGTTGGAATCCGCTCCCCCATTGCCTGATGCAACTGTGCTGCCGCATCAGGACCATCCGGAATGAGCTGTGTGCCATTCACCAGATATGCGCCTGTCTCATACAACTTAATCATAAATTCTCCTCCCATTCTGTTCCAAATCCACACTCTGCAATCTAACCGAGGGCTGTATGCAGAAACTACGTCTGGATTCACGCAGATTCCCTGGAGCGTGTTTAAAAAATGCTTTCTGCCAGATGTGCGTC
>DKWE01000107.1:0-126 GCA_002491565.1 Lachnospiraceae bacterium UBA7160 | reverse complement strand
AAAATGCTTTCTGCCAGATGTGCGTCACAATTTGTGGGAGATTCCTGCCAAATGAAGGCGGCGTAGCGGGCTACGTCAACTGAATTGGGCAGAAATCTTACGCAAAGTGGGGCGTGCAGATGGTAG
>DKWE01000030.1:9395-9620 GCA_002491565.1 Lachnospiraceae bacterium UBA7160 | reverse complement strand
CTCCAGCTCCATCTGCTCAAATTCGCGCGTGCGGAACGTAAAATTGCCCGGTGTGATCTCATTCCGGAATGATTTTCCGATCTGGCCGATGCCAAACGGCAGCTTCTTTCTGGACGTCCGCTGTACATTTTTAAAGTTTACAAAAATCCCCTGTGCCGTCTCCGGACGCAGATACACGGTATTCTTCGCGTCCTCCGTCACGCCCTGGAAGGTCTTGAACATCAG
>DKWE01000030.1:0-9063 GCA_002491565.1 Lachnospiraceae bacterium UBA7160 | reverse complement strand
GAACATCAGGTTGAACTGGCGGATATCGGTAAAATTATGCTTGCCGCAGCTCGGGCACGGAATCTGATGCGTCTCAATGAATTCCATCATCTCGCTCTGGGAAAACGCGTCGATCGGCTTCGGAAGCTCGAGCCCCTTCTCCTGACAAAAATCCTCGATCAGCTTATCCGCGCGGAAGCGCTCATGGCACTCCTTGCAGTCCATCAGCGGATCGGAAAAACCGCCCAGATGCCCGGACGCCACCCACGTCTGCGGGTTCATCAGAATCGCGCAGTCTACGCCGACATTGTAGGCATTCTCCTGCACAAACTTCTTCCACCACGCCTTTTTGACATTATTCTTCAGCTCCACGCCGAGATTCCCGTAGTCCCAGGTATTCGCGAGCCCGCCGTAAATCTCGGAACCCGGATACACAAAGCCTCTCGCCTTCGCAAGTGCGGTAATCTTATCCATTGTTTTTTCCATATTCTCCTCCTTCCGCCCGGACCATTCATGCTATCCAGGCTCTAACACAAAGCCTTGCCCGCTTTGTCACTCATAAATAATATAGACGCGATTCGCGGCAGCGCGCTCCTCAAAGCTCTTTTCCTCGCCCTCGTAAACCGCATTCGACGGCAGCACCAGCGCTTCCTTTTCACGCTCTGCTTCCAATCCGGATGCATCCACGGTGTCCGCAGAGAGCATCTGCGCATTCGCACTCGTCATCACGACTGTCCCCGGCACATGCACTTCCAGCGGAGCCGTGATGATCAGCACTTCCGCCGCCATGTTCCGGTATACTGCGCTCCCTGAAACCGGCGTCTCCTGCACAGAGCCATCTCTCACCCGGTAAAAATCGGTGTCAAACAGATACCCTGCCATCTGCGCGCCGATCATCGAACCGCTGTAACATTCCACGCGATTAAATTCCGCATAATCCGCCGCGCTTTGATACGTAAGTGTCACCTGGACTTTGCTGCCCTCCGCCGTAAAATCCTCCACCACAATGGAGTCTGCGCCGTTCTGGCTGTTGTATTCTGCTACCTCTGCTGTAATCATCTTCTGCAATTCTGCCGCGCTGTAATAGGCTTCATCCAGAGTATCCTTCAGATATTCTGTAATCTGTCCATCCCTGGTAACAGAAACAGCCGCGTTACCAGCCGGCTTCCAGGTCTCCTCCTGCTCCAGCCAACCTGTTTCCTTTAGCTGTTCACAGCCGCCCAGCAGCAGCATACTCCCCGTAAGGAGCGCCACAAGCGCGATCCTCTTCGTCATCCCAGCCATCCCCCAATATTTCCTCATGTTCTATAGATCAACGGATACCAGACGGACTGTTCCGCAATCCTGCATCTACACTCCGGCCATGCTGCCATGCCTAAAAATGAGCCTGCAAGTCTTCACTAAGAAGACCTCCCTGCTCTTCCATTTCCGCATAGCCAAACTGTATCCCACATTATACCTTTAAACCTTTGCACTTTCAACCATTGTTTTCAAAATATCCAGCGATTTAAATTCCCGGTCTATGAGCAGCCGGTTAAAGCGGTTCTGCACGCTCCGGAACTCCTGAAAAATCTCCGGCTTCAGTGTGAACGCATACAGCCGCTGAAGCGGCGCATGAATCACATAGGCAAGCGCATACCGCGTGGACTCCTGAAGCGAGCTATCCTCTGCCGTCTCGTAGGGATACTCCCCGTTGATCACCATCGCCTTCATTTCAAAAACACAGCGGATCAATTCTTTTTCCAGCTTAGGACTCGACAGAGCGCGAAGTGTGACATACAGAAGATTCAGCATCTCCTGCCCATCCAGGTTTTCCCTTGTATAATAGGAAGCAAGCTCCAGAAAATAGCAGCCATAGCACGCCGCGGCATAGTCCGTCTGCAGCTCCATAAAATAATGATCCACCTCTGCCTGCACCAGCGTGTATGCATCCCTGCCCTCATAGACCGTAAACGTCCCGAATACAAACGGCGACGTTGCCGCAAGCAGGGGGCTTTTCGGCCGCCTCGCGCCCCGCGCGAACGCCGTAATACGTCCGCGCTCTTTTGTGAGAAGCACCGTGCGCCGGTCATATTCCCCGGATGGCGCAGCGAGCAGCACCATCCCCCGTACTTTTAGCGGTTCGCTCATATCCGGTCAGATCTCTTTCTTATCATAGCCAAAATTCTTAATCAGGAAATCACTGTCGCGCCAGTCCTTTTTCACCTTTACGAACAGCTGCAGGTTCACTTTCATCTCCAGCATCTTCTCGATCTCAATACGCGCCTGCGTCCCGATCCGGCGCAGCATCGCGCCGCCCTTGCCGATGATGATGCCTTTGTGAGAATCTTTTTCACAGATAATCGTCGCGTGAATGTCCATCACTGAACCATCCGGGCGCTCCCTCATCTGGTCAATTGCCACCGCAATGCCATGCGGAATCTCTTCTTCCAGACAGCGCAGCGCTTTTTCGCGGATCAGCTCTGCCGCGATCTGGCGCTGCGGCTGGTCCGTGATCGTGTCCTCGTCATAAAACATGGGCCCGTAGGGCAGCACGCGAAAAATCGCCTGGATGACCTCCTCCATATGGAGGCCGCGCAGCGCGCACACCGGAATCACATCCGCAAACGGGTACAGCTTCCGGTAAGCCTCGATGCGCGCCGGAAGCTCCTCCTTCGCCACCATATCAATCTTATTGACAATCAGAATGACCGGAACACGCACCGTCTTCAGCACCTCTGCGATATGCTGCTCCCCTTTTCCGATAAATTCCCCCGGCTCCACCAGCCAGAGCACCGCGTCCACATCCTTCAGCGTCTGCTCTGCGACAGCGACCATGTATTCCCCAAGCTTATTCTTCGCCCGGTGGATTCCGGGCGTATCGAGGAAGACAATCTGCCCCTGCCGCGACGTATAAACCGTCTGAATCCGGTTGCGCGTCGTCTGCGGCTTGTTCGAGGTAATCGCAATTTTCTGACCAATCAGATGATTCATCAAGGTCGACTTTCCGACATTCGGACGCCCGATCAGCGTCACAAAGCCTGACTTCCGCTTCGCATTTTCCATCTTTTTCTCCTGTATACGCATTACGCCAGCGGCTCTGTATGTCCAAACAAGCTTCCGCTCTCCTGGATCTTCTGCTCATTGCCAATCACGCAGAGATTACCGCCTTCGAGAATCGCGCGCATCAGCGGCGCCAGCGCACGGATCTGCTCCGGCTGCGCCTGCAGAATCTCATCGCGTTCCCGCTGCACATCCTCTTCTGTGATGCCACAGAAATACGCATTTAAGGAACGGCTCCCCTTCATCGACGGAGTCAGCGGTGTATCGAGGTCACTGATTGTCCCGATGATGTACTTCGTCATCTCGCGCTCGTCCGCGTCGAACTGCTCCAGATATGCCGGAACGCCTTCATATACCGCGTTCGTCTCCTCCAGCTTCGGATCGCGGTAAGAGACAAACATCGAGTCCCCGGTCCGGCCGAATGCTGCCATACAGCCATATGCACCGCCGAGCACACGGATATTCTGCCACAGATAGTCATAGCTCATCATGACCTTTACAATCTGCAGAAGTCCCGTATACGCAAAGCCAGCCTTCTTGAAATTGCCCGCGCGCGCGACAAACTGCACCTGCCCTGGGGTCGTAAAGCCTTCATTTTTCTGCTCCGGCACAAGCGTATTGTCCTTCTTGGGCTCAGCAGCATGCGGAAGCTTTGAGACAAATTCCGTAAACGGAGCCTGCATCTCCTTCAAACCCTGTTCGTCGCAGGTCAGGCTCACCAGAAGCCCCTCCCTGCAGAACAGCTCGCCAGAGAGCATCGCAAGCTTTTCTTTTAACAGCCCCTTCTTCTCTTCAAAATGCTCCTCCAGATCCGTTACCAGACGGTAGAAGGAAACCCCGCTGACCGCATCCTGGAACGCCGAGTACTTCGAGAAATACGAGAGCGCTCTTGTTGCCGCTGTCTGATGTCCGTGTGACGCCATCTGCATGGAGAGCCGCGATTTTAGCTTCGCCAGGATTTCATACAGTCTGCGGTCATCTCCAAAATCCGAGGTATACAGCACCTCCTGCGCAATCTGGTACGCATACGCCATCTTATCATACAGCATACTCGCACGGATTCCGACAAATGCTGTCACCTCATCCCCTCCGCAGGCCGGATACATACTGATGCCTGCCGAGATGCCGCCCGTATTGGCATTGATCTCATTATTCAGCTCCTGATATGTGTGCTTCTCCGTATTCACCATACCGAGCACCGCCTTCAGGATCCCCAGATACGGAATATCCTCACGGTTCACACGGCTGATATCAAACAACAGATCGAGGTACGCAATCCCATTGGAAAATACATCATGGTGTATCACCTTCACACCATCCCACTCATACTCCGTGTTCGAAAAGCCCGCTGCCTTCTTCCCGATGTCCTCCCGCGTCAGCATCGGCAGCTTCATAAGCTCCTCCTGGGACTGCGGCGCTTCCTGGAATGCGTGCAGCCGCTTCGTCTTTTCGATCAGCTCCTGAAGCTCCTCTGCCGAGAGAGACTCTTTAAATGCCTTCAGCTTCTCCTGTACGGCACGGTCCTTTTCCTGCGTCAGACCGCGCTTCGGCACCGAAGCCAGCACCGCCCCGTGCGGATTGTCCAGCAAGTATTTCTGAACCAGCTCCTCGAAGTAGCCGGTCTCTGCATCCTTCTTCAGCTTCTCATATACATCAAAGCGCAGATAATCAAATGGCTTCTCCTCATCATACAACCAGCTGTCAAACACCGCAAGACCATACATCAGTCCCTTCGGATAAGTGCCGTAATCTGCCTCCCGTGCACGGAACTCCATCGCATTGATCCCGGCATAGAGCGCCTTCTTGTCAATGCCCTCTGCACAAATCTTCTGTAACGTGTCACGGATCACTTCGACAAACTTCTCCCGATCCGTCTCGTTCGCATTCTTCGCAATGATCGCATAGACTGGCTGCAGTATCCCGCTGTCGTAGGAACTCATGATATCCTTTCCGATCCCCGCGTCCAGAAGTGCCTGCTTCAGCGGAGCGCCCGGTGAGGAGAGCAGTGCATAATCCAGTACAGAAAATGCATTCGTCAGCTCTACATCCAGGCTTGTGCCAGCCACCATGGCATAGACAAGATACGTCGCATCCTCCAACGGATCCTCCGCAGCGACCGGATACTCACAGCGCTCCTCTCTTCTCTTCGAAAACGGCGCCTGCAGCGGCACCTCGGAGTCCACGGTAATTACATCAAAATGGCTCAGGTAATGCTCATCCAGCCAGCGAAGACGCTCTTCAAAGTCCATCGCTCCATAGAGATAAATATAGCTGTTGGACGGATGATAATACTTCTGGTGAAACGCAAGGTATTCCTCATAGGTCAGATCCGGAATACACTCCGGATCACCGCCGGACTCTACCCCATACGGAGTATCCGGGAACAGGATATTCTGCATCTGGCGGTTCAATACCTCCTCCGGAGAGGAAAATGCACCTTTCATTTCATTATAGACTACACCATTGTAGGTAATCTCATCCTCCGGCGATTCGATCTGGTAATTCCATCCCTCCTGGCGGAAGATTTCTTCCTTCTGGTAAATATTCGGATAAAACACCGCATCCAGATAGACATGCATCAGGTTCGCAAAATCGGTATCGTTACAGCTCGCAACCGGGTACATTGTCTTGTCCGGGAAGGTCATCGCATTCAGGAAGGTATTCAGAGAGCCCTTCACCAGCTCAACAAACGGATCCTTCAGGGGAAATTCGCGGCTGCCGCACAGCACCGTATGCTCGATGATATGGGCAACACCGGTACTGTTGGCAGGCGGCGTGCGAAATGCAATGTTGAAGACTTTATTTTCATCCTCGTTTTCCAGGAGCAGGATACGCGCATGGGTCTTCACATGCTCAAGCAGATATCCCTCTGTGTGCAGATCCGTCAGCGTTTCCTGTTTCAGCAGACGGTATTGTGGCAAATGTTCAAAATTCATATGGTATGTTTCCTCCAGTTTTCAAGCACTTTTACAGTCAGCTTCGTTTCGCCCTGCCAATCAGAATCCGGTATGCCACCCACGCTGCCGCGCTCCCGGCCACCAGACACAGAAGAACTGCCCCGGCACAATGCAGAAAAAAAATATCGGGCAATACCTCGATGATCGGATCTACGGATGGATCAAACAGCCAGTAATCATTGGAAAAAGCAATCCGGTGGAATGTGACAAAAAACCATTCCCAGTTCCATGCGACTGCCGCACCAAGGACTGTGGGAATTACCAGCGAGAGAACCGCCGTCATCCTCAGGCACTCATAGGCTTCTTTGCGTATTTTACTCCACAATCCAAAAATAAGCAAGCCCAATGAAACAATCATCAGCACCTGCAGCCCGATAAAGATCCGCCGTACCTCCTCAAAATGGATTCTCCCATGCTCCGACATTGGAAAATCCGGAAATTCCAGCTCGTCAACTCCGGTCCAGATTAAATTATAATCAATCAATACATCATAATTTTCCCGCAGCTGCTCCTCCGTCAGCCCGGCCTGCTCCGCAAGGCGAAGCTCCTTTGCATCGTGATAATAGATCTGCCGCAGATTCAGCACCAGTACAACCGAAAATGAAACCAGAAAACAAACCCCCGTAAGTGCAGTCAAAAGAGTGCCGAGTCTGCTGCCTATTGATTTTTTCATTCTGCTTCCTGCCTTTCTATGCAATGGAAATGAGCTCTGTACTATCCTTCCTCCGCAAATGCTTTTGCATTCCGATTCCGTTACAGTTCATGCAACCCGGGCTAATTTCTAAACACTGTACGAGACTCGTACCATCAAAGGGAGGGCGCCGCATACACGGCGCCCCCCATGTGAGCAGGCTGCCTGTCGGTGCAATCTGCATCCGGCCAGTCCTTCTGCTCTCTCGATCAGTTCTTTTTATTTGCTGTACAGCGTGATCAGCTTGTTCAGGTACTCGTAACGCTCCGCATTGCACTGTGCGTTCTTTGCGAACAGCTTCTCTGCTCTTGCAGGATTTGCTCTCTTCAGAGAGTTGTAACGAACCTCGCCGTTCAGGAACTCCATCAGGTCGCCCGACGGCTCCTTGGAATCCAGCGTGAACTTGTTCTCTGCTGCCGGGTTGAAGCGGAACAGATGCCAGTAGCCAGCCTTTACTGCCAGCTCTTCCTCTGTCTGTGCCTTGCTCATACCCTTCTTGATGCCGTGGTTGATACACGGAGCATAAGCGATGATGAGCGACGGGCCCGGATAAGCCTCAGCCTCTGCCAGAGCCTTTACTGTCTGATTGAAGTCTGCTCCCATCGCGATCTGTGCAACGTAAACGTAGCCATAGCTCATCGCGATGCTTGCCATATCTTTCTTCTTCACTTCCTTGCCGCCCGCTGCGAACTGTGCAACAGCACCCGGCTGTGTGGACTTAGAAGCCTGTCCGCCTGTGTTGGAATATACCTCGGTATCGAATACCATGACATTGACATCCTGTCCGCTTGCAAGGACATGGTCTACGCCGCCGAATCCGATATCGTAAGCCCATCCGTCACCGCCGAAGATCCACTGGGACTTCTTGGACAGATAATTCTTATTCTTCAGGATCTCCTGTGCCTTCTCGCATCCGCATGCTTCCAGAGCTGCGATCAGCTTCTCAGTTGCCGTGCCGTTGGTCGCGCCTACGCTGTAGGTATCCAGCCACTCCTGGCCAGCAGCCTTTACTGCCTCGTTGTCGCCATTTGCAACAACATCCTCTACCTTCTCCTTCAGTCCTTCACGGATTGCCTTGTTTGCAAGGAACATACCGTAACCGAACTCTGCGTTGTCCTCAAACAGGGAGTTCGACCATGCCGGGCCCTGGCCCTTCTGGTTTACGGTGTACGGAGTGGACGGGGAAGAGTTGCCCCAGATGGAGGAACATCCGGTTGCGTTTGCAATGTACATCCGATCACCGAACAGCTGCGTGATCAGCTTTGCATACGGAGTCTCGCCGCAGCCTGCGCATGCGCCTGAGAACTCAAGAAGCGGCTGCTTGAACTGGGAGCCCTTAACCGTATTCTCTTTGAACTTCTCTACTACATCAACCTTAGCCGGAAGCTCTACTGCATAGTCGAAGGATGCCTGACATGCTGCGTTTGCTTCCATATTCTCCATCGCGATCGCCTTCGCGCCCTTCTTGCCCGGGCAGACATTGACGCAGGAGCCGCAGCCCGTGCAGTCAAGTGCGGATACTACAATCGCGAACTTATAGCCAGCCATACCGGTCATCGGAAGAGTCTTTGTTCCCTCCGGAGCCGCAGCTGCCTCTTCCTCTGTCATTGCTACCGGACGGATAACCGCATGCGGGCAGACATAGGAACATCTGTTACACTGGATACAATTCTCCGGATTCCATACCGGGATATCTACTGCGATACCACGCTTCTCGTATGCAGCTGCGCCGGACGGAGTCGTGCCATCTACATAATCCTTGAATGCAGATACCGGAAGATTGTTGCCCTCCTGTGCATTGACTGCATGCTGGATCGTATTTACAAAATCTACTACATCCGTTCTCTTGCCGGAAACGCTCTTCGCGATGATGTCCTCATCCTCTGCGTTCTTCCAGCTCTCCGGAACGGTGATCTCAACTACCTGCTTTGCGCCAGCGTCGATTGCATCGTAGTTCATCTGAACGATCGCGTCACCCTTACGGCCATAGGTTGCCTTTGCAGCAGCCTTCATCAGCTCGATCGCCTGCTCCTCCGGGATGATATTCGCCAGCTTGAAGAATGCAGACTGAAGAACGGTGTTGATACGTCCGCCAAGTCCGATCTCCTTACCGATCTTGATACCGTCGATGACATAGAACTTAATGCCGTGCTCTGCGATGAAGCGCTTTACCTGGCCCGGAAGATGCTTCTCAAGTCCTTCCATATCCCACGGGCAGTTCAGAAGGAACGTACCGCCGTCTACCAGCTCCTGTACCATATTGTACTTGCGTACATAGGACGGGTTGTGGCATGCAACAAAGTTTGCCTTGTGGATCAGGTAGGTGGACTTAATCGGCTTCTTACCGAAGCGGAGGTGGGACATCGTCACGCCGCCGGACTTCTTGGAGTCGTA
>DKWE01000095.1 GCA_002491565.1 Lachnospiraceae bacterium UBA7160 | reverse complement strand
TTGGCTTACTTTCACAGTAAATATAATGGCAGGGAGCATAGAAGCGCAAGCGAAAATCCCATCACCAAAGGGATACGGAACAGATACTTTTTGAGAATGTTCCATCTGCCATGACGTTCAAAAAAGCGCAGAGTGGTAAGCTGTGATTGCTCACAGGTTCACCGGCTCTGCGCTTTGTAGTCTGCTTTTGAAAGTGCAAGTTCAGCCGAATTGTAGCGTCTGTCTCACTGTCTGATTTTATCAGGCGCACACAGGCCTCTTGTCATTTTAGGAAGAATCGTGTATACTTTCGAAATCCGGAGCAGATTCTGGAACTGTCTGCGCAGGAAGAATTGTGCAGACAGATAGACTTGTTAATTAAGAAGAAACTGCAAACAGTCAGGAGGCAGAGGCATGATAAAGAATATGATTTTTGATGTGGGAAACGTGCTGGTAAAGTTCCGGCCAAAGGAAGTGATGGAGGAGCTTGGGTTTGCACCTGGGAGGGTGCAGGAACTTTTGAAGGCGACCGTCCAGGGACCGCTGTGGAGGGAACTGGACCGCGGGGTAATACCGGAGGAGGAGGTTATCGCACAGATGCGAAGCCGGGTGGCAGAGGATGCGAGGGAGGATTTTGACCGGTTTATAACGGAGGGAAAAGAATTGTTGGTGCTCACCTATTCCTACGCGGTGGACTGGCTCAGGGAGTGTAAGGAGCAGGGCTATCACGTATATCTGCTGTCCAATTATCCGGTGAGCTACTTTGAGCTGCACAGTTCGGTATTCTCCTTCCTGCCCTACATAGATGGCAAGATCGTCTCCGGCTATGTAAAAATGCTGAAGCCGGATCCAGGCATCTATCACTGCCTGCTGGATACCTATCATCTGCGCGCGGAGGAATGTCTGTTCTTTGATGATCTGCCGGGCAATGTAGAGGCGGCAAAATCGGTGGGAATGCACGGCATCTGTTTCACCGGGTACGAGGAGGCGCGGAGACTCGCAGCAGAGGTCGCAGAGGCAGAGATTCCTTTATAAAATGTTTGAATCCCACTTGTCATCGCAAATCAGGAAAGCTATAATGGGGAATAGTAACGATTTGTACAGTGCTACGCAGAATGGGGAGATTTTATATGAAAATGCAGAGAAGGCTGCTTCTGGCATGTCTGCCAGCCGCGCTCATGCTGACTGGGCTCACAGGCTGCAGCAGGGCGCAGCAAAATTATCAGATCGCGGAAGCAATCGGGACGCTGGGGAAATATGAAGGGAATGAACCAGTGGAGACTCCGAAGATGAAAGCGGCGCGTGAGATGGAGGAGTCGGAAGCAGCGTTAGAGACAGAGAAGCAGGAGGCATTGGCGGAGGCAGCGCAGCTGGCAAAGCAGTATCGCTATGAGGAGGCGATCCAGTATCTCGAAAATTCAGAGCTTTTGCAGGAGGATGACCGCGCCACGGCGGCGGCTGAGGAGTATCGGACGGCGTTGAACCGCTGCTATACATATGAGGGAGACATTCCGCACTTTTCCTTTTCCAATCTGGTCATCGATCCGGCGCGGGCATTCGACGGGGATGAATATGAGCAAAACTATCGGTCGAACATGATTACACTGACGGAATTTCAAAATATTTTACAGGTTTTGTATGAAAACGGCTATGTGCTGACAGACCTGCATCTGCTGGCTGAGGAGACCCAAAATGGGACGGGCGGAGTCGCGATGGCGTCAAGTGAACTGCGGATGCCACAGGGCAAGAAGCCAATGATTCTCTCGGTGGACAATCTGAGCTATAGCTCCGTGCGCAATGGCGATGGCGTGGCGAGAAAGCTGGTGCTGACGGAGGACGGTGAAGTAGCGGCACTTTATACGGATGATGAAGGGCATGATCTGAAAGGCGATTATGACGTAGTGCCGGTGCTGGAGGCGTTTCTGGACGAGCATCCGGATTTCTCTTATCAGGGTGCGCGCGGCATCATCTCCGTAGCGGGGAAAAATGGCGTGTTTGGATATGAAATCGAGGACACGGAAGCAAACGCGGAGAACCGCGAGACGGTGAAAGCCATTGCGGATGCGCTGCGGAAGGATGGGTGGACCTTTGCATGCGCAGGCTATGATTATGCGAAGATGGGGGATATGTCCTATGATAGCCTGTCGCAGGATATCCAGGCGTGGCTGGACAATGTGGAGCCGCTGGTCGGGAAAAGTGACACTCTGATCTATCCGTATGGTTCGGAGGTGGATTACAGTACGGAAAAAGCAGTTTATCTGATTGGGCGGGGCTTCCACTATCTGCTCGGACTGTGGCCGGGCGGGGATCATCTGGAGGTAAATGAGCAGTATCTGCGGCAGACGCGGCGCATGGTGACTGGGTATGTGTTCCAGGAGCTGCCCAATGCGTTTGATACGTATTTTATGACGTCGGCGATACTGGACCCGGAGCGAAACCAGTGATAGAAAAGACGCTTTGTGATGCTGATTCGCAAGAGCAAAGAGCTTCTGAAATAAAAGGAAGAAGTGAGCTGAAATTGCAGGAAGACTTGTGAAAGCGCGGAGCAATTCGCGGACCTTTATACAGGGCAACATGATATATAACAGAAAAAGAAAGGAAGCAACGACACTATGTATGTGATTAAGAAGGATGGCACGCGGGAAGAGTTTAATGTACAGAAAATTATTGTTGCGGTGAATAAGTCCGCGGCGCGTATTTTGTACAAGTTCACGGAGGAGGAGCTTGCGTTTCTCTGCAGGTTCGCACAGGAGAAGGCGGAATCTCTGCACAAGGACGGCATCACGATCCAGGAGATGCATAATATTGTGGAGGGCGCGCTGGAGGCGGTGAATCCTGCGGTGGCGAAGAGCTACCGGGATTACCGCAATTATAAGATGGATTTCATTCACATGATGGACGATGTCTATACGAAGAGCCAGTCCATCCGCTACATCGGTGATAAGAGCAATGCGAATACGGACAGCGCGCTGGTTGCGACGAAACGGAGCCTGATTTTCAACGAATTGAATAAGGAGCTTTACCGCAAGTTTTTCATGACGCGTGACGAGCTGCAGGCGTGCAAGGACGGGTACATTTACATTCACGACCAGTCTGCGCGGCTGGATACAATGAATTGCTGTCTGTTCAATATCGGAGAGGTACTCCGGGGTGGCTTTGAGATGGGAAATGTCTGGTACAACGAGCCGAAAACGCTGGATACGGCATTTGACGTGATGGGCGATATCATCCTGAGCACAGCAGCACAGCAGTACGGCGGCTTTACGGTGCCGGAGGTGGATAAGGTACTTGCGCCTTACGCGGAAAAGAGCTTCCGGAAATATCAGGAGGAATACATCGCGTTCGCAGACCCTGCCTGGGATCATGTCGAGGAGCACGCGCTGCAGTATGCGCAGAAAAAGGTGCGCCGAGACTGCGACCAGGGCTGGCAGGGGATCGAGTACAAGCTGAATACGGTCGGCTCCTCGCGCGGAGATTATCCGTTCGTGACGGTGACGCTTGGCCTTGGCACAACCGAGTTTGAAAAGATGATTACGGTTTCGCTGCTGGAGGTGCATAAGGGCGGCCAGGGCAGGCCGGGTAACAAGAAGCCGGTGCTGTTCCCCAAGATTGTATTTTTATATGATGAAGTGCTGCACGGACCAGGCGGAGTGTGCGAGGATGTCTTTGAAAAGGGCGTGGAGTGTTCTTCCAAGACGATGTACCCGGACTGGCTGTCACTGACGGGCGAAGGCTATATCGCCAGCATGTACAAGAAGTACGGCAAGGTCATCAGCCCGATGGGCTGTCGGGCCTTTTTGAGCCCTTGGTATGAGCGCGGAGGAATGGAGCCGGCGGATGAGAAGGATGTGCCGGTCTTCGTCGGGCGCTTCAATGTCGGGGCGGTCAGCCTGCATCTGCCGATGATTCTGGCGAAAGCGCGCTCGGAATGCCGCGATTTCTTTGAGGTGCTGGATGAATATCTGGAAATGATCCGGAGGCTGCATATCCGCACCTATGAATACCTTGGAGAAATGCGTGCTTCTACGAATCCGCTTGCGTACTGTGAGGGCGGGTTTTATGGCGGGCATCTCAAGCCGAATGAGAAAATCAAAAAGCTGCTGAAGCCGATGACTTCTTCCTTTGGTATTACTGCATTGAATGAGCTGCAGGAGCTGTACAACGGGAAATCGATTGCCGAGGATGGCCAGTTTGCGCTGGATACGCTGAAGCATATTAATGAAAAGGTCAATGAATTTAAAAAGGCAGATGGCTGGCTGTATGCGATCTATGGCACTCCGGCGGAGAGCCTCTGCGGGCTGCAGGTGGAGCAGTTCCGCAAGAAATACGGCATTATCGCAAATGTCTCGGATCGCCCGTATGTGAGCAACAGTTTCCATTGCCATGTGACCGAGGACATCTCGCCGATCCAGAAGCAGGATCTGGAAGGGCGCTTCTGGGAGCTGTGCAACGGCGGCAAGATCCAGTATGTCCGCTATCCGATTGACTATAATATAGAAGCAATCAAGAGCCTGATCCGCCGCGCGATGCAGCTTGGCTTCTATGAGGGAGTCAACCTCTCGCTCGCCTACTGTGATGACTGCGGTCATCAGGAGCTGGAAATGGATGTCTGCCCGAAGTGCGGCTCCAGCAATCTTACCAAGATTGACCGGATGAACGGATACCTCTCCTACAGCCGTGTCCACGGTGATACGCGGTTGAATGCAGCCAAAATGGCTGAAATCGCAGAGCGGAAAAGTATGTAGAGGAAGGAGCAGCCTTAGCCTATGATATCCAAATACAGCGTAAAACGTCCTTATACGGTTCTGGTCGGAGTGATCCTGATTCTGGTGCTTGGCTATGTATCTTTTACCAGCATGCAGACGGACCTGTTGCCGGACATGACGCTGCCGTATGCCATTGTCTATACGATGTATCCGGGCGCCAGTCCGGAGGAAGTCGAAGCGATTGTGACAAGGCCCGTCGAGCAGTCCATGGCGACAATCAGCAATATTGAGACGATCAATTCCGTGTCCAGCGAGAATGTCTCCGTCGTCATTCTGGAATTCTCCCAGTCGGCGAATATGGACGCTGTGACGATTGAAATGCGGGAAAGTCTCGATCAGATTGAGAGCTACTGGGATGATTCCATCGGAAGCCCGATCATTATGAAGCTGAATCCTGACATGCTCCCCGTCATGGTTGCCGGACTGGAGGCGGGAGAAAAAAGTCAGAGTGAGCTGACGGATCTGATCAACAATGAGCTGCTTCCGGAGCTGGAAAATATCGAGGGAGTCGCCTCGGTCTCTGCTTCCGGACTGATCGAGGAGGAAGTGCAAGTTGTATTGCGCGAGGATAAGATCCGGGCGGTGAACCGCAGGATCCGCGCTGCACTGGAGGACAAATTCGAAGAGGCTGAGAGCGAAATCGAGGAAAATCAGAAAAAGCTTGAGGAAGGAAAGGCAGAGCTTGCGGAAGGGCAGTCGGAACTGGTCAGCCAGAGTGTACAGGCAGAGAGCCAGATTAACGTCGGAACTTCCCAGATGACCATCGGGCAGGTACAGCTGGAGCAGAAGCTGGCCGAGGTGGAAGCCGGGCTGGAGAAGCTCTCGGCCTCCGGAAAGGAACTGGATGCAAAGGAGAAGGAACTGCTGGAGGGGGAGCAGGCGCTTCTTGCTCTTCCGGCCCAGAAGGAACAGCTGCAGGCTCAGCTCACACAGCTGAATCGTGCAATTGCGCAGCTGGAGGCGGCTCCGCAGCAGTTGCTTTTGCTGGATGAGCAGCTGGCCGCCATAGATGGGCAGATCGATGCATTGCAGGACCAGATTCAGCAGCTGGAAGCGGCGATTTCAGGAGAGCCGTCGGAGGGGCAGGCGCCAGAGACAGGCGGGCAGGCGGCCGGGCCGCCGCAGGAGCAGATGCCAGAGACAGGCGGGCAGGCTGCCGGGCCGTTGCAGGAGCAGATGACGAAGACAGGCGGGCAGGCGACCGGGCCGTTGCAGGAGCAGATGACGAAGACCGGGGCGAGCCAGGAGGCGGATGTTATTTTGTCGGAAGAATCCTCCGGGGCTACACAGACGACTGTTCCGGATCCGGCTGCATCCTCAAATCTGTCGGAGGCAGCCGGCGGCATCACAATAGAAGATATCACGGCGGGAGATGAGCCGGGGCAGAATCTATCCGGCGGGATCGGACAATTGCCATCCGGCGGCAACGGGCAGTTGCCATCTGGCGGGACCGGACAGCTACCGTCCGGCGGGACTGGACAATTGCCATCCGGCGGCAACGGGCAGCTTCCATCTGATGTGCCGGATCAGGCCGCCTCTGCGGTTCTGCTTTCCCAGTTGAAGCAGCAGTTAGCCGGGCTGCAGGCCGGACGGGAGCAGCTTGCAGATGCGAAAAGCCAGGCGCTTACCGCGCTTGCAGCGGCCGGGGTTTCTACAGACGGAGATACCGCAGCGGTGCTTGAGAGTATCGACTCCGCAAAGTCGGAGCTGCTCACGAGAAGAATCCAGCTGACAGACGGCATGGCGAAGCTGGAGGAAAACCTTGCAAAGATGACCGAACAGCAGGAGCAGATCGAGCTTGGCAAGCTGGCGGTCGCAGATGGCAGAAGGCAGCTCACGGAAGGAAAAACGCAGCTGGAGGCGGCTAAGCAACAGCTGAATGCAGCGAAACAGCAGATCTCCTCCGGCCAGTCAACGGTAGGAGAAGCGCTCGCAAAACTGAACGAGGCAAAGATCAATGCGACGATCGAGATGGCCGTTGGCAAGGCGGAGCTGAATGAAGGACAGAAGCAGCTGGATGCGGCGCTGGAACAGGTCAGGGAACAGAAGGAGGCCGCATATGACCAGGCGGATGTCACGCAGATCATTACTGCGGACATGGTAAAGGGAATCCTGGCGGCACAGAATTTCAGCATGCCGGCCGGGTATGTCTCCGAGGACGGAGTGGATTTCCTTGTGCGCATCGGAAATAAGCTGGAGGACACCGCCGCCCTGGAAGGGCTGGAGCTGCTGGATTTGCATATCGACGGGGTTGGTCCGATTCTCCTTTCGGATGTTGCGGATGTGGTAGTGACGGATAATTCCGATGAGGTCTATGCGCGGATCAATGGCCATGCGGGCGCGATGTTTTCGATGCAGAAGCAGTCCGGCTATTCAACCGGAGATGTGTCAGACCGGATCAAGAAGCGGTTCGCTGAGCTGGAGGAGCGCTATGAGGATGTTCATTTTCTGAAAATGATGGATCAGGGCATCTACATTGACATGGTTGTGGATTCCGTCATCGAAAATATGCTCTCCGGTGCGGTTCTGGCCGTCCTGGTGCTGCTTTTGTTCCTGCGGAGCACGAAGCCGACGCTCGTCATTGCATGCTCGATTCCGATCAGTATCATGGCGGCGGTTGTGCTGATGTACTTTAGCAATATTACGCTGAATATTATCTCTCTCTCCGGTCTGGCGCTCGGCATCGGCATGCTGGTGGACAACTCGATCGTCGTGATCGAGAACATTTACCGGCTGCGCGGGGAGGGAATGCCGGTCCGCGAGGCGGCAGTCGAAGGCGCACGGGAGGTTGCAGGCGCCATTGCCTCCTCGACGCTGACGACGGTCTGCGTATTTTTGCCGATCGTGTTTACGGAGGGGATGACGCGGCAGCTGTTTGTCGACATGGGACTGACGATTGGCTATTCCCTGCTGGCGAGTCTCGTGGTTGCACTGACGCTTGTTCCTGCGATGGGCGCGGGCCTTCTGAAAAAGGTAAAGGAACGGCCGTCGCGCGTCATTACTGCGCTGCAGAATGGATACGCAAAGCTGCTTGGCTGGTCCCTGCATGTAAAGCCGCTCGTCCTGCTGTTTGCAGTCGGGATGCTGGTGTATTCCGCGAAGCTTTCGCTGTCGAAGGGAACGGCGTTTATGCCGGAGATGGAAAGCACACAGGTCTCAGTGAGCATTGAGATGCCGGAAGGCAGTACCTTTGCCGATGCCGCCGCGATGTCCGATACCGTGCTCGCACGCATTTTGGAAATCCAGGATGTGACGGATGCCGGGGCAATGATCGGCGGTTCCGGTGTGATGTCCTCCTTAGGCGGCGGGAGTGACAGCGACACAGTGTCTCTGTATGTCCTGCTTGCGGAGGATAAGACGATTACGAATGAGGAGCTTGCAAAGGAGATTCAGGCGAGGACAGAGGAGCTTTCCTGTGAGGTTACAGTACAGACTTCGACCATGGATATGTCGGCCCTTGGCGGAAGCGGGGTTTCGATTCACATTCAGGGCAGAGATCTGGATGAATTGAAGCGGATGGCCGGCGAGGTGGCAGATCTTGTCTCCGAGGTGGAAGGGACCACTGAGGTATTCGACGGGATTGCGGAAAAGACGCTGGAGCTCCGTCTGGTTGTGGATAAAAATAAAGCGATGAGTTATCAGCTGACGACAGCCCAGGTGTACCAGTTCCTGCAAAAGCAGCTGGCGGACGCATCGAGTGCGACCACTCTGAGCACGCTGTCAAAAGACTATCCGGTGCTGGTAGTCAGCGATGCGGACGAATCACTGACGCGGGAGAAGATCCGTGCGATGACGATCGAGGGGAAGGATGAGACGAACCAGCCGGTCGACGTGCCGCTTTCAGAGCTGGTGGAATTTCAGGATACAGAGGGCTTTTCTTCGATCAATCGCGAGGCGCAGAACCGCTATGTCAATGTAACCGCACAGATTGCGGAGGGCTACAATATCGGACTGGTTGCTGCCGAAGTAGAAAAAGCGCTCGCCTCTTACGAGGTGCCTGGCGGATACAGCATTACGATGGAGGGCGAGGATGAGACGATCAAGGATGCGATGGGGCAGGTGATTAAGATGCTGCTTCTTGCGGTATTATTTATGTATCTGATCATGGTTGCGCAGTTCCAGTCGCTGCTTTCGCCGTTTATCATCATCTTCACGATTCCGCTCGCGTTTACGGGAGGCTTTTTCGGGCTGTATCTGACGGATAATCTGCTCAGTGTGATCGCGTTGATTGGATTTGTAATGCTTTCCGGCATTATTGTCAATAATGGTATTGTGCTGGTGGACTATATCAATCAGCTTCGGGAGCGCGGCGTTGGCAAGCGTGAGGCGATTGTGGAAGCCGGGCGCAGCAGGCTGCGTCCGATCCTGATGACAGCCCTGACAACGATTCTTGGTCTGTGTACGATGGCGTTGGGATACGGGATGGGTGCAGATATGGTGCAGCCGATGGCAATCGTTACGATCGGAGGCCTGATGTACGGGACTTTGCTGACCCTGTTTGTAATTCCCTGCATCTATGACATGCTGAACCGAAAAAAACTTAGTTAATATTTTTTTAAAAAAATTGAAAAAAATGTGACATCTATTGCCATTTCGAAAAAAGCATGTTATGATGCTATCAGAAAATTTTCGTAAAATGGAGGGAAATGGAGGACGATAGACATGAAAAAACGCAAATATTTGCTTGCGCTGTTGCTTGCGGGTGCTGTTGCACTGCTTGCGACGGGTTGTGATAAGCTGAAAAAGGATCCGGAGACAGAGGCACAGACGGAGGCGCCGACCGAGAAGCCGACGGAACCGCCTACTGAGAAGCCAACGGAGCCACCGACGGAGAAACAGACGGAACCGCCTACCGAGAAACAGACGGAGCCGCCGACAGAGACGGAGCCTGTGCCGAAGACTCCGGAGGAGGAGGTCGAGCAGCAGTCTGAGTTCGACCAGCTCCGGATGCTGTATGCGAAGGACGATATCAATGTGCGGAGTGCGCCGGATACTTCGACGGATGAGAATATCATCTATGCGTTCTGGCAGGGAGACCAGCTCACCGCGGTCGGAGAGACGCCGGGGTGGTATGTGGTAGAGCTTGAGGATTACGACGACCAGGGCTATGTGTCTAAGCAGTTCGTCTCCGAGGAGAAGGTAGAGCCGAAGACGGATGAGGAGCGGGAGGCCGCGATCCAGGCAGCGCTCGGCAGCTCTTCTTCTGGTTCCGGAGAGAATGGAGGAGACGGACAAGGCTCCACGGGTTCTTCAGCCGGGACTGACACCGCTGCTGTCGATGCAGAGTATGGAGTAAGCGCTTACGCAGAGAGCTTTTCCATTCAGGCATCGACCGGTGCGAATGTCCGTGTGACCCCGTCTCAGGACGGCTCGATCATTGACACGATCGCTTCCGGTACGATTGTCACCGCGCTCGGCGAGACCGACCGCTGGTACAAGGTCGAGTATGACGGCACCGTCGGCTATGTAAACAAAAATCTGTTCCAGTAAGGAGCTTATCAGAGGATAAAGTGATATGGCAAATCAGGCCGCAGGCACCCGAGCGGGTGTACTGCGGCCTTTGTATACTTAAGAAGGAAAGCATAAAGAAACCTTATCTTTTCCTTAACCCCGTTGACTTCCCCAACACTTCCATAGTATAACTTAACTGTACTATTACGGTTCATACACCATAGCAGTGCAGTGTAACCAGAAAGGAGAAGCGATGATCACCATTGATTTACAAAACCGCCGTCCGATCTATGAGCAAATCGTAGAGCGCTTTGAGACACTCATCGTGAACGGGGTGCTGGAGCCGGATACGCAGATGCCGTCAGTGCGCAGTCTTGCTATGGAGCTCTCCATCAATCCGAACACCATCCAGAAGGCCTATGGAACTCTCGAACAAGAAGGATATATCTATCCGATCCGGGGCCGCGGAAATTTTGTCTCCGGAAATGTAGAGCTGAAGGTCAGAAAACAGGAAAGTGTCTATAGCGCCCTGCGGGATCTGGTCAGGAAAGGACAGGAACTGGAGATCCCCTGTGAGAATTTTGTGGACAGGGTGCGGACCTATTATAAGGAGGGAGCAAAGAGGGAACCATGATACGTGTGGAAGGAGTAACACAAAAATTTGACGATATCGTTGCGCTCGACCAGGTAAACGCGACCATCAATGAACGCTGTATTTTTGGGCTGGTCGGGACCAATGGCGCCGGGAAGAGCACACTCCTGCGTGTGATGAGCGGCATTCTGAAGCCGGATGCAGGGCAGGTAAAGATCGATGAGCTTCCGGTCTGGGAAAATCCACAGGCAAAAGAGCGCATCTGCTTTCTGCCGGATACCGCTTATTTCTTTCCGAATGCGACGGCAGCAACCATGCGTGATTATTACCGGGTGCTGTATCCGAAGTTCAATGCGGACCGGTTTGATGAGCTGGCGGAGCAGTTCGGACTGGACCTGAGGCGAAAACTTTCCACCTTTTCAAAGGGCATGAAAAAGCAGGTGTCTGTCCTTTTGGGAATCTGTGCGAATACAGAATATCTGTTTTGTGACGAGACCTTTGACGGGCTGGACCCGGTTATGCGGCAGGCGGTGAAGAGCCTGTTCGCGGCAGAGACGCTGAACCGGGAATTCACGCCGGTGATCGCGTCGCACAGCCTGCGTGAGATCGAGGATATCTGCGACCACATCGGGCTGCTTCACAGAGGAGGCATCCTGTTTGCAAAGGATCTGGATGAGATGAAGCTCGGCATTCATAAGATTCAGTGTGTGATCCCGGAGCCGGCCTGGGAGGAGGAACTGCTGTCTGAGCTTGAGGTGCTGCAGCATGACAAGCGCGGATCGCTGCTGACTGTGATTGTCCGCGGTGATTATGAGGAAATTCAGAGCAAGATTCAGGAAAAGCAGCCGCTGTTTTCTGAGATCCTGCCGCTGACGCTGGAGGAAATCTTTATCAGTGAAACGGAGGTGGTCGGCTATGACGTCAAGAATCTCATTTTCTAAGCTGGTGCGCATGGAGTTCCGGCAGCAGATCTGGCTTGCGGCACTGCAGGGACTCTTGTATACGCTGCTGCTTCCGTTTCCCGCTCTGCTCGGCATGTCATCAGAGCTGGGGACTATGGCAAACCGTGGAGACCGGATCGACCATTTTATCTGGTGGGCAAGCTTTTCCAGAGATATGGGAGGGCTTCTGGCTCTGGCGGCCGGCGTCATCTGTGCGCTGTGCGCGTTTGCCTATCTGTATTCTCAGACAAAAGTGGATCTGTATCACAGTCTTCCCGTGAAACGCGGGCAGCTGTTCGGTGCAAAATATGCGGCGAGCGTGCTGACTTTTGTGCTTCCATTTGTGGCAGCGCAGCTTCTGGTGCTGGTAGTCGGGCTTGGCTACAATGGAGTGACGGGCGCGATGGCAATGGAGATGGCTGTGCTTTTGGTGCAACAGATTTTGTTTTTCCTGTGCAGTTATTCGGCGGTACTGGTGGCGGTCATGCTGACCGGAAAATTGCTGACGACCATCTGTGCAGTCCTTGTATTTTTTGGCTATGTTCCGCTGTTTCTGCTTCTCGCACAGGCATTTGCGGATGAATTTCTGTACACCGCTGTGGGCTTCTCCAATATGTGGTCTCTGAACAAGGCGACACTGAAGTATTCTTCGCCGTGGGCCTTCTGCATCTTTTGGGGGCAGGGAAGTGGGATAGAAAATGGAAGAGTGGGGCTGACTGGCAGCCTGCCGAGTGTGGCGGGGCTTTGCCAGCTGGTAGCGCTCATCGTGCTGTTGTCTCTGTTGTCCCTTGCACTGTACCGCCGCAGAAGGAGCGAGGTGGCGGGGGAGGCGCTGGCATTTCGGAAGCTGGAACCGGTGATTAAGATTCTGCTCGCGCTGCCTGCGGCGCTGATCGCTGCGATTGTGGCGCTCGAAACGTTTGAGTCCTCTGTCTGGGCGGTTGTCTTCATCCTGCTCTTCGGGGCGCTGGCATGCATGCTGATGGAATTTATCTATCGGTGGGATATCCGGCAGTCGCTGCATCACTGGCAGCACATCCTTTTCACCGCAGTGGCTGCGCTGGCGATCTTTTTGGGATTCCGGTTTGACGTATTCGGCTATAATTCCTACCTTCCTGACCAGGACGAGCTTCAGGGGATGGCGGTGAACAGCGCCTGGATGGGAAACAGAGCCATATTGCCTGGCAAAGAAACGATGAGCAATCAGGAATGGCTGGATTATCTGGAAACGGACCAGGTAGATATCGTGTACGGGCTGGCGGAGAACGGAGTGGAGATCGGAGATGAAGGGTGTCTGGATGATACAATCGTAAAGAAAATTTATGTGAAGTATCACCTAAAGAACGGCAAGGAGGTTTACCGGTATTATACAGTAGACGAAGAGCTCTATTTTGATGCGATGGAGAAGCTGTGTCAGGATATGGAATGCCGGGAAAAGTATCTTCCGGTTCTGCAGTATACGGAGGACATGGTTTACCGCATCTACAAGACCTTGTACCCGAACGAGATTCCGGTGCTGTACAGCAGCGGGGATACCGGCGTGGAGGAGGACGAATCCAATACCGGGGAATCCGAATTGCCGGAGACAGAGGACGAAACTTCCACAGAAAACGATACCGAGACAGGCATCGGGACATCCGGGGAGGGGGACTCTGGTACATTTATGGAGAATCTTGTGGATACGGTAATGACAGTCTCAGGCCGCCTGACCGGAGATGCGCCGCTTGAGATCGAGGTGCCGAGAGAACGGATCGGAGAGGTTCTGAGCGCGTATCAGAAGGATCTCCGGGAGCTGCCGTACCGGACGATTGAAAATGCAGGAAGCTATCTGGAGATGACGCTGTTGGTTGGCCACAATACATTTCAGTGGAGCAGTTCCCCGCTGGATGGAAGCTTTACGAATACCATCGGGCTGCTGCTGGAGATTGCCACAGAGTCCGGGCTGTGATGAAATGGATAAAGCAGTGCAGACAGGATAGATTCCGTCTTGTGATTTGATCAGTAAAGAAGAGGGTGCCGCGGCATCCTCTTCTTTGCGTGTATCGCTGTTCCTGTTTTGACGGATTTAGAAAAAAGTGGTAGTATACAGGGGGAGATGATTACGATGTTTGGAGAGTGCCATGCGCACCTGATTATGGATGGAGAAAATTACCGGAAAGCGGTAGCAGTTCACGCAAACGGCGTGCAGGAAGAAGATCTGCGGACAAAGCTGGCCGGTTATGCAGCAAGAGGGATCTGCTTCGTGCGCGACGGAGGGGATTCTCACGGGATATCGGCGCGCGCACTGCAGCTGGCCGGGGAGTACGGGATTACGTATCGCACGCCGCTGTTTGCGATTCATAAGCGGGGCCATTACGGCGGAATTGTTGGATTTCCGTTTGATACCTGGAAGGAATATGAACAGCTGGTTGGCCGCGTCCGCGCGGAGGGCGGGCACTTTATCAAGATTATGTGTTCCGGCATCCTGGACTTTCGCAGAAGAGGAGCGCTCACGGAACCGCCGGTAGAGCGGGAGGATATCCGGGAGATGATTCACATTGCACACGAGGAGGGCTTTTCCGTGATGGCGCATGTGAATGGAGCGAAGGCGGTGCTTGATGCGGTGGAGGCAGGCGTGGACTCGGTGGAGCATGGGAATTTTATGGACGAGGATGCGCTGCAGGCGCTTGCGGAAAGCGATGCAGTCTGGGTACCGACGTATGTCACCATCACGAATCTGATCGGCAGCGGCAGATTTGAGGACACAGCGATTGCCGGGCTTGTGCAGGAGCAGGGCGAGCGGATCCGGCGCGGCTTTGAGCTGGGCGCGCGCATTGCACTTGGCAGTGACGCAGGTGCGTTCCGCGTACCGCATGGGGAGGGACTGCTCGATGAGTACCGGGAAATTCGCCGGCTGATGCTGGAAGCTGGCGGAAAAGAGAAGGAAAGCTTTGCGCAATTTCATTTGACGGAGGAGGAACTGGATGGCAGGCTGGCGGAAGCGGAGGAACAAATCCGGAGAAAATTTTAGGACAGAGCCTGCAGAAGAACTATTACAGATTTGTTAATATTCGGGTAAAAATCGTGAAAACATCATTGTGTGACTTGCGTAAGCTTGAAATGCGTGGTATGATTCACTGGGATATTTGTTTTGTAGTATTGGTTCAGTATGTCAGAAAAGCAAAAGACAGATCAGAGCGCAGCGTGTTATTTTGCGCGAAGAACGTCCTGATAGAAGGAATCGGAGGGGTATCACAAAATGAAAAAGAGAGTGAAAATCAGATGGCTGATGCTTAGTATGTCGCTGGCATTTGCAGTTGCCGTAACTGGCTGCAGCAAATTAAAAAAACCAGAAGAGACAGAGCCGCAGACAGTCACAGAGGCGCAGACACAGACCGAAGAGCCAACAGAGTCAGAGACAGAGCCGCAGACAGAGCTTCAGAAAGAGATCGCGTATATTTCGCAGGATAAGAGTATTCAGATTACGCTGCCGGACAGCACATGGAAAGTGACGCAGGATGCGGACGAGATGCGTGTGTTCTCTTCCGGTGCGGACGCGATGATCAGCATTGTGCATGCGGCGAATGAGTCACAGATGAAAAATATATCGGTATACGAGTCGGAGGATGCGCTTACAGAAGGGCTGACGAAGCAGTATCCGAGCGCAAATGCGTTTGAGGTGGTAGACTTTAAGACTTCCGCCGGCGGCGGACTGACAACGCGGGAATACGTTGTGAAGTATAATGCGACGAGTATGTGGGCATACTCTGTGGTGTACGGTATTCTGGCGGAAAAGGAAGCGTATGTCATCCAGGGCACCGTGACGGATGACAATAGGGTACTGCTTGATGCAGTACAGAAATCGGTAGAGAGCTTTACGGTATTGCAGAATCCGGTGTTCCAGATCGTTCAGACCGGCAATGTGCTGAACCAGACGGAGGGTGAGTCAGAAGGTGAAAAAACAGCAGAGGGTGAGCTGAAAACGCTGAAGCAGTACGGAACACAGACAACACTCTATGCAAGCGATACGGTTAATATTCGCAGCACACCGAGTACGGAGTCGGGCGATACGGTCATTGGTACTCTTTCAGCAGGAGAAAAGGTGACGGTGGTCGGAGAGACTTCAAAGTGGTTCCAGGTGAATATCAATGGGAATATCGGTTATGTCAATAAGGCATACCTTGTGAAGAATTCGCCGTCCGGCTCCCAGACGAATGCCCCGGCACAGGCAGAGACGCCGGCAGGGGAAAATGATCGTGTAAACGCGGAAAAGAATAGCCAGGTCGGCTACGATTCGCCAGTAACACTGTATACGACATCCGAGGTAAATGTGCGGCTGCAGCCGGGGACAGACAGCGGTGTTGTTGATGTGCTTGGGAACGGGCAGGCTGTGCAGACGGTTGGTGAGACTGATAATTGGTTCGTGGTGTCTATCGGCGGCGTGACTGGTTACATATCGAAATCGTACCTGAGCTATACGAATCCGGGAGGCGGCTCCGCTGGCAATAATCCGCCGGATGTGACTCCGGAAGACCCCGGCAGCAGCGGTGGAGGCTCCGGCGGTGAGACGACGCCCGGAGAGGGCGGAGGCGGTCAGGAAGGCTCCGGCACGGGGACGGCATCCAATCCGGGAACGCTGAGCGGTACGATAACAAGTACGTCGCTGAATGGCATTGTCATTACAGCGGATGATGGAAATATTTATTCTATCGACACACAGAATGCGTCCGTTTCCTCTTCGCTTTCTTCCGGACAGCGTGTCAGCGTCAATGTAGATTATGCAAATACGCTGCCGAACGGCGACTTGTATGCGACCAGTGTAACCGGACAGTAAAAGGACGGCAGGAGATGAACTATGAAACCAGATGGGATTATTTTAGATGTAGATGGTACGTTGTGGGATTCCACGCACATCGTGGCGAAAGCATGGACACGCGCGGTACATGAGGCAGGGGGCCTTGACCTGACTGTGACGGCTGACATGCTGAAGGAGCAGTTCGGGCGGACCATGGATGTCATAACAGATAATTTGTTTGGCAATTATTTGTCCCTTCCGAAGCGGCGGGCGGTGATGAAGCAGTGCTGTGTGTATGAGCATGAGGCATTGGTGGAGGACCCATGCAGGATCTGGTATCCAGGTGTGCCGGAGACGATTCGTGCGCTCTCTGACAGGGTGCCGGTCTTCATTGTCAGCAATTGTCAGACCGGCTACATCGAGCTGTTTCTGGAAAAGACAGGGCTGGGGCCTTATATTACAGATACCGAGTGCTTTGGGAATACCGGCAGGCCGAAGGATGAGAATATCCGTCTTGTAGCGGAGCGCAATCATCTGCAGAATCCGGTCTATGTCGGCGATACTGCAGGGGACCAGGAAGCGGCGCAAAAGGCAGGCGTTTTATTCTGGTTTGCTTCTTATGGGTTTGGTCAGGCAACGGCCTGCGATGCGGTGTTGGAGCGTTTTTCGGATTTGGAGACGCTGCTTTGTATGAACGAAAAAGATTCGGAATGACGGACTCGTATAATTGTGCCCCGCTGCGGGGATACTAGAGCCAGAAGGATGAGAGAGATCCTTCTGGCTCTTTTTGCACAGAGAAAGGCCGGAAGGGGAAAGGATTGATTGTAGGATGTTGAACCAGATGACAGGAAAACAGAGTATCGAATTTCAGGAGGCGCCGCATATCATCAGCAGTGCTTCTGTCGTTGGCCCGAAGGAAGGAGAAGGTCCGCTGGGCGAATGGTTTGACCTGGTCGCGCCCGAGGCGGACTTTGGGGAGCAGACATGGGAACAGGCAGAGAGCACGATGCAGAAGGAGGCGCTGCAGCAGGCCATTGGAAAGGCGAAGCTGCTGCAGACCCAGGTACGGTATCTATTTGGCGGGGATCTGCTGGCACAGCTGATTGCGACATCGTTTGGGGGAGAGGAAACGAATACGCCGCTGTTCGGTCTGTATGGGGCGTGCTCAACGTGCGGCGAGGCAGTGGCGCTCGCGGCGATGACGGTAGCGGCGGGATATGCGGACTATGCGGCGGCGCTTACCTCCAGCCACTTTGGAAGCGCAGAGAAGGAGTTCCGCTTTCCGCTCGGCTACGGAAATCAGAGGCCGCTGTCTGCGACCTGGACGGTGACTGGGAGCGCGGCGTTTGTGCTGGCGCCGAAGGGCGGGCATGTGCGCGTGAGCGGTGTGACGCCGGGCTGTATTGTGGATATGGGAACGAAAGACAATATGAACATGGGGGCCTGCATGGCGCCGGCTGCCTGCGATACCATTTATCAGAACCTCATGGACTTCAATCGGCAGCCGCAGGATTACGACCGGATTATCACGGGGGACCTTGGTATGGTGGGACAGAGGATTCTGATCGATCTGCTGAAAGAGAAAGGGTTCGATATTTCTGCACAGCATATGGACTGCGGGATCGAAATATATAATGCAGAGGAACAGGATACCCATGCAGGCGGGAGCGGCTGCGGCTGCGCGGCGGTCGTGCTGGCGGCGCTGGTGCTCCCGAAGCTGCGCAAGGGGATCTGGAAGCGGGTGCTTTTTGTGCCGACCGGAGCGCTGCTCTCAAAGGTCAGCTTTAACGAGGGACAGGCGATTCCAGGGATCGCACATGCGGTTGTGCTGGAGCACTGCTGAGAGCAACGGGCAGGAACCATGCTTGCATGGATAGGGATATTTGGCTGCTGCCTGCAGTGAGGCTTTGATTTGGATGAGTGGGATGAATACAGTGATGGAGGGAATCAAGATGGATTATATCAATGCGTTCTGGGTCGGCGGACTGATCTGTGCGCTGGTGCAGATTCTGCTGGAGAAGACGACGCTGCTGCCAGGGCGCGTCATGGTAATACTGGTTGTGCTGGGGGCCGTGCTCGGGGCGCTCGGCTTGTACGAACCGCTGATTGAATATGCCGGAGCGGGGGCTTCCGTGCCGCTGCCTGGTTTCGGAAATACGCTGTGGAAGGGCGTCAAAGAAGCTGTGGACAAGGAAGGACTGCTCGGACTCTTTCTGGGCGGTTTCAAGTCGAGCGCGGTCGGTATCAGCGCCGCGCTGATCTTCAGCTATCTGGCGAGCTGGATCTTCAATCCGAAGATAAAGTGACAGCGCCTGAGTTTGTGAAGCAGCATCAGCCGGACGTACTTCCCGGGTTACT
The DNA here is from genome assembly GCA_002491565.1 of Lachnospiraceae bacterium UBA7160. GTDB lineage: Bacteria > Bacillota > Clostridia > Lachnospirales > Lachnospiraceae > Choladousia. The sequence continues at coordinate 33,574 of DKWE01000095.1, read as the reverse complement.
GTACACGCTTTCACTGTCCAGCGAAGTATATGATTGTTCGCGGGCAGGACGGCGTGAACCGTAACCTTCCCGGCTGAGCCGCTTGAACTGTAATTACATATTTTGTTGTTTACACGGGAAATCCATGGTAAAATACGTCTGAAGTTCTGCTGCTTTGTTATATTTGAGCCGAGGGGCCGCAGGATCAACAGAAATGCGCTCCGGATACTTCGTGCCTTTGCGGGACAGTGGATATGGGAACAGCAGACAGACTATACAGAAGAAAGCAGGTATTTCTATGGACAACCGGACTTTTTTAAATTTTCTTGGACAAATCGAGAAACTGAAATGCAATACACGTCACTCCTGGACATCTTCCGGACGGCATGAGAGTGTCGCGGAGCACAGCTGGCGGCTCGCCATGATGGCATATCTGGTCAAGGATGAGCTCCCGGAACTGGACCATGACAAGGTGATTCTCATGTGCCTCATTCATGACCTTGGGGAAGCTGTCACAGGTGATATCCCGACCTTCGAAAAAACGAGTCAGGACGAGGTGGTCGAAAATCATGCGGTTGCACAGCTTTTTTCCGGTTTGCCGGAGCCGTACTACACCGAACTGACGACCCTTTTCACAGAAATGGAAGAGCAGCAAACCCCGGAGGCGAAGCTCTACAAGGCGCTCGATAAGCTGGAAGCACTGATCCAGCATAACGAGGCAGACCTCTCTACCTGGCTTCCGCTGGAGTATGATCTGCAGATGACATACGGCACGGAAGAGTGCAGCTTCTGCGATTATATCAACCGTCTCAGGGCAACTGTACGCGACGATTCCAAACAAAAAATGGCTCTGGACGAATGACAAAATATGCGCTAAAATAGGGAACAGTTTAAAACCCCCTCTACACAGCCACAGACAAAGATGCCTTTCTGGCAGCGGCAGGCGTAAACCGGACAGTCTGTGGCTCAACTGTGTAAAGAGGGTCGCGAATGGCAGGAATCTAAATGATAGGAGGAAACACACATGTATTTGCTGTTCTTTGCCCTGTGGGTCATCTTCAACGGCGCATTTTCACTTGAGATCTGCCTGTTTGGAGTCGTTGTCGCGGCGGCAATGTTCTGGTTCGTCTGCAAATTCATGGACTACAGCCTCGCCCAGGAAAAAACGATCTATCTGCGGATTGGGAAAATGCTCCATTATGTGTACATACTTGTAATGGAAATTATGAAAGCAAACCTGGCCGTTGTCCATATGATTTTGTCGGAGAGAGAAGAACCAAAGCCGGTCCTGGTGCATTTTGATACAGATATGCAGACCCCGACCGGCCGGGCATTTCTCGCGAATGCCATTACGCTGACGCCGGGGACTATTACGGTCACGCTGGAAGACTCTGATTACATGGTGCACTGTCTTGATGAAAGCTTAGCGGAAGGCATCGACCGCTCAGTTTTCGTTGATCTGCTGAAGGATCTGGAGCGGTAATAACAAAATCCTGTCTCATTCTCTTTTGCTGCGCGCTTGCCCAGTCTCCGAAAGGGTGGCTGCCGGACGGCGGCCGTTATGAATACAGGATTTTGTACAGATTGCGTGTATCTTTGCCAGTTCAGTGAGACTGGGGCATTTCAATGTACAGAAAGGAGCGGTAATGATGGGAAGTGGAATTCCCGTACTGGAGCAGGCCTGTCATGGTCTGTTTGTCGCTGCGCTGATATTTCTCGCAGTCATGGTCGTGCTCTGCCTGATTCGCGCCATTATCGGCCCGAAGACAGCGGACCGGATTGTCGCTGTCAATATGATGGGTACGATGGTCATGGTCATGATCGGTATTCTTGCAGTAATGCTGCAGGAGGGATATCTCGCAGATATCTGCATTATCTACGCGATGATCAGCTTTCTCGCGGTCATCGTGCTGACCAAGGTATACATGGGAGTGTACCTGGAAAAGAAAGAACAGAGGGCAAAGGAGGAAGAGCAGCATGGCAGTCATTAAATGGCTTCAATTCCTGATTGGGGCAGCGTTCCTTCTTGCAGGGCTTGGAATTTTTTTGGCGGAGATGGTCGGTGTATTCCGATTCAAGTATGTGCTGAACCGTATGCATGCCGCGGCGATGGGCGATACCCTGGGCATCGGCTTAGCGCTTGTCGGACTCATCATCATGAGCGGGATCAATTTCACCTCCGCGAAACTTTTGCTGGTCATTGTGTTTCTGTGGTTTGCGTCTCCGGTTTCCTCCCATCTGATCGCGCGTCTGGAGGTTACAACGAATGAGGATGAGGAGCAGCACTACCGTGTTGTGGAACTGCACAGCCTTGAAGAAGAACTGCGCAGAAGGCAGGAGACAGGAGTGAAGCAGTCCGATGTGCTGCAGGAAGCCAGGAAGACTGATACGGCGCCGGAAGTGCAGGCGCTCTCACAGCCGGAGCACACGAAGGAGGTATAAGAATGGAAGTATTTCGTTTGATTCTGCTGGGATTTCTTGTCGTGTGTGCCATCTCGGTCAGCCTCTCGAAGAATCTGCTGAATTCGATCCTGATCTATATGTCCTACAGCCTCATCGCTTCCGTGATCTGGATCCTTCTGGAGTCTCCGGATCTGGCGATTACAGAGGCTGCGGTTGGCGCTGGTATTACAAGTGTGCTCTTTTTCATCACACTGAAAAAGATTCACGCCATTATGAAGACGGATGAGAGAGAGGAGGAGAGGAACGATGAGCAGAAGACTTCCGGACAATGAATACGAGAAGACCCGCTCCTACCGGTTAAGCCAGTGGCTGTCCGGCGAGAAGGATCTGTTGCTGGATACGGTCGAAATGAAACCGCAGGAGTCATTTCAGGAAGACACAGAAGCGGAACTGGAGCGGAAGGAAGAGAAGCGCCGCCTCCGGGACCGGGTCTTCGATATCGAAAAAAATGCCGAGGTGCGTATTTTCCAGAAGCTTTACCGGGTATTCAGCGTGATTTTCTGTATCGGGCTGGTGTTGATCCTGCTGACCGGCGTCTCCGGTCTGCCTCCCTTTGGAGAAGCGTCTAACCCGGTGAACAATGAGGTGCCCAAGCGCTATATCGAGAGCGGCCTGCAGGAGACGGGAGCAGTCAATATTGTCACCGGTATGATTCTTGATTATCGTGCGTTCGATACCTTAGGCGAGTCGCATGTACTCTTTATTGCGACGTGTACGGTGCTGATCCTGCTTCGGATCGACCGGAAGAAGGGGGAAAACAGCATTGAGTCACTGAATGCGAATGACCGCAGCCATGAGCCGAAGAATGATGTCGTGCTGCAGACGGTTGCGAAAATCCTTGTCCCGCCGATTATCATTTTTGGTATCTACGTGATTTTGTGCGGCCATCTGGGACCGGGCGGAGGATTCTCCGGCGGCGCGGTCATCGGCGCAGGGCTGATTTTGTATCTGAACGCGTTCGGGTTTGCAAAGACGGAGCGGTTCTTTACGGCGAAGACCTACAAGTGGATGAGCTTCGGCGCGCTTGCCTGCTATGCGCTCGCGAAGAGCTATTCGTTCTACACAGGAGCCAACGAAATTCACAGTGTGATCCCGCTCGGGACGCCGGGAGCGATCCTCTCAAGCGGGCTGATCCTGCTGTTGAATATCTGCGTCGGCATCGTCGTCGCGGGCACCATGTATACTTTTTATGTGATGTTCCGGAAAGGAGGCTATTGAGATGAATTTTTCGGGACTGCTCACAAATTATGAAGAAGCAATCGCGATGATTCTTTTTGCCATTGGTTTTTCCAATCTGCTTTTGCAGAAAAATCTGATTAAGAAGATCATCGGACTGAATATCATGGATACGGCGATGTACCTGTTTCTTGCGCTGAAGGGATATATCGCGGGGCGAAAGGCTCCGATCGTTGTGGACGGGGTGCAGAGCGTAGAGGCTTACATCAATCCGATTCCGGCAGGTCTGGTGCTGACCGGCATTGTCGTTTCGGTATCGGTATCGGCGCTGATGCTTTCCCTGACGATCCGGCTCTACCGCAGATATCACACGCTGAATCTGGATGAGATCACGACCATGCTGGAGAAGGAGGGGCTGTGATGGAATTTGTTCAGAATTTTCCATTTATCTGCATCATTCTCACACTGTTCTCCGGTCCGCTCTCTTCAATTCTGGACGGGAAAAAGGCAAAATGGGTCAATACGGCGGTGATCACAGCGGTCGGGCTAATGAACACGGCGGTACTTGCATTTGTGATCCGGACCGGAGCGCCATATGTCTACCGGATGGGGCATTTTTCCGCGCCCTGGGGCAATGAGATCCGGGTGGGTGTGCTGGAAGCGGTGATGGCAGTGTTCTTCTGTATCATCATGCTGCTCTCCATGCTCGGAGGCACACGGGAGCGCGAGCAGGAGCTGGAGCCGTCAAAAGCAAATCTCTACTATATTATGGTAAATCTGCTGCTGTCTTCCCTGATGGCGCTGATTTATACGAATGACCTGTTTACTGCGTATGTGTTTGTGGAGATCAATACGATCTCAGCCTGCGGCCTGATCATGATTAAGCAGAACGGGCGGACGATCGTCGGAGCGACGCGCTATATGATTATGAGCCTTCTTGGTTCCGGTATGCTGCTGCTTGGCATCTGCTTTTTGTACGGTATCACCGGTCATCTGCTGATGAGCAATATCCAGGAGGCGGTAGGGAAGCTGTATGCGAGCGGGCAGTACCATGCGCCGCTTGTCGTGGCGCTCGGGCTGATGACAGTCGGTCTGGCGATCAAGAGCGCTCTGTATCCATTTCACGGCTGGCTGCCGGATGCATATGGCTATTCGACGGTGTCTTCTGCGGCCATCCTGTCGTCACTTGTCTCAAAAGGTTACATATTTCTGCTGCTGAAGATTTTCTACCGTGTGATCGGCGCGGATATTGTGCGGGACAGCCGGGAACTCCATGTGCTGTTTGTGTTCGGTATCCTCGGCATGATTATAGGGTCTGTGGATGCGATCCGTGAGAGCAATGTGCGGCGGATGATTGCCTTTTCTTCGGTGGCGCAGATTGGCTATATCTATATGGGATTCGGTCTTGGCACGACAGCGGGAGTGATCGCGAGTGTCTTTCATATCCTGTCGCATGCGGCGACGAAATCTCTGCTGTTCATTTCCGCGTCCTCTCTGACGGAGGTCTCCGGTGACAGCACGGATTTCTTTGACCTGACTGGAGCTGGCTACCGCAACAAGGTGGCGGGTGTCGCGTTCACGGTGGGCTCTCTCTCGATGGTGGGAATCCCGATGTTTGCAGGATTCATTTCCAAGCTGCTGTTTGCACAGGCGGCGGTCGAGTGCCATCACAAGCTGCTTCCGGCTATGATCGCGCTTGCGGTCAGCACCGTGCTGAATGCAGTTTATTTTATGAAGACGGTCATCCGTATCTACACACCGGAGAAGAAAAAGGTGTTGAAGGAGCGGCAGTTCCTTACCGTGAGGGCTACGGACCAGAAGGGAAAAACTGCTGTGCTGGTATGTTTTATCGCGCTGAATCTGTTTTTAGGTATTTTTTCTGAGCCGGTCGTCCGGCTTTTGCAGAAGGGCCTTTTGATGTTTGCATAGGAGGAAAAGGAAATGGGTGCATTATTACTGCTGCCGGTATTTCTTCCGGTGGTTGCAGGGACGTATCTGTTGGTGTCCCTGGCAGTAGAGAAGCAAAAAAGAAAGGCGGAGGGCGGCGAGCTGCCCGAACCGGATGAGGAAGCACGGAAGAAGCTTCATACGAGGGTGCTTGCGGTGCTGGTGGTATCCGCAGTACTTGCCGTGGTGGTTTCGTGGAGCGGGGATCACAGTGTGACGCTGTTCGAGCTGATGAAGGGCATTCCGGTGTACTTCCGTGTGGACGATATCGGGCGGCTGTTTGTCACTCTGGTCAGCATTGTCTGGGTGCTGGTCGGTGTATATTCGTTTGTGTATATGGAGCACGAGGGGAAAGAGCAGCGGTTTTTCGGCTTTTATCTTATTGTTTATGGTGTGTTGGTGGCGCTCTGCTTTTCCGGCAATCTTGTCACTTTATATATGTTCTATGAGATTATGACGCTGACCTCGATGCCGATGGTGCTGCACAACGGCTCTCATGAGTCGATTATGGCAGCGCTGAAGTATCTGTTTTACTCGATGTGCGGCGCGTACCTCGGCCTGTTTGCGATCTTTTTCTTGTACCGCTACTGTGATACGCTCACCTTTACGGCAGGAGGAACCTTAAATCCAGAGCTTCTGGGAAATAATACCTGGATTCTTCTGATTGCGGTATTCGCAGCGCTCATCGGTTTCGGCGCAAAGGCTGGTATGTTTCCGCTGCACGCGTGGCTGCCGACGGCGCATCCGGTGGCTCCGTCCCCGGCTTCTGCTGTGCTCTCAGGTGTGATCGCGAAGGCTGGTGTGCTCGCGATTATCCGGGTTGTGTTTTATATCGTCGGGGCAGATTTCATCCGGGGCACCTGGGTACAGACGGCTTGGATGACGCTGGCGCTTCTGACCGTCTTCATGGGCTCGATGATGGCGTTCCGCGAGAAAATTTTCAAAAAGCGTCTGGCGTACTCAACGGTCAGCCAGGTATCGTATGTCCTGTTTGGCTTGTCGGTGCTCTCACCGGTCGGGATGACGGGCGCGCTGCTGCATGTCATCTTCCATATGTTTATTAAGTGTGCGCTGTTCCTGACGGCAGGGACCTTTATCTTCCGGACCGGTAAGACGCGCGTCGAAGAGCTGTACGGCATCGGAAAACAGATGCCGCTGACGGTGTGGTGCTACACGTTTGCCTCGCTTGCCCTGATCGGGATTCCGCCGACAAGCGGCTTCGTCAGCAAATGGTATCTGGCGCAGGGAGCGCTCTCGGCAAACGTGGGGGCGTTCGGCTGGGCAGGTCCGGCGATTTTGCTTGTCTCCGCACTGCTGACAGCAGGGTATCTGCTTCCCGTGACAACGAACGGATTTTTCCCGGGCAATAAGGCGAATCCGGAAGAGCTTCCAAGACTGTCAGAGCCGAAGGGAATGCTGATTCCGCTTGCGATTCTTGCGGCGCTTACCGTACTGCTCGGCATTTTCCCGAACCCGCTGATTTCCTTTGCAGGTCAGATTGCCTCCAGCGTGCTGTAGGAAGGAGGAGAGGAGATGAGCTCTGCAATTTTTCCGATTGTTGTATTGCTTCCGATTGTCGCAGGGGTTCTGATTCCGGTACTGCCATTTGGCAATCGGAAGAACATGATGATCTATATCGAAGGGGTGGTGCTGCTGAATGCGGTGCTGGCGGTTGCGATGCTGGTGTGCCAGCCGGAGGGAGAGTTTGTCCTGTTCCGGTTCACGCATGACCTGACTTTGAGCCTTCATCTGGATGGGATGGGAACGGTGTTTGCCGCAATCATCTCCGTGCTGTGGCCGCTTGCGACTCTGTATTCGTTTGAATACATGACGCATGAACGGCATGAAAAAGTGTTTTTTACCTTTTATACGGTTACGTTTGGCATTACGATGGGCATCGCGCTTGCGGAAGATGTTGTGACGATGTACTGCTTTTATGAGATGCTGACGCTGGTGACGCTGCCGCTGATCATGCATACGCTGACACGCGAGGCGATCCTGGCAAGCCGCACCTATCTGTACTATTCTCTGGGCGGGGCTGCGTTTGCTTTTATCGGAGTGGTCTTTATCCTGATTTATGGGACGACCTCGAACTTTGTGCCGGGCGGTGTGCTCGATCTGGCGAAGATCGGCGACCGGACGAATCTGCTGCTTCTGATCTATGTGCTGTGCTTCTTCGGCTTCTCGGTGAAGACTGCGATGTGGCCGTTTTCCGCATGGCTGCCGAAGGCCGGTGTCGCGCCGACCCCGGTGACGGCGCTGCTGCATGCGGTTGCGGTGGTGAAGGCGGGTGCGTTTACTGTGATGCGCGTGACCTACTATAGCTTTGGAACAGAGTTCCTGAAGGGGACCTGGGCGCAGACGGCAGTGATGATCCCGGTGATTTTCACGATTGTCTACGGGTGCAGCCGTGCGTTGAAGGAGACGCATTTAAAGCGCCGCCTTGCCTGGTCGACGGTCAGCAATCTGTCGTACATTTTGTTTGGCGCAGTGCTGATGTCACCGCTCGGACTGGTCGGTGCGCTGAGCCACATGATCTTTCACGCGACAATGAAAATCTGCTCCTTCTTCTGTGCGGGCGCGGTGATCACGAAGACAGGAAGAGAGTATATCCATCAGCTGGACGGCTTTGGGCGGAAGATGCCGAAGGTCTTTGCGGCCTTTACGGTCTCCGGGCTGGCACTGATGGGTGTGCCGGGGCTGTGCGGCTTTATCAGTAAATGGAATCTTGTGCAGGCGGCGGTGGAGAGCGGGAATCCGCTCGCCTATGCCGGAGTTGCCGCACTTTTGATTTCGGCACTTTTGACAGCGATCTATATGCTGACGATTACCATACGGGCATTTTTCCCGGGCAAGGGGTTTGACTACAGCACGATTTCTGATGTGGAGGATCCGAGCTGGATGATGCTTCTTCCGCTGCTGGTATTTGCGGTGGCGATGGTGGTGTTCGGACTTCATCCGGAGCCAATTCTCTCGCGGCTTGGGCTGATTGCAGCGAGTCTGCGCTAGGAAGGAGGAACGGGAGATGAGACAAACTGGATGGCTTGCAGTGCTGGTGCTGTATCCGTTCCTCGGAGCGGCGCTGGCCGGGCTTGCCGGAGGATATGGGACACAGATCTCAGCTGCGGTAAAAAGAAGACTGGGGAGCGGTTCCGGGAAACAGAGTGTAAAGGGGCAGTCCCCCTCTGAGACGGAGGAACGAAACGGCAGATACCGCGATGTGCTGGCCGATATGATTGTAGTGAGTGAATTTGTGCTGATGGCGGCGCTGTTCCTGGTATATGCGAAGGGCTCGGACGGGGCAGCTGCAGTTGGCTGCACGATCCCCGCAGTCTGCGGATTTGGCCTGAATTTCACCCTCGACGGGTTCCGGATGCTCTATGGACTGGTCGCCGCGTTCATGTGGATGATGACGACGATCCTGTCGCGGCAGTACTTTGCGCATCACGGGAACCGGACACGGTTTTACATCTTTTTGCTGCTGACGCTGGGGGCGACGATGGGCGTCTTTTTGTCGGCAGACCTGTACACGACGTTTATTTTCTTTGAGATCATGTCATTTACTTCCTACGTCTGGGTGGCGCAGGAGGAGAATGAGCCGTCTCTGCGCGCAGCCGTGACGTATCTGGCGGTGGCAGTGATCGGTGGACTCGTGATGCTGATGGGGATTTTTCTCGTGTATCATGAGCTTGGGACACTGACGATTTCGGAGCTTCTGCCCGCAGCGCGTGCGTATCTTGGCATGGGCGGGGAAGGATGGAAGGATCTGACAGCGGGATACCGGCTGACGGCGGAGGATTACGCGTCGCGCAGACAGCTTCTGTACGCGGCTGGCGTCTGCATGCTGTTCGGCTTCGGCGCGAAGGCAGGCGCGTTTCCGCTGCACATCTGGCTGCCGAAGGCTCACCCGGTGGCGCCCGCTCCCGCGTCGGCGCTGCTCTCCGGTATCCTGACAAAGTCTGGAATCTATGGAATCCTTGCGGTGAGTTGCGGTCTGTTCCTGCATGACCGCACCTGGGGAGTCCTGATTCTTACGATCGGGGTGCTGACGATGTTCGGCGGGGCGCTGCTCGCGGTGTTCTCAGTTGACCTAAAGCGGACGCTCGCCTGCTCCTCGATGTCGCAGATCGGATTTATCCTGGTCGGTGTCGGGATGCAGGGCCTGCTCGGTGAGGAAAACGCGCTGGCGGTTCACGGCACGCTGCTGCACATGATGAACCATTCGATGATTAAGCTGGTGCTGTTCATGGCGGCTGGCGTGATCTTTATGAATACCCATTCGCTGGATCTGAATGAGATCCGGGGCTACGGCAGAAAGAAGCCGCTTCTGAAGGCGATCTTCCTGGTTGGCGCGCTTGCGATCGGGGGCATTCCGCTCTTTGGAGGCTACGTCAGCAAGACACTGCTGCATGAGAGCATTGTGGAGTATTCCGGCGGTTTTGTGATGAAGGCAGTGGAGTGGATGTTCCTGTGCTCCGGCGGTCTGACAGTGGCTTATATGACGAAGCTGTTTGTATCGATCTTCGTCGAAAAAAATGAGAATCCGGAACGGCAGCGGCGGTACGATGCGCAGAAGCGTTACATGAATGCGGAGAGTACCTTCGCCCTTGCGGGCAGCGCGCTTGTGCTGCTTATCTGGGGGCTATGCCCGCACGCACTGATGGACCGTGCGGCGGGGCTGGGACAGCGTTTCATGCATCTGGAGGAGTTCGGCCATGTCGTTGAATATTTCAGCCTGAAAAATTTGTCCGGCGCAATGATTTCCATTGCAATCGGCGCTCTGGTGTATGTGTTCTTTATTCGGAGCTGTCTGATGAGGCGGGAAAATAGGACGGTTATCTATATCAATGCGTTGCCGTCCTGGCTCGACCTGGAGAATCTGGTCTACCGCCCGCTGCTGCTTACGGTGCTGCCGGGGCTGTTCGGAACGGTGTGCAAGATCCTGGACGAGCTGCCGGAGCGAGTGCTCCATCTGGTACTGCCTGCGGGGCAGGTGCTCTGCCGGGTGCTTGACAGCCTGCTGGATCTGTCTGTGGTCGCACTGCGCAGGACCATCTATCGCGACAGTCCGCTTCCGCATGAGCTGCCGGAGGGCAATGTGGTGACAGCCGCGCTTGGCAGGATCGGGAATTTCCTGCGCAATGTGCTGAACCGCACTGTACGCCGCCGTGATCCAGTGCAGCGCGATTACGTGCACTATCTTGCGGTGAAGTACACGGAGCTGAAGGAAAGCAACATGGTAATCGGGCGGAGCATGTCCTTTGCATTGCTGCTGCTGTGCATTGGGTTTTCGCTGACACTGATTTATCTGATCTGGATGTAAAAAAAGAAAATCGATATGGGAAACGCCTGCTGCGGACTGTCCGGCGACAGTTTGCGGGGGATTCCTTCCGACAGGATTCATGCGATCATCCGGGAATCTCCTGGGAGCGTCATCGATATCCTCGCCGGGACCGTACAGCAGCTCTTCCGGAAGCTTCCGATGGAGCGCGAAACGGTCAGAAATGAGATCGCCCGGATTTTTGCTTTGTCCCTGGAAGCCTCCGAGGCGGAAGTGGAACGGTATTGTATCCCGTTTTGCCTGCAGAAAACAGTGATAAAATAGTTGTAGTCCGAAAACCGCACAGGGAAGCGGTTTCTGTAAGCGAGAGGCCAGGCTGTTCTGAGAGGAACTGCCTGGCCCAATTACATTTTTTTAAAAGTTTGAAAAAAATACTTGACAAACATGGCAAACAATAATATTATACAGCATATAATATAGAACAAGAAATGATATGATAAAGCAAAAGATATCAGCCTGCTGCGTAGAGAGGTTTTCTGGATATCGTTATGTGTCCGCTTCCCTGGCGCTGGCAGGATAAAAAGAAAGGAATCAGAATAGACTTGCATAAGGAGAGGAGGGCTGCGGTATGGTATTTAATTCGGGGGCGGCGCTGCTGGACGCGATTGTGCTTTCCGTGGTTTCCAGGGAGCCGGAGGGTACCTACGGATATCGGATTACACAGGAGGTGCGCGAGGTGTTGGAAGTATCGGAGTCAACGCTGTATCCGGTACTGCGAAGGCTGCAAAAGGATGAATGCCTGAGCGTGTATGACCGGGAATACGGAGGGCGGAACCGGCGGTATTATCAGATCACAGAGCGCGGCTGGGCACAGCTTTCCCTGTACCGCAGGGAGTGGAAGCAGTACACGGAGCGGATATCCGGGATCCTGTATTGAAGGGACTTTTGAACGAAAAAAAGCGAAGAAACGGTTCACAGGCTGGTTTCTGATGGATAGAATAGGATTCAGGGTAGCAAAAGTTTGCTTCCGGTATATTCAGGCAGGAAGGACAGACAGAAATTTAGGAAGGGTAGAAGAGAAAAATGACGGGGAAAGAGGCATTTTTGGAGCAATTGAGTTTTCTGCTCTCGGATCTTTCAGAGGAGGAGCGGGAAGAGGCGATGGAGTATTACCGGGATTATTTGGAGGAAGCCGGGGCGGAGCACGAGGAGGAAGCTCTGGCAAGGTTCGGAAGCCCGGAGCGTGTGGCTGCAGAGATACGGGCCGGTTTGTCCGAAAATAAAGAAGCCGGAGAGTTTACGGAGACTGGTTATCGCGACGTCCGCTTTGAGGAGAAACCCAACGCGCCGGACAAATATGCCGCGCTGGCAAGGGTTGGCGGGCAGGCAGAGGAAGCGGAAGCTGCAGGGGCAGAGCGCGGGGATTCCGGTAGCAACGGCGGTGCAGGCGGGCGTGGCGGCTTCAGGAGTAATGGAGGAGGCGCAGGCGGGTACGGTGGTGCTGGCGGCTATGCGGGTGCCAGCGGCAGCGCATATGGGTACGACGGCACCGACTGCTATGGCAGCTACGGAGGCAATGGCGAAGCATCGGGCTCCTGGCGGGAAAAGGCGGCGAAGGCCTGGGAAGGCGCCAGGGAAAGTGAGTTCGGCCGAAAGGCGGAGCGCGCCTGGTCAGATGCCCAGGGCAGTGAGTTTGGCCGCAGGGCAAAGCGTGCCTGGTCAGACGCGAAGAGCAGCGAATGGGGACAGAAAGCACAGGATGCCTGGCAGCAGCATTCCAGGCGCGGCCGCAGTTACGGATATGAGGAGTATGAAGGAAAAGCGGAAGAGGAATCCGGTAGCAGAGAGGATTCTTCTTGGGAAGAAACGGATAGCCAGAAGGATTTTTATGGATCGGAAACAGACTCAGATCGAAGAAGGACGAATCGGGCAGGGCGGTACCGCGAGGGGGCGTATGAAGCGCCTGTAGCGAGAAGACACAGAAACGGCTGGGTCGTACTCTTTATGCTGATACTCCTGGTGATCTTCGGACTTCCTCTTGCGGGCGTGATCCTGAGCGCCGGATGTTCGGTGATTGTCGCAATTTTCGGTGCAATTTGCGGCATCTTTGGCGGGCTGTTCGGATTGATCGGGGGAGCCATTGGCATGGCAGTAGGCATGATCGGGACGGGAATTGGTCTGATTGCGACTGGGCTCTGCAATTTTTCCGTGCCGTCTGTTAGCCTGATGCTGATCGGCTTTGGATTTTTCGCGTTTGCGGCTGCAGTGCTTTTTTTCCTGGTTGCGCGTTGGGGCTGTATGGCAGCGGTGCCGGGAGTATTTCGGGTCACTATGCTGTTGGTGAGGTCCATCTGCGGCATAATCAGCAGACTGTTTCATAGAATCTTTGGATAGGGAGGAATCGATACGATGAAAAAATCAACAAAAGGCTATGTGAAGGCCGCCTTCACCTGTACCATAGTCGGTGCGGCGTTTTGCATCGCGAGTCTCTGCATGGGGTTTCAGCCAAGGCAGCTGCAGGCGATGGCAGAGTCCGGGGAGCTGAATATCGCGGGACCGGACAGCTGGCAGAAGAATGTGGAGGAGGCAGTCACCGACATCACATCGGAGGGCTCAGACTTCTCGGCAGTTTTTTCGGATGTCAAATCGCTCGATCTGGAGAGCGGGACTGCTATCTGCAAGCTCTATCTGACTGACGAGGAGGATTGGCGCGTGGAAGCACGCCATGTTCCGTCGCATTTTAACGCCGAAAAACACGGAAATACTCTGGAGGTAGAGTGCAAATCCAAAAGATGGGGGCTGTTTAACTGGAATTTCTTGCGTTCGAATGAGAGTTCCACGGCGCCAGTGATAGAAATCTATATTCCGCGTACTGTCTCCCTGAAGGAACTGTCAATCGAGGCCGGGGTCGGGGAAGTTACGATGGAAGATGGGCCGCTTACCTGCCGCGAGCTGGACGTGGACTGTGGCGTCGGGACGTGCACGCTGGATTTGGACATACAGAAAAAGGCGGACATCGAATGCGGGGTCGGGGAACTGAACCTGAATGTAGTTGGCAGCCCGGAGGATTTCAACTATGACATTGAGTGTGGGGTCGGAGAAATTGAGATCGACGGAACCCATCACTCAGGGCTGGGCAACGAGCAAACAATTAATAATCACGCATCGAAATCTATGGATATCGAGTGTGGCGTTGGCTCTGTTTTCATTGAATTTACAGAATAAAGGGAAGGAGTATCAATCACTATGAAAAGACTTTGCAAATCCACAAGCAACCGGAAGATCTGCGGCGTATGCGGGGGGATCGGAGAGTACCTCGGCATCGATGCGACGGTGGTCCGCCTGATTTTCATCATTTTCGGCCTGGTGTCTGTCGGTGTGATCTTCTATATTCTGGCAGCGATTCTGATGCCGTATGACGACGAATATTAAGTGTTACAGGCAGCGCCAGACGCACAGCAGCGGCTGGCGTTGTGCACCGGTGCAGCAAGGTGCGCTGAGCCATTAAAATGGTACTAGGGGCGGTTGGAAATGCGAAATGGTGCGGTACGCAGGAGGGATGAATTGAATATGGGACTGTATAAGATATCTGCACCCTGGCCATACTCCCAGGGAAAGGAGTGTGACCTCACAGCGATGAAGGAAAAAAATAAGGCGCTGAACTGGGAAGATTTAAGTCCGGATGACCGCATGAAATATGAGATTGCCGAGGAACTCGGCCTTCTGGAAAAGGTGCGCACCGAGGGCTGGAAATCACTTTCTGCGAAGGAAACGGGCCGCATCGGCGGTCTCATGACCCGCAAAAAACGAGAACAGAAAAAGAATGCCGGATGAGTAAAAGCTGCTGTTAGGCAGTCTATCTGTGGCAGCGATACGGTCTCTTACATGCAGGCACAGCGATCCGGCATATTACTCACAGAACCATGAACAGCAAAGAATAAAAGCAGGCAATACGTTGCAGTTTGCGCATCGCGAAGGGGGTTATTCCCGCGAGCAACGAGCCAAGTAGCCATGGCTTTGACAATAATGGCAATCCGGCGGGTGTGTGAATCAGGTAAAGTACAGCTTGCTTTTTTTCTGTCCGCAAGTTATGATAAAGGGAATTACAAGCCGCCAGGAAAAAGCAGACCAGAAGAATCGCCGTGGTCTGTCCGTTGAGGCGGAGCGCTTATGACAGAAGGAGTACCTAGATGATAAAAATATTAATCGTAGAAGATGAAGAGCCCATCGCAAATCTCATCCGTATGAACCTTGGAAAAGCCGGATATCAGTGTGAAATTGCCGCCGACGGTGAGGCAGCTGCCGATGCTATCGCAGAGCGTCCGTTCGACCTCATCCTTCTGGATATCATGCTGCCCAAGCTGAATGGATATGAAGTGCTGGAATATGCCAAGACGGTTGATGTACCAGTGATCTTTCTGACCGCGATGGGGGATACCCAGCAGAAGGTTAAGGGGCTCAAGCTCGGTGCGGAAGACTATATTGCGAAGCCCTTTGAGATCGCGGAACTGCTTGCCCGCGTTGAGACAGTGCTGCGGCGCTACCGGAAGACGGAACGCCAGCTGCGCCTGTTCGATATCGAGATCGATACTGATTCGCGCACCGTCACACAGAAGGGGCATCAAGTCGATCTGACGACGAAGGAATACGAATTGCTGCTGCTGTTTCTGCGCAACAAGAACCGCGCTCTGTACCGCGAGACGATTTATGAGAATGTTTGGGGCGGGGAATACAATGGAACCGGCCGGACGGTAGATCTTCATGTGCAGAGGCTGAAGAAAAAGCTGGGGCTCGAGGAACATATTGTTGCGATTTATAAAGTAGGCTATCGGTTGGAGTGCTAAGTTACTGTTTGCTCGATCACTTTGCTGATGTGAAATCATGCTTTGAAGTTTTGTCAGACAGGAATGTAGTATAGCGGCCAGAGATTTATAGGCAGACCGGTTCTATGGGGCGGTATGCAGGAATATGTGCTCGGAAAGGGAGGCTTCGTATGCGTCTTTCCTGGAAATTATTTTTTATCACAACGCCGATCTTCGTCCTGTTCCTGACGTTTTTTGGCACCTGGATCATTCAGGACAGCCTGCAAAACAGCCTGGATCAGGAAATCGAGCGCTGTATGCTGGAGAATCAGACCTTTCAGTCGTCCTATGAGCTGACGCGCAACGCGCTCTCCGGAGAGCAGTGGGAGCAGCTGACGATCGATAAGGCCGTGGCGAGCTTCTACCGCCGTGATGTAGGGCGCAGCGGCAGTATGCGGATCTATGATGCACGCGGGGAGGTGCTGTATCAGGATAATGCGCTCCGCGTGGAGCATGAGATTCGGGAGCAGCTGACAGAGGAACAAAATGTGGGCTATGAAATCGGACAGGCACAGGAGCAGACGTTTGTAGTTGTGCTTTGCCGCAGCAGCTTTGGGGACTATATTGAGACGACGCGGAGCATTTCCGGTGTCTATGAGAAGTGGGATGAGCTGTATGCGCGATACCGTGCCGGGGTGCTTTTGCTGACTGTGCTGGCGGGCGGCGTCATCCTTGGCCTCTCCTTTTTTATGACACGCAATATGCAGAAGCTTTCCCGTGCGACACGGCAGTTTGCGCAGGGACAGTATGATGTTCGGGTGAAAATCGACAGCCGCGATGAGATTGGAAGGCTCGCGGATGATTTCAATTGGATGGCGGACGCGATGAAACGGCAGATGGAGCAGCTGCAGGGTGATGTGCACCGCCAGGAGGAATTCACGGCAGCGTTTGCACATGAGCTGAAAACGCCGCTGACCTCCATCATCGGTTACGCGGACACGATCCGGCAGATGGAGCTTTCCAAAGAGGAGACGGATATGTGCGCCGACTACATTTACCGGCAGGGAAAACGTCTGCAGACGCTCTCCTACAAGCTGCTGGAGATGACGATGGCAGGAAAGCAGGAGATTGTGCGCCGTGAGATCCTGGCCCGGGAGCTTCTGGAGGAGGTCGCGCAGGTGGCAGGGGCAGCCCTGCAGGAAAAGCAAATATCCCTGTATGTGCAGGCGGAAGAGGGGATGCTGTTCGGAGACCGGGATCTGCTGATGTCTCTGTTTTTGAATCTGGTCGACAATGCGCGCAAGGCTTCCGAGCAGGGCTCTTCGATCTGGGTGACTGGGCAGGCACAGTATGACGGGTATCAGATTACCGTGGCCGATGAGGGGCGGGGCATCGCTCCGGAGGAGCTTGCGCGGATCACGGAAGCATTTTACATGGTGGATAAATCCCGCGCGCGAAAGGAAGGCGGCGCCGGGCTCGGCCTTGCCCTGTGCCAGAAAATCGTGGATCTGCACCAGGCTGTCTGGCGCTTTGAGAGTGAGCCGGGGCAGGGGCTGCGTGTGACAGTGCTGTTTTATAATCCGGTGCGCCCGGCCCGCCGGCCCGTCCGTTTAAGAGAGCGGGAGGAGCGGCAGCGCAGGGGAAGAACGGCAGGAAGAAGGCGTGAGGCGGTATGAGAGGACGAAACTGGAAAACGATGCTGGAATATGAGATCGGCGTGCTGCTTTTGATTGCGGTGATTCTGTTTGCGCTGTTTTTTCCGGACTGGTACAACGAGTGGCAGAAGGAATCGTCGGTTGGGAAGGTGGAGCTGTCGAGCCGGGAGGAGATTCAGTTTGTGGATGTCGCTTCGCTGGATGTCGCAGGCAGGCTGAAGCTTTTGAAGGATGCAGAGTATCTGTCGTATGCGACGCTGCCGTATAGCCCCGTCAAGTTCCAGGATACATTCCAGAGGTGCAAAAAGTGTCTCACAGCGTGGGAGGACTGCAGTGTGCTGCCGGAGGGCTGCACAGAGCTTTTGGAGGAAAAGTATATCAACGAGGTTCTGGTTCTGCGGCTTTACGTGGTGAAAGGCGCTGAGGTGGACATTCTGGATGAAAATACTCTGGATGTCGTGCTGATTCAATGCATTGACCATGAAGGACTGAATACGCTTACCGTTCTGGCTGATTGTACAGCAGACATGCTCTACTATGTTTCTGCGTGCGGGGAGAACTTCGGGGATGGGATCGCAGAACGTCTCGGACCGGGCAAGTATGCTTCATTAGAAGAACTGTACGAGAGCTATGGAAAATCCGGTGGGATGCTGGAACTGAGCATTCAGCGCCCGGGTGATTTTGCGGCTGCCTGCGGCGCAAAGTCCGCAGAGCCTTCCCCCTATGCGGAGGGTTTCAGCAGAAATATACAGCTGAGTTTTGAAAATTTCGAGAGTATGGCACGGATTGAGCTGGTCGAGAACGGTGCAGTAGGCGGAGGAATGGCAGTGATGTTCGGCACGGATTACTGGGTAAAGCTCATGAGTATTCTTGCGGGAGAATCAAATGCGGATATTACAGGCGGCACCTATGTATTCATCGAGTATCCGGTCGACCTGCAGGCGGTTCTGGATCAGTGGTGCGAAGAGAACGGATATGAGATAACAAGAACGATGGAAGCAGCGGAGACAGAGGCGATGGCAGAATCAGCAACGATGCAGAAGAAAAAATAAAAAACGTGATGATACAACTTTGATACAAATTTGTGCAGATTCAGATACATTTTCTTTCTATAATCCTTTTCGTAAAGCACAAACAGGGCGCAGGCGGCTGTCTGAGGGGGCGGCGCGGCTGGCTCTGTGCGGGCTGCGGGGAGGATTTTTCTGTTATTTATACGTATTCCATGCGGAGTAACGGTGTCCTGTGAGGCCATAGTTACCTGGCTGCTGAATGCAGGAGAAGAAAGGAAGCTGCCGGAGGATTGAGGTATGGTGTGACAAATGGCTGCTGCAATGGGCTGGAAAAACGCAGTAAATTTGTGTTTCGGATGAACATGCGGCGTTTACAGGAAGACGCAGGACATAGAGGCTGCTTATAAGGATGTCCGTAGAACGGGCAAGGGGGGAGATTTTTTATGAAGAAGCGTATCAGACAGTGGGGAACTGAAACTAGAGTAACAGAAAAGGGTGAGGAGCGAACTGACAGGCACGGGGGATCATGGAGGGGAAGCCGCAGTGAGCGAAGAGACGCGGAGCTGCAGGCAAGAGTGGAGCGGATTAAAGAGAGCATCCGGCTGTCTGAGCAAGCGAGGGCTCAGGCAGGGAGCCGGGTGTGCGTGTACCTGCAGGAAGAGAAGGCCGGAATGAGCGGGTATCGAAAGGCGGGAGGAGCCGGGATAGGCGGGGCTTGTCAGACAGATGCAGGAGACAGCAGAAATCATGGGCCATGGGAGGCTCAGGAGGAAGCGGAGAGGAACGGTGCAGATCCTTTCCGCTGGCAAGTGGAATCAGGGGAACCAGAGTACCGGTTTGATTTTGTGCGGGATCAGGAGCTGGAGACGAGGAGAAAACGGCAGTGCGCGCTTCTTGCTGCAGTGGCGCTGCTGCTGGCTGGCACAGCGGCATACCGGGGGGCGATGGATCATCAGGAGCCGGAAGGGTATTATTTTCAGGAAATTGCAGGGGACTGAAACTTTTTGGCGTCGTTGTGTGTCTAATAAATAAGCCGTAAATGAACGGGCAGCTGTGCTGCGGGAGATAGCTTACAAGAAATTCGCTTGCCTGTAAGGGGATATTTCGTAAGCGAACGGGCAGCTGTGCCGCGAGTAATATGGCTGATATCAGTGTATCACAGGAGAAAGGGAACCCGGCGGGGAGCGCGGCATGTCAGTGCAACGTTACGCAGTCTGCGAGATTGGTCTAGTTATTTGGCGAACGTTGTACTAGTTATTTGACTTGGAAGAGGCTGCGGCCGGGATCAGGGAGTATCGAGATGACAGTAAGACAGATGGAGGAAACATTGCAGCAGCGAGGACTGCTGATCGGAACGTGTGCGGCAGGAGAGACCGCGGCGGGGGCTGCGAGGAACACAGAGCTTGCCTGGCTGACCTGCGATTCCCGTGATGTGAAGCCGGGGACGCTGTTTATCTGCAAGGGAGCGGCATTTCGCGCGGATTATCTGGAGGAGGCAGCAAGAAGGGGAGCTGTCGCCTATATCAGTGAGCGCGCCTACGAGACTGCCGTCCCACTGACGGGGCTGATTGTGACAGATATCCGCAGAGCCATGGGTGCTGCGTCTGCACGGTTCTGGAGCTACCAGCCAGGCACGCCGATCCTGACGGGCATCACAGGAACGAAGGGTAAGACAACGACTGCGTGGTATTTGAAGGCGATGCTCGATGCGTGGGAGGCGATGCTCTCCAGACCGGAAACCGGACTGATCTCTACGGTGGAAAATTATGACGGGACAAGCCGCCAGGATGCAGTGATGACAACACCGGAGGCGCCGACGCTCCATGAGATGATTGCGAATGCGCGGAGTGCCGGGGTGCGCTATATGACGATGGAGGTGTCCAGTCAGGCGCTGAAATATAAGCGCGTGCGGGAGCTTCGTTTCCAGGTAGGAATCTTCCTGAACATTTCTGAGGATCACATCAGCCCAAAGGAGCATGAGAATTTTGAGGATTACTTCAGTGCAAAGCTTTCGATGTTCCGCCAGACGGAGGTAGCCTGTGTGAATCTCGACTGTGACCATGCGGACCGGATCCGGAAGGCTGCACGCAAGGCGGACCGCATCGTGACTTTTGGGAAAAGCAAGCATGCAGATCTGCGCTGCAGCGAGATCCGGGTTGGAAGTCACGCGATATCGTTTCGCGTTTCCTGCGACCGGTTCTCTGAGGTCTTCACCTTGGGTATGCGCGGAAGCTTCAATATCGAGAACGCGATGGCTGCAATCGCGGCAGCCTATGTATATGGGGTTCCGGTAGCATGTATGAAGCAGGCGCTTGCATCGACAAGGGTTCCGGGGCGGATGGAAACCTTTCGCAGTGAGGACGGGAAGCTCTGCGGGATCGTTGACTTCGCGCACAACCGGCTGAGCTTTGAAAAGCTGTTTGACGCAGCATTCCAGGAGTATGCATCGTATCGCCGGATTTTGACGGTCTTCGGCTGTCCTGGCGGAAAGGCTTTGAACCGAAGGCAGGAGCTCGGCGTGATCGCAGGACTGTTTTCTGATCATGTGTTTCTGACGATGGATGATCCGGGGATGGAGCGGCAGGAGGATATCGCTGCCGAGGTGTGCAGCTATGTGGAGATGACCGGCTGTGCCTGTACCTGTGTTCCGGACCGCCGGGATGCTGTCCTGCAGGCAGTCGGCCTGGCGGCGAGGAGCCGTGGCAAGACCTTGATTCTCCTGCTCGGCCGCGGAAGCGAGAAATACCAGCAGGTCGGCGGCAGGGCGCTGGAAAGCCCGCTGGACAGTGAGCTGATGGAAGAGGCGATTGGGCAGTACGATGCCGGCGCCAGAGAGATTGCAGGCTGAACGGGCAGCATCCATCCATGATAAAAATGGAAATCTGATGGGTGGCGGCGCCACGCTCTGGGATGATTTGACAGATCCTGTTTTTTATGGCATGATGAGCAGAGGAGAAAACACTGCGGAAGCGGGAAAGCGGGGCGTCAAAGAGTATGAAAAATTTAAACGCAGATCTCAAATCCGGGAATTTTAAGCAGCTCTATCTGCTGACCGGAGAAGAGGCATATCTGAAGAATCAGTACAAGAGGCGGCTTCGCAGCGCCCTGGTCGGAGAAGAGGATCTGATGAATTTCACGTCATTTGCGGGGAAAGGCATCGACGTCAGGCAGATCATCGACCAGGCGGAAACGATGCCGTTTTTTGCGGAACGCCGCATGATCCTGATAGAAGAGAGCGGATTTTTTGAAAAGGCATGTCCGGAGCTTGCGGACTACCTGCCGAAGCTGCCTGCAGAGACGTATGTGGTCTTCGTGGAAAGCGCTGTGGACAAGCGCGGCAAGCTCTACAAGGCCGTCAAATCTCTTGGCCGTGTCGTGGAGCTGAACCGGCAGGAGCTGCGTACCCTGACCGCGTGGGTGCTCGGCATTCTGAAGCGGGAAGGAAAGCGGATCACACAGGACGCGCTGAATCTGTTTCTGGAGAAAACAGGCGATGATATGGAGAATATCATGAGCGAGCTGGAGAAGCTGCTCTGTTATGTGCAGGGCGCGGATGCGATTTCCAGCCAGGATGTTCAGGAAATCTGCACGGAGACGACGGAAAACAAGATTTTTGATATGATCCGCGCCGTCACGGAGAAAAAGCAGAAGCGCGCACTGGAGCTGTATTACGATTTGCTCGCCTTGAATGAAGCGCCGATGCGGATTCTCGCGCTGGTAGCGCGCCAGTTTAACCAGATGCTACAGCTGAAGGATCTGCGTGACCAGGGACTTGATGGCAGTGCGGTCGCGTCCAGGGCCGGGCTCTCTCCGTATATTGCGAAACGTGTGCTGGCGCAGGCCGCAAAGTACGAGACGGCTGCGCTCCGCCAGGCGGTCGAAGACTGCGTGGAGAGCGAGGAGGCAGTCAAGACCGGGCAGCTGAATCAGCAGCTGGCGGTCGAGCTGCTGCTGGTCAAGTATAGCTCCTGAATGTGCTGATTGATTTATGTTAAGGGGGATGGGATATATGAGTACAAAAAAGGCATGGCAATATGAGCTAGAGTGGATTACGGAGGCGGTTCCGCCTGCGGTCATGCAGACAGCGGAGGAGGAATGGCTGAAATATGCGGAGATGGGAAATGCTTCCGATGAGCAGTTATTTATCGACTGGCACGGGGAGGTGCCCGGCTCGAAAGCGCCCAGCCATCTGGTTCCGGCAGCGATTCAGTGTATGGCCTCCAGGGGTTATGAGGTATCGGAGGCGGAGGCGCTGATTGAGGCGGGACTTGCGGCAGAAGAAAGAAAAGATGGGGCAGCCTTGCAGCAGATCACAGCGAAGATCTATCACATTTTAAATACGGCAAAGCAGGATCCGGAATCAGCCTACGCCTCCTACCAGGTGTACCGTACCTTTGAGGATGTCAGGAGGGATGCAGTATTCCCGGAAGCGTCCGCTTATGATGTGAGCGGGACAGATTTTGAAAAACGCATTCGCGCAGGATGGACAGGACAATTGATCGGAGGATGCCTGGGCACCCAGCTGGAAGGCTATACGACAGCGAATATCCGGAAACGTTTTGGGGAGGTGCGCGGATATCTTCGCGAGCCGGAAACCTATAATGACGATATTACCTATGAATTGGCCTATCTGGATGGCTTTGCAGAAAAAGGATATGAGATCACCTCCGAGGATGTGGCATACAAATGGCTGGAAATCATTGCAGAGGGATATTCCGCAGAGAGAGTGGCACTTTCGAATCTCAGAAGAGGAATCATGCCTCCGGCAAGCGGAACGGAAACGAATTATTTTTCGGACTGGATCGGAGCGCAGATGCGTACCATGATCCATGGGATGGTTGCGCCTGGAAATCCTGCGCTGGCTGCAAGATTGGCAGCGGATGACAGTGTGGTTTCCCACTCCAACAACGGAATGATCGGCGGCATTTTTAACGCGGTGCTTGTCTCCTTGTGCTTTACAGAAACGGATATCCGCACCGTACTGGAAAAGACCATCGCCTGCATGCCGCAGCACAGTGAGTACAAAACGGTGACAGATTTTGCGCTCAGGCAGTGCCGGACCTATGACAATTGGGAGGAGGCATGGGCGGTGTGTGAGAAAAAATTCCAGGAATATAACTGGGTCCATGCATATCCCAACGCAGCTGCGGAAATTGTGGCGCTGTGGTATGGAAATATGGATTTTGACGAGACCTGCCACATCATTGCCATGGAAGGACAGGATGTGGACTGCACGGCGGCGCCGATTCTGAATGCGCTTGCGATCATGAGGGGCTATGAGGTGATTGATAAAAAATGGACGGATCCGATCGGCAATGATATCTATACCATGATGAGAAAAATGAAGCATATGACGCTGGAGGAACTGTGCGATAAGACTGTAGCAGCGGTCAGAAGGGCTGTGGAGTAACCAAAAAGGTTACTGTTCATGCATCGCGAAGCGTGTTATTGTTCGCGGCCAGCATGGCCGTGAACAATAACCAAAAAAAGGAGCTGCCGACATGACGGTATCGGCAGCTCTTTAAAAATTTGTGATTCTGATCTATACTTATGCCAGTGTGTTAACTGCCTTTGCCAGACGGGATACCTTTCTGGCTGCGTTGTTCTTGTGGTAAACGCCCTTCTTCGCAGCTTTGTCGATGATAGAAGTAGCAGACAGAAGCGCAGCCTGAGCTGCAGCCTTATCATTTGCCGCAACAGCAGCTTCTACTTTCTTGATCGCAGTCTTCACAGCAGACTTCTCGGACTTATTGCGCTCATTTCTGGTCTTCGTTACCAGAATTCTCTTCTTTGCAGACTTAATGTTAGCCAACCTGTACACCTCCAAACTTGTTTCATGATAAGTTGCGCAGCTATCCGGAACCTTGGTGACCGCTGGATGGCTGCGGGTTTGCTTCATTAAAACCGGACACGGACGTCTAATGAAGCGCTTGCAACGGTCTGAGGAACAGCTGAATCGAGCTGACCATGCCGTCACGCATACTCATATATCTTAGTCCAAACTTTCTTGTGTGTCAATACATAATTTCCAAAAAATAAGGAAAAATAGCAGCAGATGACTATGACGGATACGAAGGAGAATGGCTATGATGGGTGAATTTCAGGTGCGGACGGATCTGGCGCTGGAGGCGAAGGAAAACTATGAGGCGGAGGATGCGCAGATCCGGGGCGTAAGGGTCGAGGAAGAGGCGGATGAGGAGAAGGAAATTTACACGACAACGGTAATGATTGAGACGGAAAACGGCGCGCGGGCGATGGGGAAGCCGGTGGGCACTTACATTACACTGGAAGCGCCGAACATGTCTTCTCCGGATGAGGGCTATCACCGGGAAATCTCGCAGGAGCTGGCGCGGCATCTGCGTGTGCTGATGGGGAAATTTATGGAGCCGGACGGTTCTGTGCTGGTGGTAGGACTTGGCAACCGGGAGGTGACGCCTGACGCGCTCGGCCCGGACGTTGTGAACAATCTGAATATTACGCGGCACATGATTCATGTCTATGGGCGGATTTCCGAAGATTTGCGGACCGTCGGGGAGGTCAGTGCGATTGTGCCGGGCGTCATGGCCCAGACGGGGATGGAGACAGTGGAGATCATCCGCGGCGTGGTCGAGGAGACGCATCCGGATGTCGTGATCGTGATCGATGCGCTGGCGGCGCGCAGCACGAAGCGCCTCAACCGCACAATCCAGATCACAGACACGGGCATCAATCCTGGTTCCGGCGTCGGAAACCACCGGAATGCGATTAACCGCGAAGAACTCGGAGTTCCGGTGATTGCAGTCGGCGTACCGACGGTCGTGGATGCCGCAACGATTGTGAATGACACGATGGAAGAGCTGATCAACGAGATGGACAGCTCCGACCATATGCAGAGCCTCGGCGGTACTTTGGGGACGCTTGATTATGCGGAGAAGCACCAGATGATTCGCGAATTGATTTCTCCGCATTTGAATACGATGTTTGTTACCCCGAAAGACATCGATGAGACAGTGAAATACCTGAGCTATACGATCTCAGAGGGGCTGAATATCGCTTTCTCAGGGAAAGCGTGCTGAGAACAGGCGGGCCGGCGCTTACCGTGTGCCACCGGAACACAGCGCCCTCACAGGGGCAGCGGAGGCGTGAACCGCAGGCGGCCAGCTGTTTTGTAGTTCAGATTTTGTATTGCCTTTTCATGCTATGTGTGATAAAATGGTTTTCTAAGTTCTGAATAACCTGCTGGAATCGATGCGGCAGCAACTGTCTGTGAAGGTATGGGACCAGCAGATACCGAGAGGAGGTCCGCTATGCCCTTTGAGAGAAGAAAAAAGGAAGCGTTTCCGGTTCTTGCGATCTGTTATGATTTTGACAAGACGCTGTCGCCGGATGATATGCAGGCGCAGGGCTACATCCAATCCGTTGGCTATGATGTGGCGTCTTTCTGGAAGGAGTCAAATATTCTGGCGCAGGAAAATGATATGGACAGCAACCTCGCCTACATGTACAAGATGGTAAAGGAAGCGGAGGGACGCTTCATCTTCAATCGGCGCAGTCTGGAGGACTACGGGGCAAAGGTGGCGCTTTTTCCTGGCGTGGAGGACTGGTTTGAGCGCCTCCGCGCTTACGGGAAGGAGCGGAACGTCATCGTTGAGCATTACATCATCTCTTCCGGCCTGATGGAAATGATCGAGGGCACACAGATTGCCAAAAACGGTGTATTCGAGAAAATTTATGCGAGTTCCTTCTATTATAATGCACGCGGTGTGGCGGTCTGGCCTGCGCAGGTCATCAACTACACAAGCAAGACGCAATACCTGTTCCGAATCGAAAAGGGGGTATTGGATGTCAATGACCCGGGGGTAAATGATTACTTCCCGCCGGAGGAGATGCGCGTGCCATTCCGGAATATGGTCTACATAGGAGACAGCGACACTGACATCCCGTGCATGAAGCTGGTCAACGCCTACGGCGGGCATTCGATTGGCGTCTACAATCCGGACACGCAGGACAAATCCAAAGTACACCGCATGATGCTGGATAAGCGAATCCGTTACTTTGTGCCTGCGGATTACACCGAGGGACAGGAGCTGGATTGTCTTGTCAAAGCGATCATCGATAAGACGGCCGCCTACGAGGTGCTGGAAAATCAGTACTATGAGAATCTTGCAGAGGCAAGGGCAGGGCAGCCGGACCGGGGATGACATACATAGAATCGATGAAATTCAGTACCTGTTTCATTCAAAGTGAGAGGAATCATCAGACGCATCAGTTGCCGGAAGGTCATGGCTCCCAGAGGTATACCGCTGATAGCAATAGAAATGATGCAGAGCATCACGATTCACGGCTGTCCCGGTCCCGAACAGTAGTACGGCTCGGGATGCGTACAAAATGCACTTTGGCGATGCAATCCCGGGGCCGGAGGATGCGTGCATACGAATTATTGGAATAACGAACCGCATACGGTCATATACATAGAACAGGCAGTCTTTGTAAAAGAAGGCCTGTTTTCTATTGTGCGCGGCTGGAAAAGCTGTGGGTGGAGGTGATCGTTACGCGGGACGGGGGCTGGCTGCAACGTCTGTTATATTTCGCGATGATAATTCTTGGGGTTTATATTGTGCAGAAGGGCGGTGCGCTGCTGGCGGAGACCGGCTCCGCGCGCGCCATCCTTGACGCAGGAATGCTGCAGCAGAGGCTGGAAGACGCAGCAGCAAGAACCTGGACGCCGGGCTATGCAGCGGCAGTGGAAGAACGGAAGCCAGTCAACTGGTTTGCGGCGTGGATGCGCCCGCTCGTCCCGACCTACAGCTACCTTGCCGAGCGGGCAGACGAAGAACAGACTGCTGAGGCATCGGAGGAGCCTGGCTCTGCCTGGCATACTGCCAGCCGGTCAACAGAGGCTTCGGACATTCCTGCTCAGGCATCCGAGGCAGATGCAAATCCGGGCTCTGCTGTGCCTCCCGCTTCGGAGGGAGAATCAGAAGACGCAGCAGATGCCAAGTCCAGGACCCGGGCGGCGATTCCGCACGAAACGAGTGCAGATGGGCAGGCTCAATCGGAACGTTCTGTCCAGGAGGAGGACGAGCCATCTTTGCCGAAGTCCTCTGACTCATCCCAGCCAGTATTTGGCCGTAATGTCTCGGCAGAGCTGCTGGAACAGCTCTCAGATTTCAATTATTTATTGAACGAATACTTTATCGTAGACCCGGGTACGTGTGCCGACGCGGATTTGCTGGATGCCGCAGCGCTTCTGTCCGAGGATCTGAGTATTGTCAAAAATCCGGAGGTCCCGCAGATTCTAATCTATCATACGCATTCTCAGGAAGCCTTCGCGGACTCGGATCCAGATGATCCCGGTACGACGATTGTCGGGATGGGCGATTACCTTACAGAGCTATTAACGGGCTATGGGTATCAGGTCATTCATGACACTGGCGTTTACGATTTGGTAGATGGGGTACTTGACCGCAGCACAGCCTATGATTACGCGCGCGCCCAGGTGCAGCAGATCCTGGAGGAGCATCCATCCATTGAGGTGATCATTGACCTGCACCGGGATGGGGTGGATGGGGAAAAGTTTGTGACGGAAATTGACGGAAGGCCAACCTCCAAAATCATGTTTTTTAACGGAATCTCCCGCAATAGCGCAGATGAGCTGATCGCTTACCTTCCCAACAGCTATACGCAGCAGAACCTTGCATTTTCTCTGCAGCTGGAGCTCAAAGCGCGCAGACAGTACCCGGATTTCACCCGCAATATTTACCTGAAGGCGGAACGCTTTAACCTGCATTTGCGTCCACGCTCGCTTCTGATTGAAGCCGGCACGCAGCTAAACACGGTCGAAGAGGAACGCAACGCGATGATCCCTCTCGCAGATCTGATTGACCAGGTGCTGAGCGGAAGAGAATGATCTGAAGTGCCAGATTCCCTACTGGACAAGCAGGCATGACCTGTGCTAAACTGAGAAGCAATGGTTATCAAATCAGACATACAGACAGTGTTTCTATAAACAGACAGGATACCCCGCGCGCCCTGCAGCGTTGCTTCTATGGGAAGTCTATGCAAGTGTGCGCACGGCAGTCAGGCAGGAGGAATCACAGGTGGCAGCAGATCAAAGTAAAATCAGAAATTTTTGCATTATTGCACATATTGACCATGGCAAGTCTACGCTGGCAGACCGGATCATCGAGATGACAGGTCTTCTGACCAGCCGCGAGATGCAGGAGCAGGTGCTGGACAATATGGATCTGGAGCGCGAGCGCGGCATTACAATCAAATCGCAGGCCGTTCGTATTATCTATAAAGCGGATGACGGCGAGGAATATATTTTCAACCTCATCGATACACCGGGTCATGTGGATTTCAACTACGAAGTTTCGCGCAGCCTTGCTGCATGCGACGGCGCGATTCTGGTGGTTGATGCTGCACAGGGCATTGAGGCGCAGACACTGGCGAATGTATACCTGGCGCTCGATCACGATCTCGATGTGATGCCGGTGATCAATAAAATTGACCTGCCAAGTGCAGAGCCAGACCGTGTTGTCCATGAGATTGAGGATGTGATTGGGCTGGAAGCGGAGGACGCGCCGCGCATCTCTGCCAAAACCGGGCAGAACGTCCGCGACGTGCTCGAGCAGGTCGTCCGGAAGATTCCGGCCCCCGGCGGAGACCCGTCCGCGCCGCTGAAAGCGCTGATCTTTGATTCTGTCTATGACTCTTACAAGGGAGTTATCGTATTTCTCCGGATCAAGGATGGCTCCGTGCGCAAGGGAACACACATCCGGATGATGGCGACTGGTGCAGAGGCGGAGGTTGTGGAGGTCGGATTCTTTGGAGCAGGGCAGTTCATCCCGTGTGATGAGCTGAGCGCCGGGATGGTCGGCTATCTGACGGCCAGCCTGAAAAATGTGAGGGACACCCGGGTGGGCGATACCGTGACCTGCGTAGACCGCCCGTGCGCGGAGGCGCTTCCCGGCTACAAAAAGGTGAATCCGATGGTCTATTGCGGCATGTACCCGGCAGACGGAGCGAAATATCCGGATCTGCGGGACGCCCTGGAGAAGCTTCAGCTCAATGACGCTTCCCTCCAGTTTGAGCCGGAGACTTCGATTGCACTTGGCTTTGGGTTCCGCTGCGGCTTCCTTGGCCTGCTGCATCTGGAAATTATCCAGGAGCGGCTGGAGCGCGAGTACAACCTTGACCTGGTCACGACTGCACCGGGGGTTATTTACAAGGTACACAAGACGAATGGCGAAGTCATTGACCTGACGAATCCTTCCAACCTTCCGGATGCGTCAGAAATTGAATATATGGAGGAGCCGGTTGTGGCGGCAGAAGTCATGGTGACGACCGAGTATATCGGCACGATCATGGAGCTCTGCCAGGAGCGGCGCGGCATCTACGAGGGCATGGAGTATATCGAAGGGACGCGTGCGCTGCTGAAGTACATCCTTCCGCTGAATGAGATCATCTATGATTTCTTCGATGCACTGAAGTCCCGCTCCCGCGGCTATGCATCCTTTGATTACGAATTAAAAGGCTATATGCGCTCAGAACTGGTGAAACTGGACATTCTCGTGAACCGGGAAGAGGTTGATGCACTTTCGTTTATCGTATTTGCGGGTACTGCCTATGAGCGCGGCCGCAAAATGTGTGAGCGGCTGAAGGAAGAGATCCCGCGCCAGCTCTTCGAGATTCCGATCCAGGCGGCGGTTGGCAGCAAAATCATTGCGCGGGAGACTGTCAAAGCGATGCGCAAGGATGTGCTTGCGAAGTGCTATGGCGGCGACATTTCCCGTAAGAAAAAGCTGCTCGAGAAGCAGAAAGAGGGAAAAAAGCGTATGCGCCAGATCGGAAATGTAGAAATTCCGCAGAAAGCGTTTATGAGTGTGCTGAAGCTGGAGGATAAATAGCGGTCATGAAAATATTAGTAACAGGTTTTGCTCCGTTCGGCCAGGAAACGTTGAATCCATCCTGGGAGGCAGTACAGATGCTGCCGGATGAGATTGCAGGGGCAAAGCTGTACAAGAGAGAGCTTCCGGTTTCTTTTGCGGGGGCGCGGTACGCGCTTGAGGAAGCGATCGAAGAGCTCCATCCGGATGTCGTCCTCAGTGTGGGGCAGGCGGGAGGCCGGTCCTGTGTGACCGTTGAGCAGACGGCGGTGAACCTTGCCGATGCCCGCATCCCGGATAATGACGGGACGCAGCCGCGCGGAGTTCCTGTCTGTCCGGACGCTCCGGATGCATATTTTGCCACAATTCCGGTGGTGAAGGCAGTCGAAGCAGTGCGCAAGGCAGGACTTCCCTGCCATGTCTCCTTCACGGCAGGTACGTATGTCTGCAATGCGGTTATGTATCATGCGCTGCACACTGCGGGGAGGGGTTTATCCCCGCAGTGTGCAGAACATGCGGACGTGTGTGGAAAAGTCCCACAGTTTTGCGCCGGCTTTGTGCATGTCCCCTATATCCCGGGGCAGGTCATCGATAAGTCTGCGGGGACGCCAAGTATGGCATTGACGGATATCGCGGCATCGCTGAAAGCGATTGTGGAAGTCTGCGCTGTATAAGGGGAAATCACTACAAGAATAAAATGCTTGAAATTTCCCTGGAATCGTGTATACTAGATCTATTAGAATTATAGAGAAAAGTGGCAGCCTGTGGTCTGGGGACAGTACACCAGACGGCGGTGCTTCGCGAACCAGTATCAGCAAAGGAGAAACGAATTATGAGTCAGGCAAAAGTAGATCGATATAAAGAGGAAAAGAAGAATCGTGCGAAGATCATCAAAAAGGAAAAGCGCCAGCTTCTCGCTATGAAGGTCGGAGCTTCCGCAATTGCCATTGCCATGGTGGCATGGGTAGGCGTATCCGTGTACAATAACTTTCAGGCAGATGACAGCACTGTAACGGAAAAGCCGGACTATACGGTAAGTACACACGCACTCGACCATTACCTCAGCGATCTCTACGCAGAGGAATAAATACAGTATCAGCAAAAGGGTGCCGCCAAACTGCCGGCACCCTTTTGCTGTACAGCCACTAGAGAATAAAGCGCCGGATCACTTCCGCAATTCCATCGTGATTGTTATCGGCTTCGGTGACGTAGGTGCCATGCTCTGCTATTCCGGGAAAAGCATTGCGCATCACAGCGCCGACCTGCGCGGCCTCCAGCATGGGGATATCATTTTGCGCATCGCCTGCAGCGACCGAGTTTTCCAGCGGAATACCGAGATACCGGCACATCCAGTGTACGGCAAAGCCCTTGGATATGCCCTTCGGGACGATTTCAAGAAGAATGTCACTGGAAAAGAAACAGTCGAGCTCGTCCGGATAGTGTTGAAGCAGCTCCTCCTGGAATGCGAGCAGGCGGTCATGGCTGAGACTGATCACAATCATCTTGTAGGGAGGCTCCTCGAGCGCTTCCGCAATGTGTTCTACAATCTGGTACTGCATGAGTGTGGTCGAGGCATATTCCAGAAGCTCTGGTGTCTCACGCTCTGACAATACCTGGGTGGAAGAGTAGGTGTGAATGTGCAGCCCGGCTTCGTAAGCGGCCATAAACACAGGCGTGATCAGTTCTATTGGAAGCGGTCTGCCATACAGGGTCTTCCGATGGAAAAAGTCATAGATCTGGCCGCCGTTATAGGTAATCGCATAACAGCCCTCACGATCCAGGCCAAGCCGGGCCGCCTGAATGCGTGCACTGGCAAGCGGACGGCCGGTAGAAATAACGATTTTGTGACCTTTTGCCAGTGCTTCGTCGATGGCCTGCTGGTTGCCGGAGGTGATTTCCTTCTGATCATTGAGCAGTGTGCCATCCAGATCGGTAAATAATATTTTTGCGTTCATGTTCTGCACTTCCTTATGACTACAAGTATCCGGATCAAAAGACTGCGTTTCGAAGCTGTGCGAGAAGCTCGTAAGGGATACGCAGGTTCTCTTTTCCGGAGCCGAGATGAATGTCCGGCTTGTTTGCCCCGTGAAAATCAGAGCCGCCGCTGGCAAGAAGGCCAAAGCGGTCTGCAAGCCCGGACAGGTAAGATACATCCGCAGGCGTATGGGTAGAATAATAGATCTCCATGCCGATAAGCCCGCGCTCCTTTAGAAGCTGGATCAGAGTACAGAGCGTTTTCTCCGCCAGCTTGTACTGCATGGGGTGTGCCAGAATCGGTATGCCGTGGAACTGCCGAATCAAGGGCACGACATCCAGCGGACTCGCCATTTCCCGTGAGACGAAGTATTTGCAGTCTTCCCCGATATAAGAGTGGAATGCTTCTGAAATGCTTGAAACATAGCCATGCTCCATCAGATAGCGTGCCAGGTGTGCACGGGTCCAGACTTGTGCGCCGAAACGCTGCTCCATCGCTTCCATAGAGATTGCGATACCGTCTGCGGCCATCCGCCCGATCATTTTTTCATTTCTGCGTCCGCGGATTGCACGAAGCTCCCCAAGCCGCCGCTGAAATTCCGGATTCTGATAGTCGATATCCAGCCCGACAATATGAATCTCAGTCCCCTCATAGTCCGTAGAAAACTCGATTCCGGGAATGACCTCCAGGATTCCGGTCCCGCTTGCAGAGGAATCTGCATCAGTGCCGGAATTCCTGCGGCAGTTTGCAGTCCGCGGCATCGGCTGGTCAGACCGCACGCGGTCTGCAAATGTCGCCTCGTTTGAATGCACAGGTACAGCACACATCGGGGCAGCTGTCTGTGTCTGTGCAGTGGCTGCGCGCAGTGCCTCGTCGAGTCCTTCCGTGCTGTCGTGGTCTGTCAGGGCAAACGCGGCAAGCCCTGTCTGCCTGGCAAGGGCAACGACCTCGGACGGTGTTAAGGTTCCGTCAGAGCAAGTAGAATGTACATGCAAATCAATGAATTTCATAAAACACCTCCTCTGTACCTCTGCGCCGGATTCGTTGCTTCGCAGAGATAAAGAAAAATGCAGGAATAAAATGCTGAGATAAAGAAAAATCTGCCGCATCCGCAGCAGATTCTTAAGTAATCAAAAATAGTTCGTACGAGAATCGAACTCGTGTTTCCGCCGTGAGAGGGCGGCGTCTTAACCGCTTGACCAACGAACCAGATGTCTGCATTATACCCGAAATTGTATCAATTGTCAACAACAATTTGAAAAAAATAAAATTGAAAAAAGTGTTGACAAGAGCCAAAAGATGTAGTATAGTACTAACTGTTCCGAAGCGAACTGCTTACGAGACTAAACGTTGGAGGAAGCTGGTAAAGCTTTAGGAACGATCCTGGTTGGGTATATGCGATAGTAGTACAGTTGG
>DKWE01000093.1:12728-23105 GCA_002491565.1 Lachnospiraceae bacterium UBA7160 | reverse complement strand
AAGACTCACTTTACGAGCTTGCAATCCTCTGGACATACTTCTCGTCCGGGTTAGCCCCCTGAACTGTAACTGGTTTTCTGATTTATGATATGATTCTTGATTGACAGTGTTTCCTGTTTCCGTTATACTCAGTAGGAAGGAAAGGGCTGCGCTTCACAGGAAGGGGTGTGAGTACAGTCTGGAAATAGATACAGGGAGCAAAAGGAGGGGAAAGGATGAAGTGTCCGTTTTGTAACCAGGATAATACGCGGGTCGTGGATTCAAGACCGGCAGATGACAATAGCTCGATCCGCCGCAGGCGGATGTGTGATGCATGCGGCAAGCGTTTCACGACGTTTGAAAAGGTCGAAACGATTCCGCTGATTGTGATTAAGAAGGATCAGA
This sequence comes from Lachnospiraceae bacterium UBA7160, assembly GCA_002491565.1. Lineage (GTDB taxonomy): Bacteria > Bacillota > Clostridia > Lachnospirales > Lachnospiraceae > Choladousia. The sequence goes on along the minus strand of DKWE01000093.1, from coordinate 22,721 downwards.
CGAGGGAACAGTATGAGCGGAGCAAGATCGAAGATGGTGTGATGCGTGCCTGCTATAAGCGTCCGACCCCGATCCAGAAGATCCGGGAAATGCTCGACGAGGTGGAAAAGGATATTTTCAACCGGGAGGAAAAAGAGATCGAGAGCAAGGTCATCGGGGAGATCGTGATGCAGAAGCTGAAAGAGCTGGATGCTGTCGCTTACGTTCGTTTTGCGTCAGTATACCGGGAGTTCAAGGATGTCAATACCTTCATGGACGAGTTGAAAAAGGTGATGAACTAATTGAAGAGAAAAATCGAGCAATTACAAAATGGGATATTTGAATATGAGACTCCGGCGCTTGTTATGACGCCGGAGGAGCTTGTGGTGCCGATTGAGTCCGGAAAAGTATCGGGCGGGAGCTTTGCTTTAGAGAGCGCAGATGGGCGGAAAATCCAGGGCTGCGTGTATTCCTCGATTCCGCGCATGAGATGTGAACCAGCGGAGTTTCAGGGTACCCGCTGTCAGATCCACTTCCAGGCAGATGGGAATGGGTTCCCGGGAGGGGAGGAGGAAAGCGGTTTCTTTACCATCTGCAGTGAGCTTGGCGAATACCGGCTTCCGTTTGTTTTGCGCTCCAAGGAGGCGAAGGAGGAGACTGAGGTGCAGCTTCCGGCAGGAAGCCTGGAGGAGTTTGTCGCACTGGCAAAGGAGGATTATCAGAAAGCGTACCGCTGTTTCCTCTTGACAGGTTTCCGGAATGTTTTAGCCGGAAATTTAGCATTGGAAGGACTGTATGACAGTCTGACGGCCTCCGGGTGCAGCTATCAGTCCATGGAGGAATTTCTAACAGGTTCCGGGAAAAAGGATCCAATTCGCATCAGCGCGGACCGCATGGAACTGACGGTAACGGGCCTTGCAGAGTCTGTGGCGGAGGTCGTGCAGCTTACGAAGAGCGGCTGGGGCTTTCAGAAGATTGCCGTGGAGTCGGATGCAGAGTTTGTCCGGCCGGAGAAGGTGCTGATTACAACGGATGAGTTTGCAGGGAGCACCTATGACCTCAAGCTGATTTTTGATGTGCGCAGGATGCATGCCGGGAAGAATTTTGCGAGAGTCACGCTGCTTACCCAATACCAGAGGCTGTCACTGGAAGTGACGGCTTTGCGCGCAGGGAGTCATGCGATGGACGCTCAGTACCGGATGTGCCGCCGGATGCAGAAAAAGCTGGAGAATTTATACATTTCGTTCCGATTGAAAAAGATTCCGCAGTCTGTCTGGATCGAGCGCTCGTGCAGTGCACTTGGAAATTATCAGCGGGCGGGCGGAACAGACGTATTTGCGGATCTGTTTTTCGTGCAGCTGTATTATGCGGACGGGAAGCGCCAGAAAGCGCTGCGCATACTGGAGGCGCTCGGCGGAAGACAGGACAGGCTGAATACACCGGACCGGTATGGATTTTACCGATACCTGACCACCTTTTTCCATCAGGAGACGGAGTATGTGGACCAGGTGGAGGAGGAAATCCGTGCGCTGTTCGCGAAGAACCGGACGAACTGGCAGCTGCAATGGATTTTGCTGTATTTGAAGGAATCGCTGCAGCGGGATCAGACGGAGCGGTATGAGGCAGTCCAGGAGCAGTTTTATGCCGGGTGCAGAAGCCGGATTCTGTATGTGGAGGCGTACTTCATTCTCGCGGAGAATCCGTTTTTGATGCGGCATCTTGGGAGCTTTGAACTTCAGGTGCTGCGGTTTGCGGCGCGCGAGCAGGTGCTGACGGAGCAGATGACCCGCCAGATGGAAGCGCTCGCTTCCCACTATGGGAAATACTCAAAGCTTTTGTATGAGATTCTTGTGGATGGATATGAGAGCTGGCCGTCAGCGGGGCTGGTGCAGGTCATCTGCCAGCTGCTGATGAAGGGCGCGCGGCAGGACGAGGAGGCATTTGGCTGGTACGAGAAGGGAGTTTCCCGGGGGCTGCGGATCACTGGTCTGTATGAGGCCTATATGGAGTCGACGAAGAACAGGGATCTTCAGCAGATGCCGCAGATCATCCGCATGTATTTTGCCTATGATACGTCGTTGGACTACCGCAGGAGAGCGGCGATCTACCGCGTGATCTGTGAGCGCCAGGAGGAGGATCCGCAGACGTGGCGTACCTTTCGCCCCGCGATGGAAAAATTTGCGTCGGATCAGCTGGAGCTCGGGAGGCTGACAGAAGATCTCGTAGTTCTGTATCAAAAGTTTTTGCGGAAGAATCTTCTGACACGATTGATGGCTGAACAGCTTTCGCAGATGCTGTTTGCGTATGAAGTGACGTGTACCTCGCCGGATATCCGCAGCGTGACGGTGCACTCACCGCGTCTTTTGCAGGAGCAGTCTGCCGTCTTTGTGCATGGGAAGGCGCGGATTTCGATCTATGATGCGGACAGCACCCTGGTGCTGGAGGATGCGCAGGGCGTCCGCTATGCGGCTGACCAGCTATCCGAAAAACGAAAGCTTTTTGACCATGCACAGATGCTTGAGTGGTGCACGGAGCTGGCGCCGGATTTTCTGGGAATTCTGCTGTTTGTATGTGAGGGCTGTCTGAAGGAGCACGCGGTGAACCGTCATTCTCTCCCTTATCTGAGGAAGGGCTGTGAGCGGAAGGAGTTCCGGGAGGAATTCCGCGATGGGCTGCGCCGGGAGGTACTTGGCTATTATGTGGCACATCCGCGTGAGGAGTCTCTGCAGGAGTTTCTGCAGCAGATCGCCTATCCGGATTATGTGAAGCTGGACAAGGCTTCGCTGATTACGCTGCTTGCGGAGGAGGGCATGTGCAGTGACGCATTTTCGCTGCTCGATATGTACGGGGCGGAACAGATTCCGCTGGTGCAGCTGGTACGGATCTGCAGCCGGATGGTGCTGGATCTGGAATTTGCAGAAAATGAAGTGCTGGTTTATCTCTGCCATTTTTGTTTTGCAAGCGGCAAATACGATGATAAGCTGCTACGCTACCTGGTGCTCTATTACGAGGGCCCGATTTCTGATATGATGCAGGTCTGGGACGCGGCGCGGCGGTTTGAGCTGGATACCATGCTGCTGGAGGAGAAGCTTCTGGTCATGATCCTCTTCACGCGCAGCGGCACGGAAGGTTCGGAGCCGGTGTTTGAAGCGTATACGCAGAAAATGGGACGCAGGCGGCTGTGCCGTGCCTATCTGAATCTGAAGTCTTATGAGTATTTTGTTCGCGGGCTCCCGGTGGCAGACTGTGTGTTCCGGCATCTTGAGAAGGAATATGCGCAGCTGCAAAAGTACGGGCATCTCGGAGAGCAGGAGGAGGTCTGCCGTCTGGCGCTGCTGCAGTATTACGCGAAGCAGATTTCTCTGACAGAAGTGCAGCGGCAGTATGTGGCACAGCTGCTGGAGGAGTTTGGCGCGAAGGGGATGCGCTTTGCGTTCTGGAAGCAGTTTGACCGCGCGCTTCTGCGGCCGTATCAGATGGAGGGAAAGGTCTTCGTCGAGTATGTCGGCAATCCGGCAAGCCAGGTGACGATCTGCTACCGACAGAAGGGGAGCGGAGAAGACTACACGAGAGAGCCGGTGAAGAATTGCTTCGAGGGTATTTTTGTGAGAGAGTTTACACTGTTCTACGGAGACGAGCTGGAGTGCTATCTGGAAGAAGATGACGGGAAGCAGGTGCGGCGTACCGATCCGCGGCCACTGGTATCGATGGCAGGGCTGACGGACGGGGTGACGATGTACGAGCTGCTGAACCGGATGGCGAAGGCGGAAATTACAGGAGATACAGAGGCATTTGACCGGGAACTGGAAAATTATGCGCTGTTGGAGTACCTGGCAGGTGAGTTGTTCACCTTAATATAGGCATTTGGAGCTGGCGCAAAGCGTCAGTTCCAGCTAGAATGAGGCGGTGTTTGAGATATGGTGCAGGCTACAAATGAACTGATTCTTGGCTTCGAGCTGAACGAGGAGTACGCACAGATGAGCTATTTCCACCAGTCAGTAAAGGAGCCGGTGACGGTAGGAAGAGTGCCTGGAGAGGAGGAAGGCCTGCTCCCGCTGGGGCTTCGCCAGAGCGCGCAGGGAGTCTGGCAGCTGTGGGACGGTGTGCCGCCCGGGGAAGAAGAGGGAGAGGACCTTTTCCAGATTCAGGATCTCTACCGGAAAATCGAGCGCGGGGAGAAGCTGGAGTACCAGGGGCAGACGTATGAGCCGGAAGAGCTGCTTTCGATCTACTTTCAGACGGCTGCAGGGCTGCTGAAGCTGCTGCTTCAGAATGCACGGCTGCAGGTGATGGTGACGGTGCGCACTCTGACGCAGGAGTGGTCCGATTTGATTGTTGCAGCGCTGACAAGGGCCGGGGTGAACCGCAGGGATTGCTATATGCAGGACTATCTTTCTTCCTTTTACTATTACACGGTCAATCAGAAGAAAGAGCTGTGGAGCCATGATGTTGCTCTGGTGGAGTATGTGGATGAGACGGTGATTGGGTATGTCCTGGAGATTGACCGGACGACGCGTCCGGCAGTTGCAAGTGTGAAGGAGGCGGCACGTCAGTCCTTTGACGCGGCTGCGCGTGGCACGCTGGGAGAACAGGAATGGAGGCGGGAACGCGACCGTCTGTTCTTTGAGATGCTGAAGAAAGTGTTTGAGCGCCGGAATGTGGCTGTGACCTACCTGGTCGGGGATTACTTTGAGCGGAGCTGGGCGGAGCGGTCGATCGACTTTCTCTGCCACAAGCGTCACGCGTTTCAGGGAAAGAACCTTTATTCCAGAGGCGCGTGCTATGCGGCGATGGAGCGCGCGGGATTTATTGCGGACCGGGGGATTTTGTTTGGCGGGAGAGACATGATCCAGGTGAATCTCGGCATGGAGATGCGCATCAGTGGAAAGGAGAAGTTTTATCCTCTGATCAGCGCGGGAATCAACTGGTATGAGGCACACCGCAGCTGTGAATTCATTCCGGACGGCGAACGGGAGATCCGGATTACCTCGCGCCCGATGGCGGAGGGAGAGACGGTGGTGCACCGGCTGCGCCTAACCGGACTGCCCCCGCGGCCTAACCGGGCGACGAGACTGCGCATGACCGTGTATTTTTCCAGTCCGTCGTGCTGTATTGTCGAAGTGGAGGATTTGGGATTTGGGGAGCTGTACCGCTCGTCTCGTATGACATGGACGCGGAAGCTTATGTTCTAAGAAGGTAACTGTTCAGCTGCCGAAGTAGGATGCAGAGTGAAGGAAGGGAACGCTATGGGCTATGATCTGTGCCTGCTTCCGCAGGCGAAGAAGCCATATTTTATCGAATTGATCCGCACGAATATTTATTCGCTGGAGGAGCTGTGTTTCTATCTGTACAATAATGCGTGTCTGATTGATGAGTCGCTGATGAATGAGCGGCTGCTCGACTGGCTGAGGGATGAGCTGGGGCTTGTGCGTTTGTACAGGCAGCTGTATGAGCAGCTGGAGAAAAAGGAGAGTGTCGGATTCTTTGTTCTTCCGATTTTCCGGGAGGCAGGATATCTGACACATCAGCAGATGAGGGAATATCAGGACCAGCTGTCCAGGCTGGAGGGGCAGACCGCAGATGTCAGGCAGAAGCTGCGCGGTGATTATCTGGTGCGGGAGCGGATGTACGCGCGCGCCGCGTGGGAGTACCGGCAGGTGCTGAAGAGGCGGAATATCAGCCGGTATGGGGTACAGTTTTATGCCGGAGTCTGGAATAATCTCGGTGCGGCCTACGCGGGGATGTTTCAGTTTGCCCAGGCGTCGGAATGTTTCTGGGAAGCATATTCCCTGGTGAAGACGAAGGAAACGTTCCGGAAATATATCAGTACGCTTCCATTGTTTATGTCTGCCGAGGAGTACCGGAAGCGGCTGGAGGAGATCCACGCGGATATGCAGCTGGTGCAGACGATTCAGGAGTACAATGCGAATCTGTGCAAGCACCAGCCGTATCTTGACGCAATCGGCCGGCTGCGGAGACGGGACCGCGCGGAGGTGGCGAAGGAATTAAGAGAAGAGTATCTGAAGGGCAGTAAGGTATGATAATATTTCCGACCAGGTCGAGAAGTACGTCTCCAGACAGTGGAAGGCGGTCTGGAATGTAGTTGTCAGAACGGTCTGACAGAAATTGCAGGTGTCTGTGAAGATACCGGGTGAATGAAGTTTAGAGAGAAAAGGAGCAGATTATGAGTACAGACAGATATGTAAGTCCGCTCTCCGAGCGGTATGCGAGCAAAGAGATGCAGTATATTTTTTCACCGGATATGAAGTTCCGGACCTGGAGACGGCTTTGGATCGCTCTGGCGGAGACGGAGCGTGAGCTGGGACTCGCGATCACCGAAGAACAGATCGCGGAGCTGAAGGAGCATCAGGATGATATTAATTATGAGGTGGCGAAAGAGCGCGAGAAAGTAGTCCGCCACGATGTGATGTCGCATGTGTATGCATACGGGGTACAGTGTCCGAAGGCAAAGCCGATCATTCACCTCGGTGCGACCTCCTGCTACGTCGGGGATAATACCGACATTATCGTGATGACTGAGGCGCTGAAGCTCGTAAAGAAGAAGCTGGTCAATGTGATCGCGCAGCTTGCCGGGTTTGCGACGAAGTATGCAGATCTTCCGACACTTGCCTTCACACATTTCCAGCCGGCGCAGCCGACAACGGTGGGAAAGCGTGCGACGCTGTGGGCACAGGAATTTCTGATGGATCTGGAGGATCTGGAGTATGTGCTTTCCGGCATGAAGCTGCTCGGCTCGAAGGGGACGACCGGTACTCAGGCATCATTTTTGGAATTGTTTGACGGGGATCAGGAGAAAATTGACCGAATCGATCCGATGATTGCGGAAAAAATGGGCTTTTCCGCATGTGTGGCAGTTTCCGGGCAGACGTATTCGCGAAAGACGGATACGCGGGTGCTGAATGTGCTCGCCGGTATCGCGGCAAGTGCGCACAAGATGTCGAATGATATCCGGCTGCTGCAGCATCTGAAGGAGGTGGAGGAGCCGTTTGAAAAGACACAGATCGGCTCATCCGCGATGGCGTACAAGCGCAACCCGATGCGGAGTGAGCGGATCGCGTCCCTGTCCCGCTATGTGCTTTTGGATGCGCTGAATCCTGCGATTACATCCTCATGCCAGTGGTTTGAGCGCACGCTGGATGACTCTGCGAATAAGCGGCTGTCAGTGCCGGAGGGCTTCCTTGCTGTGGATGGCATTCTGGACCTCTGCCTGAATGTGACAGACGGGCTGAAGGTGTATCCGAAGGTGATTGAGAAGCATCTGATGGCGGAGCTTCCGTTTATGGCGACGGAAAATATTATGATGGACGCTGTGAAGGCGGGCGGCGACCGCCAGGAGCTCCACGAGAGAATCCGCGAGCTGTCGATGGAGGCAGGAAGAAATGTCAAGGAGAATGGACTGGAGAATAATCTTCTGGAATTGATTGCGGCTGATCCGGCGTTCGGCCTGTCGCTCGACGAGCTGAAGAAATCAATGGAACCGTCGCGGTACATTGGCCGGTCAAAGGAGCAGGTAGCGCGCTTTGTGGAGACGGTCGTGCAGCCGGTTTTGAAAGCAAACGAGGGACTTCTGGGCGTCACGGCGGAGATTCTGGTGTAACTATAACGGACGTTCTTCTCGATTTGGCCGGCTAAACGGAAACACCGCCTGCAAGGTTGAAAGGTGAGTTTTCTAACGAAAGTGTTTACATCTCTGGAAAAGTATAGTATACTGTCTATGTTCGTGTGCCGGAGCGCAATGCGGGGCATACAGAGACCGGGCGAGACCAGAATATGATTTTGGGCGGCCCAGCAGGAAGCGGGAACGTGCAGGGCAGGTTCCCCTCAAAAGTTCAGGAGGATGAGAACTATGGTACAGGCAGTAGTTGGAGCCAATTGGGGAGACGAAGGAAAAGGAAAGATTACGGATATGCTCGCGGAGAAAGCGGACATCGTCGTACGTTTCCAGGGAGGTGCAAATGCCGGACACACAATTGTAAATAATTACGGTAAATTTGCGCTGCATACACTTCCGTCCGGAGTATTTTACAGCCATACAACGAGTGTGATCGGAAATGGCGTGGCTCTGAATATCCCGGTTCTGTTTCAGGAAGTGCAGGGGATTGTGGAGCGCGGTGTGCCGATGCCGAAGATTCTGGTGTCGGATCGTGCACAGATGGTGATGTCCTACCACGTCCTGTTTGATCAGTACGAGGAAGAGCGGCTCGGAAAGAATTCTTTTGGCTCGACGAAGTCGGGAATTGCTCCGTTTTATTCGGACAAGTTTTCCAAGGTAGGCTTCCAGGTGAGCGAGCTGTTTGATGAGGATCTGCTCAGGGAGAAGGTGCAGCGGATTTGTGATTTGAAGAATCCGATGCTGGAGTATCTGTATCATAAGCCGCTGCTGACGCCGGAAGCACTGCTGGAGGAGCTGCATTCCTATAAGAAGATGGTAGAGCCGTTCGTATGTGATACGTCCGCATTTCTTTATCAGGCGCTCAAGGAGGGCAAAAATATTCTCCTGGAGGGTCAGCTGGGTTCACTGAAGGATCCGGATCACGGAATTTATCCGATGGTAACTTCGTCCTCGACGCTTGCCGGCTACGGCGCAGTCGGAGCAGGTGTGCCGCCCTATGAGATTCGCCGGATTGTGACGGTGTGCAAGGCTTATTCCAGTGCAGTCGGAGCAGGCGCATTCGTCAGCGAGATCTTTGGCGACGAGGCGGACGAGCTGAGAAGGCGCGGCGGTGATGGCGGAGAGTACGGTGCAACGACAGGACGTCCGAGGAGAATGGGATGGTTTGACTGTGTGGCATCAAAGTATGGCTGCCGTCTGCAGGGCACGACAGATGTAGCATTTACAGTGCTGGATGTGCTGGGCTATCTGGACGAGATTCCGGTGTGCGTTGGCTATGAGATTGACGGCGAGGTGACGACAGACTTCCCGGCCACATATCTGCTGGAGAAGGCGAAGCCGGTGATAAAGAAGCTGCCGGGCTGGAAGTGCGATATCCGGGGCATTAAGAAGTATGAGGATCTGCCGGAGAATTGCCGGAATTATATTGAGTTTATCGAGCGGGAGATCGGCTTCCCGATCACAATGGTTTCAAATGGACCGGGACGTGAGGATATCATTTACCGCGAAGCGTGAGAAGTATGATGGGTGCTGCGTGATGCAGCACCCTTTTGTAATGGATTTTACTTGCTTTGTTTAAGGTCTGTCCCGGATGTGTTTGCGCGCGTGTCAGAGGTCTGGGCTACATTTGACTCCTCTTCCGGAGACTCCTCCGGCAGGCTGTTCCGTGTGCCGAGAACGCGGGCGATGAGCAGCATCGCATAGATCAGTACCGGGATCACAATGGTGCAGGCAATGGCTGCCATCAGTGCGCCTTTGGTCGCCGGGCTGGCGGTCAGGCCAAGGATGAAGACAATGACATACATTCCGACCAGGAAAATAACGCCGGCAAGGGCAAGAATACGTTTTAACTTTTGCATAAGCAGATACCTCCGTTTGCACTATGATAGGCAGATTTGGGCGTTCTGTCAAGTAGAAAATGGAATGTACGATAGCTTTTGTGACGTTACAGCTCAGGCAATCCGGTAATTGCTGGCTGAACGGCAACTTTGCGGCAGGGAGAAGGAAAAATATGGAAGAAAAAATTACGCTGCAGGGAATGTTTTCCCTGGAATTAATTAAGAAGGAACGGTTTGCAGGATCGTTTCACGGGATGCGGTATATGCTGAGGATGGAGGATGGGAAAATGATCGCGTCGGTGTATCCGGAACCGTTTTGCTGGGAGGAGACACCAGAAGAAAAAAAGGAATCATCTGCGTTTGAATATACGAGACAGGGAGTCAATGAAATGGTGGAGTGGCTGAACGAGCAGTATCGCACGCGGTATACCGGGCAGGCAGAATAAAGGGTATACAGTTTGGCCGAACCGGACGAAGAGGGTGTTGCAAAACTGCCGGAATCTACATTCTATGGTATATAACCACTCGGTTAAACTACCAGAG
>DKWE01000093.1:0-12470 GCA_002491565.1 Lachnospiraceae bacterium UBA7160 | reverse complement strand
GAATCTACATTCTATGGTATATAACCACTCGGTTAAACTACCAGAGTTTGTAGCCTTGGCGTATTTTGCAACACCCTCTGTCTGGATCATGGATAGCTGTAACATAAGAACAGGGGAGAGAATCATTCTTCCGGAAAATTACAGATGTGTTTCCAGGAATGGTCAGCTCTCCTTCAGCTGGTACAGCTCCGTATATTTCTTCCGGTAATAGTCAAGCAGCGGCTTTGCGCTCAGTTCGCGGTCGCAGACCTGCCGGATGACATCTTTGGGCAGGCGCGTGCTGCCATACTGGTGGATCTTATCATTGAGCCATTTCGTGATTGTCTGAATCTTTCCATCGGCGAGAATCTGATCGACCGGGCCGAGCTCCTTTTCCAGCTCTTCCAGGAACATGCCGTCGTAGATACTGCCGAGCAGGTAGGACGGGAAATAGCCGAACTGGCCATTGGACCAGTGTACATCCTGCAGGATTCCACTCGCGTCGTCGGGAGGAGTGATTTTCAGGTATTCCTTCATTTTCTGGTTCCAGAGCTTTGGCAATTCCTCTACCGGTACATGATCGCGGAAAATTGCCTGCTCGATTTCATAGCGCAGAATGATATGCAGGCAGTACGTTACTTCGTCCGCTTCTGTGCGGATCAGGCTGTTCTGCACATGGTTGATCTCGCGGTAAAACTGGTCAAGCGACACAGTTTTCAGACCCGGCAGCAACTCCTGGATCTTCGGATAAATCGGGATCCAGAAATTCCGGTTCCGTCCGAGGATGTTCTCAAAGAACCGGGACTGGCTTTCGTGAACGCCCATGTAGCGGCAGCTGGCGGCTTCTGTGTTGTGGAAAGCGGGATTGACATTCTGCTCGAAAATGCCGTGCCCGCCCTCGTGAATGGCAGAGAACATCGCAGAAAGCGGTGCGTCTTCATAAAAATGATTGGTGATGCGGACATCGTTGCAGGACAGGCCGGTGGTAAATGGATGCTCGCTCTGCGCGGTGGTTCCTGCGTCGAAGGAGAAGCCGATGTACTCCAGCAGCAGCTTCTGGACCTTTTTCTGCGCATCCGGGTCATAGGAGCCGTGGATCGCGGACTCCGGCTGCTGTGCCTTCAGAATCTGATCGAGCAGCGGAAGAAGTCCTTCTTTTAATTCTTCGAAGATGCGGTCGATCGTAGCAGAGTCCATCCCCTCCTCGAACTGGTCAAGAAGCACCTCGTAAGGATCCTTATTCGGGTCAATATAAGCACAGTTTTTTGCAATCATGTCGATGATTTTTTCCAGATGCGGCGCGAAAATGGAAAAATCAGAGGCGCGTTTTGCATCCTCCCAGGCGCGCATGGCATCATTCTGTGTGTTGACAAAATCCTCATAGAAGTCTTTTGGAATCCGGCGCCTCTTTTCCAGATCACGCTTGAGATAGCGGACGGAATACTGCATTGCCTCATTGAGCTGGCGGTACTCCTCCGGCTCATTCAATGCCAGAACGAGATCATAGAATTCATCTGAGGTGGCGAGGGCAAACGCTTCTGTTGAGAGGAAGGTCATTGCCTTTGCCATGTCATCGAAGCCCTTCTTTGGCGTGGCGGTGTACATGTCCCAGCTGACCAGTATTCCGATGCGGGAGAGCTGGTTCAGCCGTTCGTAAAGTGTTTGGAAGCGGTCAAATGTCTGACTCATAGTAAAAACCTCCTTTGATTTAAAACAGTTTTCATCAGGATCTTTGTGCATTCTGCGAGAACAATAGCCGTATTGTTCCCTGTTGAGAATCCTTCCATACCGCAGGTACGCAGCCGGTCCTGTGTCTGCTACCGTATTCCATGCTTTTTCCGGAAGTCTGTGATCGTTGCAAGGCCGGCATCGGATACGGGCTTGATCCACTTTGCAGAGTACATATGGCGCTGCATCAGGATATAGCGCACGGGCTCATCGACATAGCACAGCGCGAATACGGCGAGGAAAGGCAGGTGAAACAGATAATTCGCTGCGTAGACGCAGGGGAGTACCATCAAAAACATGAAGGTAATCTCGAGGATGGAGCCAAATGACGCATCCCCGGCAGAGCGGTAGGTGTCATTCTGGGTCCAGTTGCCCATGCGGATCAGAGCAGCAATGCTGTAAATCAAAAGCATGCCGGTGCCGATGCGGTAAGACTGTCCGGAAAGCCCCATCGCATGGAGCAGCGGATCGTGTATGGCGATGACGCAGAGGCAGGCGGTGCCGATCAGAGCGCTGCAGAGGTAGACGAGACGCCACGCGCGCTGGTAGGCAGTTTCGTGATTGCCGGCTCCGACCTCCTTGCCGACAAGGACGGTCGCAGCATTGGAAAATCCGCTGAAAAATGCGATCACCAGACCCTCAAGCGTCCGGAATACAGCCACCGCCGCAATCGCCTGCTCGCTTTGATGTCCAAGCACGATATTGATCATCATATTGCCAACGCCAATCATGACCTCATTGCAGAGAATCGGAAAGCATTTTTGCAGGTATTTGCGGATAAACGTGCGGTCCCAGCGGAAATGCTGAGATATTTCGAGAATGTAGGGAATCCGCTTTTTCAGGATGAAGACAAGCAGAATCAGCAGATTGACTACGCCTGCAAGTACAGTGCCGAGTGCTGCGCCTGCCGCACCCATGCGGGGCAGACCGCATTTTCCAAAAATCAGAAGATAATTGAAAAAGCAGTTGGCGGCGACAGAGGCGATGCCGCCGTAGAGCGGGATCCGGACCTGCTCGATGGAGCGAAGCAGCGCACTCATAGCCATGGCAAGAATCTGCAGGGGATAGGCGAAGCCGACAATCCGCAGGTAGGTGATGCCGATCCGCTGGATTTCCGGCTTATCCGTATAAATATTCATGACAAAGGATGGAGCGAACAGAGCCAGCGATGCAAAAATCACGGCGACTGTCATCATGAAGGAAAGCGTAATGCCATAGGAGCGCCGGATCCCGTCGTGATCCCCGGCTCCCCAGTACTGTGAGAAAAACAGCATTCCTCCGCCGACGAAGCCCCAGTAGCCGGAAAACATCAGGCTGGAAAACTGTGCGCAGAGTCCGACTGCCCCGACTGTTTTCTCGCCGAGGGAGGCGAGCATCATGGTATCGACCATGCTGCCTGTTGTGGTCAGCAGGTTCTGCAGAGCAACCGGCACAGCAATGATGGCGATGCTGCGGAGAAACTGCTTCCAGTTAAAAGTACTTTTTTTCATAAAGGTTCCTCTTCGTTGTAAAAATGTGCAGGACAAAAGCGTGTTCTTTACATTCTAGCATAAGTATCTGCAAATGCAAGCTTGAAATGTCCGAAAATCAATTTCGGCGCTTTCCCTTGCATTTTGGCGGAATGGCATATAAAATCATAGTAGAGATGCCGTTATATCAAAATGAAAATAATCAAAAAACAGGAGGGCAAGTATGGAAGTTCAGTACCGGAAAGCAAGAGCGGATGAGTGGGAAGCCTGTATTGAAATGGCAGATTTTGTATTTAGCTTTGCAAGCGGTCCGACAGATTTTGAGAAGATTCTGCCGAAGGTATATCAGGCAGGGCCGGATATGGCAGGGATCCACCGGATTGCCGCAGGAGAAGATGGAAAAATCCGGGGCCTGATCGCTGTGCTGCCGCAAACAGTCGTGGCAGCAGGACAAAAACTGCGGGTGGGCTACGTCGGCACGGTGTCTGTACATCCGAAGGCACGGGGAGAGGGGCATATGAAACGGCTGCTCGGCGACTGGATTCGGGAGCTGGAGAGCGACGTTGACTACCTGGTGCTGGATGGACAGAGGCAGCGCTACGGATATTTTGGATTCGCCCCGGGAGGAGTACGGGTTCAGTTCGGGGTGGATGAGGCGAATATCCGTCATGTGTTCGGAGACAGATCCGGAAGGCAGCAAGGAGCAGCAGGACAGCAAATTACATTTGCTCCGCTGTTTGCGCCGGAATGCCGCGGGGAAGCCGTTGATTTTGCGGTCCGGATGAATGAGGCAAAGCCTTGCTATACGGAGCGGAAGCCGGAAAAAATCGAGGCAATTCTGCAGACCTACGGAGGAAAGGCGCTGGCTGTGCGGGTGGATCAGGTACTGTCCGGTTATCTCGTTTTGCATGGTCCCAATCGCATCACGGAGCTCGTGCTGGCTGACGCAGATGATGCAGGCAGTGTGATTGCGGCGTTCATGCGGGAACAGAAGCTTTCGGAGCTTACGGTTCAGGTGCCGGCGTTTGACCTGGGTCTGGTTCGTGTCCTTTCTTCGTTCGCGGAGGAGAGCATGATAAAGCCGTGCGGCTCTCTGTACCGGATTTGCAATTTTGCAAATTTCCTTGCGGCATTTTTGTCATTGAAGGCGCAGACAATCGGCATCCGGGACGGAAATCTTTCGGCAGTGATCGAGGGGCAGCCGGTAACGGTCACAGTGATGGATGGGATCGTCACGGTGGAGAGACAGGCAGAACCGGACGCGCTGCAGTTGTCCCGCGCACAGGCGCAGGAGCTGTTCCTGTCTATGACTGCCTGGGCGGGAGGGCATGCAGGACTTTCTGAACAGGATTGGAACCGTATCCCGCAGGGATGGTTCCCGCTCCCGCTGTTCCAGTATGTGCCGGATGGATTTTAAGTAATAAAAAAATTTCCGGATGCATGAATACTCTCGGGAATATGGGCCATACTACGAGTAGTCCCACAAAACAAAAGCCGTTGGCGATGCGGCAGCTGGTTTGGCGGGATCAGCGCAGAACAGGCTGCCAGACCCCCTCTGGCGGTTGAATGCGCAGGCGCCCGCTGCGGCGGGCGCTCCTCCCTACAGAAGATAAAAAATATACTTATCCTCCCCTTTAATAATACCCTGTTCACTGTCATAATGCGGTGGATGGGGTATTCTTGATTTAACCACAGCTGCCTCTGTGCTGCTTTTGTACCGGGCAGGTTTTGGATATTTTTTTCTATCTGTCTTGCCACCGCTCCAAAAGTGTTATATAATAGGTGACGCGTCTGAAAAGGACAAAATTAATTTCTGAAACAAAGGATGGTAGGTATCATGGGATTATTACAGGATTGGCGGGATGTCGCGTACTCGCAGGAAGCGGACAAGAAGCAGCTCCAGAAATTCTGGTCGGAGTATTTTACAGTAGAAAAAGGGATTTATGAGCAGCTGCTTGCAAATCCGGAGGAAGCAGTCAGCGGCACGGTAAAGGAGCTGGCAGAGAAGTACGGGATCAGCGTACAGACAATGACAGGCTTTCTGGATGGCATCAATGACAGCCTGAAGAAGCCGAACCCGATCGAGGAGATGACGGAGGATACCGTTGTGAGCCTTGATTTTGACAATGAGATGCTTTACAAAAATATGGTTGACGCAAAGGCAGACTGGCTGTTTGAGCTTCCGGCCTGGAATCAGATCTTTGATCCGGAGAAGAAGCGCGCACTGTATCTGGAAGCGAAGCGGATGAATACGATCGTCAAGGGCAAGAAAATCGGCCGGAACGATCCATGTCCGTGCGGAAGCGGAAAGAAGTATAAGTACTGCTGCGGAAGATAGAGCAGAAGAAGCGGTGTCATTCAGTAAACGATGTCCGGACGCATCATCCACTCACAGATACCCTGGGGCGGTTCTTCCTATAGGTCGTTCCCCGGGGCATTAGGAGCTGGATGATGCGGAGGAACAAAATGACATTGGAAGAAGTATAACGGAGCGTATGTGGCTGCCGCTGTGCGGAAAGGGATTTTATGAAGCATATCTTGCAGAATGGATGCCTGGTTCTTGGCATCCTCTGCTTTCTTTATTACGCAGCAATCGTGCTGTATGCAGGGATGTCAGCGGATTTTGCCTGGATATGGATCGCTGGCGGTGGATTTTTGATGGCGGTGTATGTGGGAATGCGTTATCTTGGCGGTCATCCGGACTCCCCGGTGCGCTTTTTTCTGTGGGCGGCGGCGCTGCTTGCCACAGTTGGGCTTCTTCTGTGTGTCTGCATCGGTGCGCAAATATGCGGCGGGATGCTCTCTAAGCCTGCGCAAGACCTGGACTACGTGATTGTGCTCGGTGCACAGGTGCGTGGGAATACCCCGTCCCGTGCCCTGCTCAAACGGCTGGACTGCGCGGCGGACTATGCAAGAGAGAATCCGGATACGCTGTTTTTCCTCTCAGGAGGAAAAGGTTCCGGGGAAGACATCAGTGAAGCAGAGTGCATGTATGAGTATTTAGTAGCGGCTGGGGTGGAAGAAGAGCGGCTGATTCAGGAAGACCGTTCGACAAGCACGCAGGAGAATCTGCAGTTTTGCAGGGAACTGCGAGACATCCGCAGCAGCCGGGTTGGTATTCTTTCCAATGACTTCCATGTCTATCGTGCCGGCCGGATGGCAAAGAAGCAAGGTTATCGGGACATTTCCCTGATTCCGGCTCCGTCGGACCCCGGGATGCAGCCGCACTACGTGATCCGTGAGATCTGCGCGCTGCTGGTCGCGAAGCTGACCGGGCAGATTTAAGGCGTCTGTCTCAGCAGACAACAGGACGGCGGCAAAGCGGATTGTACTAAATTTAGTACAATAAAAAAACTGCCTGAAGTGTGAATTCTCTTGCTTTCCCGAAAGAGCTGGCGTATACTCAATTGCAAAGAATCTGAGGTGCGCCTGACCAAGAGTACCCCGCTGTCAGGATGGTCTGCAGGCCAAGGAGCGGGGAAAAGGGATCGGTGCCGAAGCAGAAGAACTACTGCAGGGCTCTTTTGCTGGTCTGTCAGACAATATCTGCCGGACTGTCGCACTTTCCGGTGCGGAGAGCTGTTCTTAAACAAAGGTGTTTTCGAATAGAGATGGATATTGCAGCCGTACCGGAAGTGGCTGCATTTTTGTTGCAAAAGTTCAGCCGTGAGATTCTTTTCTTTTCCCGAAGGCGGAGATGCAGAGATCCGCGGAGGATTCCAGGAGGGCATTTCCACAATTTAAACGAGGAGGATCGTACTATGAAAAAGAGAACAACGAATGTGCTTTTCGCATGCGCACTGGCATCTGGCATGGCAGGGGCCGGGATGACCGCGTATGCTGCCGACGGCGTGCTGGACGTGGCGCTGAACGCAGATGTTTCCACGATGGATGTGATGAAGACAACTGCTGACTATCTCATTCCGATCAATGTCTTTGACCGCCTGTTTGAGATCCGGGTTCTCGAGGACGAAAGCACAGAGATCGTGAACAGCCTGTGCGCGGACTATACGGTGAGTGAGGACGGCCTGACCTATACCTTCACGCTGAAGGAAGGAGTGACCTTCAGCAACGGCGAGGCTCTGACTGCAGAGGATGTAGAGTATACGTTCATGCATCTGCTCTCTCCGGAATCCGTCAACGCGGACATTCCGCTTGAGCTGGTTGGTGCGCAGGAGTTTATGGATGGAACAGCGGATGCGATTTCCGGTCTCACAGTAGATGGAGATTATCAGGTGTCTATGACGCTTTCAAAGCCAAATGCAGGCTTTATCGCAGAGCTGACTGCCCCGGCTGTCAGCATCATCGATAAGACGACGGTAGAAGCTGCGGCGAATTTCGGTATTTCTCTTGAGGAGACGGTAGGAAGCGGCCCGTATATGGTGACAGAGTGGGTAAATAACGATCACATCACACTGGAGAAGAATCCGAATTACTGGGGTGATCCGACCTCCGTTGAGAAGTGCGTGATCCACATCATTCCGGATGCATCTACGCAGAATCTGATGTATCAGAATGGGGAGCTGGACATTCTGGATCTGGATTACCAGGATGCTTCGATTGTATCCTCCACTTATAAGACACAGTATGCAGATAAAATCGTGTCCAGAAACCGTCTGGCATTGACCTATATGTCCATGAATGCAAATGATGAGTATCTTTCTGATCCGCAGGTGCGCCGTGCGGTTCAGATGGCAGTAGATCGGGAGGCGATCCTGCAGGCTGTTTACAGTGGCGACGGACATCTGGAAAATGGCATTATTCCGACCGGCGTGGTCGGCCACAATGACAATGCGACCGAGATCGTCTATGATCCGGAGGGCGCGAAGCAGGTGCTTGCGGATGCAGGCTATTCAGAAGGACAGGTAACATTTGAGATGGCGCTGGATTCGACGGCAAGCTCCAATCTGCAGATGGTATACCAGATTGTGCAGCAGCAGCTTGCGGCAGTTGGCATCAACGCGGAGATCAAGACGTATGATGAGTCGAGCTGGCTTGCAACGAGAAAGTCCGGCGAGATGGCTTCTTTCCTCGGAACTTGGACGATGGACTACAACGATCCGGCAAATATCATGTATACCTTCTTTGGAAGCGCAGAGAACTGTGTGCTTCGTTCTGTAAATTACAAGGATGCGGATATCATCGCGCGTGTTGCGGCTGCTTCCAGCATCATCGACGACGAGGAGCGCTATGCGGAGTATCAGGCTCTGGAAGAGAAGATTATCCACGAGGATTATCAGTGGCTGCCGCTTTACGCACTGAGTCATTTCTATGCGATCAGCGATGAGGTAGCACATTATGAGCCGCACTGGGCGGGCTACAGTGACTTCTATTTAAGAGATGTAACCATGAACTAAAGCTTGTTTTACCAGACCGGGTTCTGCAGTCCGCAGGACCCGGTTTCCCCAAAATGCGCAGTAAAAATGGGAAGCGGGAACGGAAAGGATAAGGACCGTATGGCAAAAAATATAGGAAGACGGGTGCTGCAGACGCTTCTGGTGCTGTTTTGCGTATCACTCGCAATTTTTATTCTCCTTCGGATCGTCCCCGGAGACGCGATTACAACGATGATGGGCGAGCACGCGGATGCGGAGACCATCGCGCGTCTGACAGCGGAGATGGATCTTGACAAGCCATTTTATGTACAGTTCTGGACGTATCTGAAGGATATCTGCACCGGAAATTTTGGCACGAGCTATACCTTGCATAAGCCAGTGACGGAGCTTCTGGCAGCGGCATTTCCGAATACCGTGAAGCTTGCGCTCATCGCGGCAGCGATTGCCTGGATGATCGGCATTCTCTGCGGCGTGGTTGCTGCAGTAACGAAGGACGGCATTCTGGACCGCCTGTTTATGGGCTTCTCCCTGTTTGGCGTCTCGATTCCGGTCTTTATGGTGGCGATGGTACTGCAGTATCTGATTGCTTACCGCCTGGGCTGGGTCAGCATTTCCGGCGTAGAGAAATGGACCGGGTTCATTCTTCCTGCAGTGGCGCTTGGTTGGAACAGCGCGGGAAGTATCGCGCGTCTGACGCGTTCGACGCTGGTGGAGGTGCTCCAGGAAGACTACATAGATACAGCAAAGGCGAAGGGGCTTGGCCGTCCGGCTGTGATTTTTCTTCACGCGCTGCGCAATGCGATGCTTCCGGTCATCACGATGATGGCGCTGCAGATTTCCAGCCTGCTCTCCGGAGCAGTCATCACGGAGACAATCTTTTCGATTAACGGGATTGGCCGTCTTGCGGTGGATGCGATCACAAGCCGGGATATCCCGCTGCTCCAGGGGACAGTGCTGTTTACGACGGTGATTGTGATTCTTGGCAATCTGGTCGCAGATTGTCTGTATACGGTACTGGATCCGCGGATTCGAAAGGGGGCGTGAGCATGAGACGGAAAAAAGAACAGCCGGGGCAGGAGGTTGACCGGAAGGAAGCGCTCGCGGCCCAGTTAGGAGAGAGTGATACATTAAAAGATAAGATGGGCCGCATGGCGGCGGACAATAAGCTTGCGGTCTTTTCAGCGGTTGTGATTGCGGTGTTTATTCTTGCCGCAGTGTTCGCACCTTATCTGACTCCGTTCGATTTTGATGAGATGGATCTGATGGCGCGGCTTGCTCCGCCGTCTTCGAAGCACCTGCTCGGAACAGATGAGCTTGGGCGCGATGTGCTGACCCGCCTGCTGTATGGTGCGCGTGTTTCGCTGGTAGTTGGCATTGTCCCGACTATCATTTCTATGCTGGTCGGCGCGGTGCTCGGCATGGTGAGCGGCTATATCGGGGGCATCACGGACTCTGTTATCATGCGTCTTGCGGATGTCGTGCTGTCCTTCCCGTCGCTGTTGCTTGCGATGGTGATCATGTATACGATGGGCGACGGCATTGTGAGTATTTTTATCGCGTTGGCGGTGACAAACTGGGCGAGCGTGGCGCGTGTCGTGCGCTCGGAGACGCTCTCTCTGCGCGAGACGGAATACGTGGAGGCAGCGCGCAGCATGGGTGTGAAGGACGTTGCTATCATTTTCCGGCATATCCTGCCGAACTGCATTCCGTCCCTGATCGTGTTGTTTACTCTGAATGTTCCGTCTGCGATTCTTTCGGAGAGTTCCCTAAGCTTCCTTGGAATCGGCGTGCAGCTGCCCAATTCTTCCTGGGGCCTGATGGTAAATATGGGGCGTACGTTCCTTTACAATGCGCCGTGGCTGAGTCTTGTGCCGAGTGCGGCGATTATGCTGGTAGTGCTGGCCTTCAACTTTTTGGGTGACGGCCTGCGGGATGTACTGGATCCGCATCTGAAAAATTCGTGAGGAGGGACGTCATGGAAGAGTGTTTGCTGGAAATTAACCATTTGAAATCCTACTTTTTTACCCGGAAGGGTGTCTCTCCAGCGGTCGATGACGTGTCGCTTCGCGTGCCGCGCGGCAAGATTGTAGGGATTGTCGGGGAGAGCGGGTGTGGTAAGAGTATGACAGCCAAGTCTGTTATGGACCTGCTCAAATATCCGGGCCGCATCGCGGGAGGAACGATCCTGCTGGAAGGCCGTGACCTGACGAAGCTCGGCAGCCGGGAGCGGAGAAAGATCCGCGGCGAGGACATCAGTATGATTTTCCAGGAGCCGATGACGAGCCTGAACCCGGTCGTAAAGGTTGGAAAGCAGGTGCGCGAGGCGATCCTAGTTCATCAGAAGGTAGATCGTACAGAGGCGAAGAACCGCGTGCTTGAGGTCTTCCGCCAGGTAGGGATCAGCGAGCCGGAGAAGCGGTATGAGTGTTATCCGCACGAGCTTTCCGGAGGACTGCGGCAGAGGGTCATGATTGCGATGGCGATGGTCTGCAAGCCGAAGCTGCTGATTGCGGATGAGCCGACGACCGCGCTGGATGTGACCATCGAGGCGCAGATCCTGAAATTAATCAAGGAGCTCTGCAAAAACAGCGGGATGAGCTGTCTGCTGATTTCGCACAATCTCGGTGTGATCGCACAGATGTGTGACTATGTCTATGTGATGTATGCGGGAAAGATTGTCGAGCAGGGAGATGTCTTTACACTGTTTGACCATCCGGCGCATCCGTATACGAAGGGCTTGCTTGCTTCGATTATCCGTCTGGATGAGCAGAGAGAACGGCTTTCTACGATTCCGGGCGTTGTGCCGAATCTGATGCACCTTCCGAAAGGCTGTGCGTTCTGCAATCGCTGTCCGGAATCGTCTGCGCGCTGTGAAACGGAAAGGCCGGAATTATATGAGTTGAGGGAGGGGCATGCGAGCCGGTGCTTTGGCTCCCTGGAAAGTGAGGCAAGCCATGAGTGAGAAGAAGGTTCTGCTGCACTGTGAACATCTGGTGAAGGAGTTCCAGGTAGACCGGAAGCGCGCCGTGCATGCGGTCTCCGATGTCAGCATGGAGATTTATGAGGGCGAGTGCCTTGCACTGGTCGGAGAGAGCGGCTGTGGAAAATCAACGCTTGGGCGTACCCTGATCCAGCTTCACAGACCGACCGCCGGGCATGTGTATTATAAGGATGTGGAGCTGACGGCGCTGAAGCCGGCGCAGTTCGCGCCGTACCGCCGTCAGATGCAGATGATTTTCCAGGATCCGTATGCCTCTCTTGACCCGCGCATGAATGTCCGGGATATTATCGCGGAGCCGCTAGTCACCCATAAGGTTTGCTCCACGAAGGAAGAAGTGACCGCGCGGGTGTTGGAACTGATGGACGCGGTCGGCGTACCGCGGGAATTCCTGTACCGTTATCCGCATCAGTTTTCCGGCGGTCAGCGCCAGCGTATCGGAATCGCCCGCGCGATTGCGCTGCGCCCATCCCTGGTCATCTGCGATGAGCCGGTCTCAGCGCTGGATGTTTCGGTTCAGAGCCAGGTGCTGAATCTGCTGAAGGATATCCAGCAGGCATACGGTCTGACTTATCTGTTTATCAGCCATGATCTTTCGGTAGTGCGCTTTATCTCGGACCGCGTATGTGTCATGTTCCTTGGCAAGATCTGTGAAATCGGTGATTCCGGGACGATCTACGCGGATCCGGTGCATCCCTATACCCGCTTCCTGATGAACGCCATCCCAATCGCAGATCCGCATAAGCGGGAGGAAAAGACCCTGCTGGAGGGCGAGATTCCAAGCCCCATCACACCGCCTGCCGGCTGCAGGTTCCACACGCGCTGCCCCTACGCCACAGACCGGTGCCGCACAGAGGAGCCGTCTCTCCGGGAAGTGAGAGGCCGCCTCGTCGCCTGCCACCGGAGCGGGGAACTGTAACGTTTTGTATGTTACAATTCAGCCATGCATAAAAAATGGGA
>DKWE01000060.1:11178-92342 GCA_002491565.1 Lachnospiraceae bacterium UBA7160 | reverse complement strand
TAGATTATTCGACTTTTGGGTTATTGACCTGAGAGGTGTAGACCTTCTCGCCCGGGTAAATATCCTCACCGATGATATCCACATATTCATCACCCGGATACCACTCCTTCGCCTGCCCGTTCCACAGCCAGATCAGATTGTTCAGTCCGTATTCCTCCGTCAGCTTGTCATAGAGCAGCCGGTAAAGCCATATGTACGCGTCCGGCCCGGAAGCGCCCCACCAGAACCATCCGCCGCTCGCCTCATGCAGCGGCCGGAACAGCACCGGCACGCCCGCGTCCCGCAGAATCGTAAGCTGCTGTGCAATCGCATCGATATCCTGCATCAGCAAATCATACCCTTCCGCATCCTCGCCAGAACAAATCTTAGCAAGATCGATATCCGTGCTGTCTGCATAGAAGCCCCGGTACCACTCTCCGGTCAGATACTTCGAAGGAGCATTCCAGTGCCAGCAGAAGGTCACGATCCCGCCCTTCTCCCAGAAGTCCAATGCGTATTCCGTCGCATGTCCTGCGCTTCCATGCTCCACACGGGACGGCGTATATTCAATAAAATCCAGCCCGAGTACTGCGGGCGTCTTTCCTGTCACCTTCTGGATGACCTGAAACTCCTTGCCATACATGCCTGTATCGCAGTACTGCCCGGAGAGAAAGTGTTCTCCGTACTCATCCGCGAGATAGCTCATCAGCCTCTTTGCTTCCTCGGAGGCATCCGCATTGACCAGGCTTGCCGGAACCTCATAGACTGAATCCGGGATCGGCTCTGACGTGAGCAGTTCCAGATAGTCCAGATCGATCCAGCCCCAGAACTTCGTGACCGAGACCTCATGC
The DNA here is from genome assembly GCA_002491565.1 of Lachnospiraceae bacterium UBA7160. Taxonomy (GTDB): domain Bacteria; phylum Bacillota; class Clostridia; order Lachnospirales; family Lachnospiraceae; genus Choladousia. Next base: position 91,512 of record DKWE01000060.1, on the reverse strand, counting down.
GCACCGGCCGCCATCCAGACCCGGTTGACCTGGGACTCGGCAAATTCACTGCCCTCTGTCACCAGATTCCCGGCATATGCACCGTCTACTGCGACGGTATTTTCCTTGTACCCTCCTGCTCCGGCACTGGAAAATCGCAGATCGTAAAAGCCATCTTCCGGCGCTTCCACATAAAAAATACAGGCGTCGCCATCCTCCTGAAATCCCGTGGCATACCCGTCGCCTGCATGTACATTCCCGGCAAAGGCTGCGTCCTCTGCCTCATAGCGAGCAAGGATACGGGCTGCTCCCGAAGTCTCCTCCGGCTTACCGCTGGCGGCAGTCTCCGAAGGTCCTTCCAGCTCACTGCTGGCAGTGGCCTCCAAAAGCGCTTCTGTCTCACTGCCGACAGCCACCTCCGAAAGATCTTCCGTTTCACTGCTGACAGCTGACTCTGGAAGCTTTTCCAGCTCACTGCTGACAGCTGACTCTGAAAGCTTTTCCAGCTCACTGCTGGCAGCCGCCTCTGAGGGCATCTCCAGCCCGCTGTCGGCACTGTCTGTAAAAGACTCTGCCGCCTTGCCGGTCATCGACTGCCCCAGACACATTGATACAAGCGCTGCAAAGCACCCCGCCCACATCCATCCGCTTCTCTTTTTACCATATTTCATAAGCTCTGCTCTTCAAACCACCTATATTGCAGGCGATTCGACCTCCCATTATGCGTTTTCGTAAACTCTTTCGTAATATTTTCGTTCATTCTGACTTTTCATACAAACAAGTATAAATCTAATTCGGCATGAACACAATCCTTTTTTATAGGCCATCCTGCTTTTTTACCATTTTTATAATTAAATTACTTAAATTTTGTGCACATTGCACACACTTGATAACAGACCGGGTCCGAAATCGAATTGTTTCGGGGTGTGGAGGACTGCTGTATTAGCAGCAAAACGAGCAGAGGTATCGCTCCTGACAGCAACGCTATTACAAATGAGCCAGACCGACTGGCCGCATATATCATACAATTCTCTAAAACAGATTTAAATATGTGCAAGCATAAAATGTATTTAGATGCTGGCGTGAACAGTAACCTCGAATGTTCTTATTGCATCTTCGCAAAAAGAGGATGCTGCAAAATACAGTCCAGACACAAGTTCAGGTATTTGACCAACTGGCGTACCATAGCTTGCAGCTTTCCGCATTTTTGCAGCACCCTCATTTTCTCTATACGAATTTGTTTCTCTCGACTATTCCAACTGACGTCTCCTCTTAGTCAACGGATAGGGTATAATCACATCCTCCAAAATACGCTTCCAGCTCCTGCATATCCTGCCACGCAGCCGGCATAGAAACTACCTGCACATACTCCCCCATCTCCACAATACTCAGGAATAAGCCATTCCCGTCTGCATACTCTGCAAGCAGCAGATGCTCACCTGAAATCCCTTCCGGCTTCCTGTAAACGCCAGAATTGCTGACAGCTCCCACAAATGCCAGATATTCTGCCCCGGACTGTGCCGCGTAAGAGGATAAAACAGCAGAATATAACTCACTAACAGAAATGGATGTATGATCTGAAAGCGCTCTGGCACTTTCCAGAATCTCTGCCGCCCTTCCTGACAATTGATCCCAGACCAGTATTTTTTGACACCCATCTGCACTGGCATCCAGCCAGCGTTCCGCATACTCCATAACAGCTTCCGGCAAACCCAGACGATTGCCATTTTGGTAAAAGAGCACCATATCAGAGGTCATCTTCTCTGCTGCCCATTTGTAAAAAGAATCTCCTTCCGGGACTTCCTTACCTGGCAAAAAACTGGGCGTCTCGATCGTTTCATAGTCACAGAATTCTTTATAGCTGACCACTGATTCTGAAAGCGCTCCAAACATAGACGCAAATTCCCTTTGAGCCAAATCATCCCGCCACGCATTGGACCAGGGCTCCGATATCGCAATTACTTTTCTGCTCAATATATTCTGATCATTTGCAGTAAAGTTCACAACCCATGACGCATCCCTGTAGTCCAGAATCACACACACCTCCGGAGGCATCTCCTCTGGCATATTCATCGGTGTGCAATAAGAATTCCATAAATTGGAAAGAATCACGCCGCCTGCTAACTCAGCAGTAGATTCCGATAAACCATTTACCAGAACTGTCCCGAATGATTCTGATACTTTTCTTGTCAAAGCACTCTTGTTATACTCCTCAAGGCTTTCCGTCAGGTACAAGAGTATTGCCTGCTCCGGCGCTTCTCCCTTCGCTGCGTCCAGACACTCCTTCGCCTCTGCGTATACTTCTTCATTTGCCGTATACAGCGAGATCACTTCCTCCTGAACCTCCTGCAGCCCATTTTCCACCGTGTCCAGCGCTTCCTGCACCAGCCACATCTTTATATTTTCCGGAAAATCATCCGATGCGTTCACGCCGCTTGCTCCAAGCAAACTGCAACAAAAAACAACCAGCCCTGCATACAACACCTTTCTCACGTTAAACCTCTACTCCTTCCCCATGAATTTCCGTTATAATGTGACAACTGCCATACAAAAAGATAAGTCTATAATGTAACGGTAAACGTGATACCTAATCCTCCTTAGCGTTGATTGCATAACGTTCACTGATACCTTATCAAGGTGCATCTGTCCCCGTTCTCCAGCTCCTGCAAAATTTCCTTCACCATTTATTTCGTCTCTCACTTAGCCCCATCCGCAAGCATCACCCTGCACCTCTTCTTATAAAAAGCAATCCCATATTTCAGGATCACTTCCACACCCTCGTCCCGCAGTTCTTCCTCATACCGGTTCCGTTCGATCTGCTCCAGGGCTTCCCGGCAGGCCGTCTCCAGCCTTCCGTCCTCTGCATACTTGAGTTCGAAGACAATCCCTTCCCCATCCTCGTCCATCTCCACCAGAATATCACTGTACCCGTCTCCTGATTCCTTGTTGGAGGAGACACTCCAATCCTCCTGAAAGCTCAGGATTCCGAGCAAAATGCCATGGTAGAAATTTTCCTTCATCTGCTTTTTCACAAACGTATCCCGAATGCTGATCGTCCGCTTCAGATAATCCCCAAGCAATGTTTCCACGCGCTCCGCATCTCCAGCCTTCAATGCCTGGCAGAAATTTCTTAACGCCTCTCCATTTTTCGGCACATTCTCTTTAAAAAGTTCCATGATCTGCGTCGTGAAAATTTTCCGGATCTCAATATTCGGAATTGCCAGGCGGAAACTGTCCCCGTCCGGCTTTCCCCTCTGTGTCAGGTATCCTGTGGTGAACAGGACGCTCCACAAGTTCTCTATGGATGCATACATATCCTGATACGTCAACTCCTGATGGATTTCCTTTGTAATCACCTCGCCAGCTATCAGCTTTTCAATCTCGCGCCTGGTGGCGCCTTTATCCGCTTCCTGCAGGAAACGCTTCACCGCCTCATTGCTGCTGGTATTCGACCAGTAATTCCTTGGCTGCGCATCCGGATCCGCCCGCAGTGCGTCACAGTAATTAATCACATCCCAGGGGCAGTATACCTCTACATTTCCAAACTGATAGCCATCGTACCATTCCCGGACCTCCTCATAATGATCCAGAAGGTCATAATACTCCAGCATCTCCCTCACTTCTCTGTCTGTGAACCCGAAGTACTCATCGAACTGCACCTCTGCTACCGACAGCACCTTCAGATTATTCAGTCCGGTAAAAATGCTCTCCTTTGAGATGCGCATGCACCCGGTCAGTACCGCAAACCTCAGACTGTCGTTCGTCTTCAGCGCGTGCTCAAACATATTTCGGATCAGAAGCACCATCTCATCATAGTATCCGCGCTCAAACGCCTTTGCCAGCGGCACATCATACTCATCAATCAAAAGAATTACCTTGCGGGCATGATGCTTTTCCAGAAGTTCCGAGAGAACCTTCAGGCTGCTGCACAGAACTGCCTCGCTCATGTCCGGCTGCAGCATTGCAGCAAACGCCTGCTTATCATAAGCGGTAAGCCGCTCACTGTCCAGCAGATACTGAAAGCGTCTCGCCTCGCTGTTTATAATCTGAATCGCCATATCGCGGGCTTTCTCATACGTTCCCGCATTGACGCTTTTCAAGGAAACCAGCAGCACTGGGAACTGACCCATATACTCCTCGCACAGAGTGGTCTCTTTCGAGATCGCCAGGCCATCGAAAATTTCTTTCCTGCACCCCAGTTCAAAGAAGCTTTTCAGCATGCTCATGTTCAGGGACTTTCCAAATCTTCTTGGGCGTGTAAAAAGATTTACTTCCGCCCAGTTTTGAAGTAAGTCCTTAATCAGAGTTGTCTTATCTATAAAATAGAAATCTTCAATTCTCAATTTTTCAAAACACTCAATCCCGATCGGAAGTTTCTTTTTCATAACTGCCATTTTATCACTCCTACCGATACCTGAGGAATACCACTTTACTGTTTTCACCAGTATACCTTTTCGTTTCCTGAAAGTCAACGCTCGCAACGCCCTCAAAATCTGGCTCCTTCATTCTCCGATCCCACGCAAGACTTTCTCATATCTGCCTACTTCAGCTCCACGCCCCAGATCTTACACGTCCTGGTTCCCACGACTGCATAATTCTTGAAGACTGCCGGTGTCGCCTCGATCGCGCCGTTGCCGAGGGAAAGCGTGCTCAGCACCTCCCCGGAGATCCCGTCCAGCAGATACATGTTTCCATCACAGGTACAGTAGAGCACCCGGCCGGTCCCGTTCGAATTGTAGACACAGACAGGCGACGACCACGCATAATAGGCGCGGTGCTCCCAGACCTTTTCTCCGGTGTGCCGGTTCAGGCAGGCGAGGACTCCGCCATACAGCTCCCCGGTTCTGGCAACTGTCACATAGAGGTAGTCTGACAGCCCCTCTTTTCCAACTGCGATCGTGGACTGGACGCCCCCGGAGACGCCATCCTCTGTATAGCACTCGTAATCCTTCTGCCATACGATTTCTCCAGTCTCGGCATCCAGCTTCCACACCGGAATCGTCGCGGATACCGAGCTTCTCCAGCCAAGATGGAAGGAAGTGCTCACATACAGGTAGAGCTTCCCATCCTCCACAGAGAGCACCGGAGTGGAGTTGGAGTCATCCAGGATATCCTGCACCCAAACCAGCTGCAGCGTATTCAGATCCAGGCACATCATGTTGCCCCCGTTGTCCGCGATAAACAGATAGCCTTCATAGATCACCGCACTGTCTTCCATTCCGACCCAGTAGGAGCCTGTGCTGGTTCTTGTACCATAATAATGCCACTTCACAATCGGCCCCGGCGCGACCGTGAGTGTGCCCGCTGCCGCGTCATAGGCCGTATTCAGCTTGATCAGATACAGAATCCCATTTTCCCCCGGATAGATCAGCGTATCCGTCTCCGCATCGACCAGTGCAGAGGAGTCAAAGTAGCTCAGGTTGCCGCGCAGGGAGAAGGAGTCCTGATTGCCGAAGGTGTACATCACACTGCAGTCCAGCAGGTTGACGATAAAAGCCCGCGCGGTTCCTTCGTTGCTGTCATACCCTGCTCCTACGTACAGGATCGGATAGCCTCTCGGGTCCAGCGCTCCTGATCCCTTGAACGTATAACCAAGGTACATCGGCTTCCGCGTCTCCTGTCCGGTGTACAGCTCCAGAAAATAGACGTAGCCATCCATGCACGCATAGATCACCTCCGTCAGATCCTCCTTTTCCTTCGCCCAGTCGTACAGGTTCATCGCTTTCCTGGTCTCTTCCGGCCACGTAACAATCAACGGCTGACCAGTCCACCCGCTTCCGCTCCAGCTTGCGCCGTTGTAGGTCAGACCGCTCGTATCCTTAGACCACACCCCATTCAGGGTGAAATCCGTCATTTCCGCATACCCAAACGCCGGGCTGTTGCGGAAATTGTCGCCGCGGAAGGTCAGGACTCCATCAATATCCGTATACTCTTCCCCAAATCCGAAGGTAATCTCTTCCCGCGCGTGATAACCATTCGCATTGTTGTAAAGGGTCTCCCCGTCCAGGACCTCCGTGTAGGCAATCAGATTGGACGGCGCTGTCGAGGGAACACTGTGCGGCGCAAATACAATGCCCTGCTCTGTCTCTACTTCAGCGCCAGTCATAGCTCCGCCTTCTGCTGCATCATCCCCCTGCAGCTGCGCATTCCCGTCTGTCCCTGCAGCCTGCCCCAGACTCGCCTCCACGAAATTCTGCGCAGCCTCAATTGCCTCGTTCGTATATTCCTGCCCGGTCTGATACGTCCATGGATGGAGTACTCCTGCCAGTATGCCAAGATATGCAAGCGCCGCCGCCAGCTCCAAAAGCCCCAGAAGCAGCCAGCCTTTTCCTGGCCTTCGCTTCGAGTTCTGTGACTCTGACCTGTGGGGCTGCCGTCTTTTTTTACGCTCCTGCAGCCATTCCACTTCTTCGGATACTTCGCCGCTTTTTTTGCTCTCCTGCACCTGCTCTGTGCGTCTTAACGCATCATTCTTCTTCTCACGGTCACGCAACCGCTCCGATCGCCTTGGCATCTCATTTTTCTTTCTGCTCTCCTGCAGCCGCCCTATTTTCCTGGGCGTCTCGTCCTCTTCCTCATATCTGCCAAACTGCCTGTCTTTCTCCGTTCCACTGGACATACCATATTCCCCTTTTATGAACTACTAATTACAGCTGCCTAGCCAATGACATTCTGTAAACCAGCATATTCCAGCACAAAGTGCCTATGGAAAAGCCTGTGAGAACTGCCCCACACTAACTGTGCTTAAATGACAGGTTCGGATAACGTTATCGAAATGGCCTTGGAAGCTGAACTGTAATGGACGTTATTGTCAGAATAACACTGCTCTTATTAAATTGCAATCCCAAATCTGATTGAGATCTATCATTCCCACGAATCACAGCAAATCAAAATTCTATATTCTCAAAAGCTCTGGTATACCTTATACTTCTACTGTAGCGGATATGCCTCTCCTTTGCCTGTAGCCTGCATACAGCTCACTGCAAATCTTTCAATTCCAATATTTTTTCAAAAGTTTGTAAGATTTTCCTGCTACAGAAGTCTTATCTGCGAAAGGAGGTGGAAAGGTGACGGAATTTGAAGACATTTACCGCGCATATTTTCAGGATGTTTTCTCCTACCTGCGACGACTTACCAATGACAGTTCACTCGCAGAGGAACTCACCAGCGAGACATTTTTCAAGGCAATACATGCGCTCAACCAGTTCCGCGGCGACTGCAACATACGCGTATGGCTATGCCAGATAGCGAAAAACACCTACTTCTCCTATTTAAAAAGGGAAGCAAAAACAGAATATCCTGGCAGCGGAGAGCTGCTGCGCTCTCCCTCGCAAGAGCCATCCATGGAGGAACTGCTGGTCCGCCGTGAGGATGCAAGGCAGATCCGGGAAGTGCTGCACACGATTCCGGAGCCCTATAAAGAAGTATTTATGTGGAGAGTGTTCGCAGAGCTTAGCTTCCGGCAGATCGGGCAGATTTTTGGAAAGTCCGAGAACTGGGCCTGCGTCACTTACCACCGCGCCAGAGCTAAAATCATAGAAAGACTGGAGGAAAACGACTATGACAAATGAATGTAATATCATCCGCGACCTTCTTCCGCTCTATGTGGAGCACCTTGTCAGCAGCGACACCGCTGAGTTTGTGGAAGCGCATCTGAAAACCTGCGCCGCATGCCGCAAGGTCCATGCACACATGGCGGAATCTGATTCTGTCAGTATTTCAAAGGAAGAAATGCTCCCTTTGCAGACGCTCCGGAAATCTCTGCTCCGCAAAAAGCTGCAGACGATCCTTCTTACTGCAATGCTTGTTGCTGCGATTCTCGTTTCTGCCTTTGCGGCAGCAACCTCTCCGGAGTATTTTCCTTACTCCGAAGGCCTGTTGTCGGTCAAAGAAAATCCAGATCAAAGTGTGACGATTACCTTTGCGGATCAGGTGACATGTTATCGCTATACACGCTGCACGGATCCGGACGGCAACGCTTCTCTTTCCTATGAAATTGAGGCATGGGATTCCCTCTGGGACCGATGGTTCGCCAATCGAGGAGCCCAGTCCGTCACGCTGAAGCCAGAGGGCGGACAGCCCTTTGTCGTCTACTACACATCAAATAATATGGAACAAAATGTCTGCATCTACGGACAGGAGCCGGCAGACTCCGGGAGCATTTCCACACCGAGGCTCGTTCTTGGATACTATTTCGCCATCGCGTCGCTTGCTCTGTTCCTGCTCACCATCCTCTGGTTCCTCTTCCGGCGCAGAGACTCCGCCCGCATCTGGATTGAGCGTATCCGGCTCTTCCCGGCCTCCTACCTGCTCGGGCATCTGATCATCCAGGGCACGCATACCATCTCCTATTCCATGCCGCGGGACTTTCTGTACATCCTTACGGTGTCTCTGCTGCTCTCCTGCACCCTGTTGCTTTTGCATGGCATCCGCCTGCAGCGCCGGGAAAGGACTGACTAGGCATAACAGGTGCCAGAAGACCGAAGCAGACAGCTGCGAAGCTCTCCCGGCGCCTGAAAATTTATGCCGTAATGTCAGGTGATGAATCAGATACACTCGGTTAAATTGTCATAAGCAGAATTGTATGATAGAATGCAAAAAACGATTGTTTGAACAATTTGATTTTGCTATTTTGCAGGAGGAAAATAGATGGATATACGGATTGCAAATCAGAATGATATTTCAGGTCTTGCAGAAGCAATGGGAAAGGCATATTCTGAAGAGCCCTGGAATGAGAAGTGGACTGAGGATAGGGCGCTAAGAAGAGTTAAATCAATTTTACAAGGATTTGAATCCCTTGGATTGGCTGCTGTAGAAAAAGGAGAAATCATCGGAGGGATACTTGGGTTCGTAGAGCCCTATGCAGATTATGATATGTTTTTTGTTTCGGAGCTTTTTATAGTTCCGGAATGGAAAAAAAGAGGAGTTGGACGCAGGTTGATCAATGCTTTAGAGGAACAACTGAAAGCAAAGAATATAAATACTTTAGAGCTTATTTCAATTAATGAGAATGTTGAATTCTATAAAAAATGCGGACTCAATAATGGTGAAGTGAATTGTCTTGGTAAGTCTTTCTGATAATAAGGATTCTCGCATGAAACTCTCCTCCCTGCGCATACTATCGGAAAAAGCCAGGGAGGAGATTTTATGGTTTCGATTTGGACAGAAAGTGCCCGGATGCCGCATTTTCCGGCACTGGAGGGCAACGCAAAGACAGAGGTATTGATCATTGGCGGAGGAATCACCGGAATTTTGTGTGCATACTTCCTCCAGCAAAAAGGCGTGGATTATCTTCTCGTGGAGGGCCGCACGATCTGCTCCGGTGTCACAGAAAATACAACAGCCAAAATCACGGCCCAGCATTGCCTGATTTATGATAAGCTTCTGCAAAGCATCGGGATGGAGCGGGCGCAAATGTATCTCGAAGCAAATCAGTACGCTGTGAACACTTACTTTGAGCTTTGTTCTGGTATCGACTGTGATTTTGAAGAGAAGACTGCCTGCGTATATGCAATGGATGACAGGAAAAAGCTGGAGAGGGAGACTGCGGCACTGTGGAAGCTGGGCTTTCCCGCAAAACTCATCGAGACAACAGAACTGCCATTTCCGACTGCCGGAGCAGTCAGCTTCGGACACCAGGCACAATTTCATCCCTTGAAATTTCTTTCGCGGATCGCAGAAAATTTAACTATCTGCGAGCATACCTTCGTCAAAGAACTGTCCGCGCACACGGCCGTCACCGAAAAAGGCAGCATCCACTTTCAAAAGCTGATCTTTGCCACGCACTTTCCGATCGACAACAAGCATGGAATGTACTTTATGAAGCTGTACCAGCATCGCTCCTATGTGATTGCCCTGGAACATGCTCCTACGCTTCCGGCTATGTACATTGATGAGGCGCAAAACGGACTTTCCTTCCGCAGCTATCAGGAGCTCCTGCTGATTGGCGGGGGATCGCACCGGACAGGCAAAACAGGCGGTAGCTGGCAGGAGCTTCGAAGCTTCGCCACAGAGCATTATCCCGAAGCCCGAGAGAAATATGCCTGGGCAACACAGGATTGTATGTCGCTGGACGGCATCCCCTACATCGGACGCTATTCCAAAAGAATGCCGGAATGCTTTGTCGCAACCGGCTTTAGCAAATGGGGAATGACTTCGGCCATGGCTGCGGCCATGATTTTATCAGATCTCGTTACCGGCGAAGAAAACTGCTACGCGCCCGTATTTGACCCATCCCGGAATATGCTGAAGCCGCAGCTTTTCATAAATCTCTGCGAATCAGCTGCCGGACTGCTCTCTCTGTCAAAGAAACGATGCCCGCACCTCGGCTGTGCCCTGAAATGGAATGCAGCGGAGCATTCCTGGGACTGCTCCTGCCACGGCTCCCGGTTCGACGCGGAGGGAACTCTTCTGAATAATCCGGCAAACGGGAATTTGAAAACCCCATAATATGATACCAGCATTCACGTCGCGCTTGTACGTAAGTGGGTGAGCGACCTTCTGCCCCCGGCATCATACTATCTGCTGCATGCTCTAAATAACTTTCCGGCCATAAGGTCTCGCATGGCCGGGAGAGAACTATTTAGAGCATTTTTATTCCCTCCGGTAGAGCGTCACGCCCTCTTTGATCGTCTCCAGAACGGTAATGTCCCGGATCTCCATCGGATCCACCTTCAATGGATTCCGGTCCAGCAGGACCAGATCAGCCAGCTTTCCAGCTTCCAGTGTTCCCTTGCGCGCTTCCTCATGATACATGTAGGCCGCGTTAATGGTAACTCCCTTCAATGCATCAAAGGCAGAGATGCACTGTTCTTCTCCGAGCTTCACGCCCTTTTTCGTCCGCCGGTTTACCGCGCACCAGACGGTCTGCATCATATCCGGCTTCAATACGGGGCAGTCCTGATGGAAATTGTAAGGCAGGCCGCGATCCAGAGCAGACCGCACCGGGCTGATCCGCGCGGCACGCTCCCACCCGAGATTCTTCCCGTGCACATCTCCCCAGTAGTAGGTGTGCGCAACAAACATCGAAGGGATCATTCCGATCTCCTTCATCTCATCCAGCTGATCATCCCGGACCGTCTGACAGTGAATCATGACCGGACGCAAATCCTCCCCTGGCATTTCCGCTTTCCGAGCGCTACCGATTGGCTGGCACTGTATCACGGACGCACGCAAATCCTCCCCTGGCATTTCCGCTTTCCGAGCGCTACCGATTGGCTGGCACTCTATCACGGACATCCGCTGATCCTCCCGGGAATCGCGCGCCTTCTCCAGCGCTTTCCTGTAGCAGCGCAGATACTGGTCCGCCGCCGCATCCCCATTGCAGTGAGCCAGCAGCTGGTAATTTCCTTTGATGGCGGCTCTTGCCGCCCCCTCCACCACCTCATCCGGATGTGTCGGATACCCACGGTACTCTTCTTCTCCCTCATACGGGCTGCTAAGCCATGCCGTTCTCCCCTGCGGGGAACCATCCAGAATGATTTTTGCTCCTCCGATCTGAAACCGGTTCGTGTAAGCCCCTGCCGCCTCCGGATGAGCCGCAAGCAGCGGCCCGATTCCCTTTTCGTCACTGAGCACATAGGCCACCACATCGATCTTGAACAGTCCGCTATCTGCCATCTTCAGAAAGTCTTCTACGCTTTCCGGTGTCGCCCCGCCGTCCTGCGCTGTGGTGATCCCATACTTCAGATAGACATCCTGCACCTCTGCCATCTGCCGCACCGGATCCATGTTCATTCTGGAGAATACCGTCATCAGAACCGGTGTCATGACCTCCAGTTCTTCCAGGTAGCCGTTCGGCGTCCCGTCTGCATAGCGCCCGATCCTTCCGCTTTTTGGTTCTCTGGTATCTCTTGTAATACCGCAGGCAGCGAGCAGCGGTGTATTAGCCACTGCCATGTGACCGGAGGTGTGAAACAGGCAAATCGGAATCCGATCCGATACCTGGTCGAGCACGTCTGCCGTCGGATGTGCTCCCTCCCTCAGAAAATTGTGGTCGTATCCGTGCGCCATCACCGCGCCATCCTCACTTACCGGATGCGCCTTCAGCCAGGCTCTCAACACATCCAGAATATCATCAAAACTCTCACACTCTGAGAGATCTGCAAACGAAGAAAATTGTGCGTACATGGCGATATGGCTGTGCGGATCAATAAAAGACGGCATCAATGTGTTCCCTTTCAGATCCACTAATTCAGCTTCCTCACCCGCCAGCCTTCGGGCTGCCTCCTGCGCGCCGACATAGACAATCCTGCCCTCGTCCACCAGCACCGCCTCCGGCGCATCCCGCTCGTCCCTCATGGTCAAAATATCCCCGCCGTAAAACAATTTCTGCATAGCTGTCACACTCCCTTCTCTCTTTACCCTGCAAATCCTTTGCACAAACTCTGAACGATCCTATTAGTCTGTCCCGGAAATCCCTCTTTTATCCGCCCCAAAGAATTTTTCAGGCGATTCCCCTGTTCGCATATTTCATCCTGATCACTATAAATGAGCAAATACAAAATATTGCTCAATAAGTTCCGTGCCATGTGGACAATCCTGCGAACACACATAACCTGGAAACGCAGCATTTCTGGAATTATCCCTGCCACAGTCCTTTGTTTACAAGCAAGAAAGTTTGCCAAATTTCCTGGCAATTGAGACAAGCAAACTCCGCAGCCAGCTATGTGTCTGATTCCTTCTCCAATGAGATAACCACATATTCACAGTGCTTCTGCGTACGAACAGGAAAGCCCCAGCCGGTCGCGCCGGAAGATACAATGACCGTACAGTCCCCTACCTGATACGCGCCGTAATTGAACCCGGTCAGTTCATTGATCACGCCAACCGGGAAAATCTGTCCGGCATGCGTATGACCCGCCAGCTCCAGATCGACGCCCAATTTGGCATTTTCTTCCGCCTCCACCGGCTGATGATCCGCCACGATGAGAAACTGGTCCCTGTCAGCTTCCCCAAGCAATTCTTCTAAAGGCTTCCGCCCCGAAGCCTTTGCGACGTCCTCACGCCCTGCCAGCACAATCTCCTCATTTACCGGAATCACCCGGTCATTCAAAATCTCAATTCCGCTCTGTTCGATTGCATTTGCCAGCTCGTCTTCTGTGTAGGCACGCACTCTGGTATAAAGCTGCCGGTCATGGTTTCCATACACATAATAAATTCCGTAGCGGCTCTCAATACTGCCGAGCACGGAAAATGCTTCCTCCATTGCTTCCTTTGAAGTCCCTTCCTCCACAATATCCCCGCCAAGAATCACCACATCCGGCTTTTGCCCGCTGATCTCTTCCACTGCACTTTTCAGAACAGATGGATCTTGAATCGTGCCATAGTGCGTATCCGTGATCAGAACAATCTTATAATCACCCGACAGCTTATCCGAGCTGACCGTATATTCCGTTTTGGCAATGTGCTGCATATTGTTGTATCCGTATCCCAGAAACAGCCCGGTCAGAAGGATCGGAACGACGCCGCTGCGATATATCTTTCCCGCAAACAGACGTCTGCGTCTGCTCCCTCTGTTCCTTCTCATACGCCGGATCAGAAAGACAGCCAGCTCTGTCAGTGCAAAGATCGCAAGCAAATGAAGGACAGCCAACGCAGCCATTCGCGACTTCAGGCAAATCACCTCGAATAGCAGCGTCAGGCCGAAACGCAGCATCCGGCTATGTTTTACTCTCCCTGCAAGTCCCCAAAAGGACAGGTATCTTCCCGTTATCCAGAAAAGCCCTCCCAGAATTACAGCCATCAGTAGTGCCAAAAAAAACATCCACAAAGTAAACAACTGCATCTCCCCTGCTCTTTATTTTCTATTCTCACAATCTCTTTTCCATATACCTGCAAACAGCAGCCTTCTTTTTTCCCTCATCTCCTCTAAGACTCCTTCTCCCCCGTATCTCCCGGCAGCAACTGTTTTCGCTTCCAAACAAAGAAAACGACACAGATCAGCGCAGACAGCAGTGAACCGAGCGGGGCTGCCATGCCCATGGGAAGAAGCGTATCCGGATACAGCTTTGAAGCGAGATAGGCTCCCGGGACGCGGACAAGCACAATCGATGCAAGATTCTGCAGGAATGACAGTCCGGAGTACCCATATGCGCAGAAATAACCGCTGAAGCAGAAGTGGATGCCCGCCGCCATACAGTCAAATATGTAGGAGCGCAGATACTGGCTGCCCATCCGGATGACTTCTGTCTCATCCGTAAACAATCCCAGAATCTGCCCGGGAACGATCTGGCAGATGACCGCCACAAGCGCGCCGAAGCAGACAGAAATCCCGATGCCGTAGCCAAGCGTCTGCGTTGCCCTGCGGTACTTCCCTGCCCCGACATTCTGCGCCGCGATCGCTGAAATTGAGGAGAGCATCGCGGACGGCACCAGAAATACAAAGCTGATGATTTTCTCCACAATCCCGACGCTCGCCGCCGCCACAACGCCGCGGTGATTTGCGATGATCGTGATCATCATAAAGGACACCTGGATGAAACCGTCCTGGAAGGCAATCGGCACTCCGATTCGCAGGATATTCCCCATGCAGGACGGATCCGGACGCAAATCCTCCTTCGTAACCGCAAGGCCAAAATTCTTTCTCCGGATAGCCCATAGCGCCACAAGGACACTCACAGTCTGAGAAATCACGGTGCCGAGCGCCGCGCCAGCCGCACCCATCCCGCAACCTCCGATGAACAGGAAATCCAGCACGATATTCAGCACGCACGCAACGGCAATAAAATACATCGGGCTTTTAGAATCCCCCATCCCGCGGAAGATGCAGCTGATGATGTTGTAGGCAGTAATAAACGGAATTCCTGCAAAGCAGATCATCAGATAGAGCCGTGTCTGGCTGACTGCCTCCGGCGGGACTGCGATAAGCGTGAGAATCCCATTCACACACAGGAGCAGCGCCAAAGTCAGCGCCACGGAAAACAGAAGGAACAGCGTCACTGTATTTCCGACGCCTCTTCCCGCCCTTTTCCCATTCTTCTCACCCACCGCCTGACTGATTGTGACTGTCGAGCCCATCGCCAGACCGACGATGATCACCGTGATCATGTGCATCACCTGGCTTCCGATAGACACCGCAGAAATCGGTGCGGCTCCATTAAACTGCCCCGTGATAAAGAGATCTGCAAGCCCGTAAAAGGTCTGCAGAAAACAGGACAAAAGATAAGGCAGCGAAAACTGGACCAGAACCTTCCAGACACTGCCCTTTGTGAGATCCTTTTGCATTTTTTTCATTCCTCCCCGTATTGCAAATGTACGTGTCCACATCACACGTACCGATATAGAAACTGGTTGCTGTTCACGCACAGGAAAAGTATTTTCACCCTTTCGGCGTACACGCACTTTCTTATTATACTGTAAGAAAGTGTATTTTTCAATGGGGGAGTTCGTCTAAACCAACGAGAAATGCATTCGTGAAGTTGCAGTTCAGCCAGCCTGTAACTATCAGTAAATCTCGAACAGCGGCTCCCCTGCCCGTACTGCTCCGTCCGCGAGCAGACGTACCCGCTGGCCATCCAAAAGACCAGTGCACAGAACCGGAGTGACCGTGGAAGGTGCATATGCTTTCAGGTAGTCCAGATCCGCTACCAGAAGCGGCGTGCCCTTTTTGACATGCTGTCCCTCCCGCACCAACGTCTCAAAGCCCTTGCCGTTCAGCTGCACGGTATCGATTCCCACATGGATCAGAAGTTCCAGCCCGGAGTCTGTTCGGAAGCCAACCGCGTGCTTTGTCGCAAACACCATCTCGACTTTCCCGTCGTCCGGCGCACAGATGACCGGGTCCTCTGGTGTGACGACTGCGCCGTCTCCAACCATTCCCTCGGCAAACGCTGGATCCGGAGCGGTCGAAAGCGGGGCTGCAATTCCGGTCACTGGACTGCAGACAACGATCCCGGCGCCCTGCGCTGTTCTATTCTGTTCATTCTGCCCATTCTTCCTTTGTGCCATGTGCCCTCTGTGCTGCCTGTCTGCACCCAATGTCGACGTGTCAGAGCCATCTGGCTCCGCCGCTTCGCTGCCAGCGCCCTCTCTCGCATCATGCTCTGCAAGATCCATGTCCAGTTCATCTCTCCGTGTCGTTTTCCCTACAGTTTCCCGCTCCGAAACTCGCTTCATAAGCCTCCCCCCATGCTCCGCTTCCAATACCGGCCCTTCATCCCACTCAGATTCCGGCTCATATTCCTCCATGCCGGACGCAAGATAATCTTCCAGATTGGACTTGATCACCGTGACCTGCGGGCCATAAATGATCTGTACTCCCTTCCCCCGGTTCAGTACGCCGGAGGCTCCGGTCCCCTTGAGTACCGGGGTCTGGACCAGCGACGGATCTACAACCGTGCAGCGCAGACGCGTCGCACAGCAGTCGACATCCTCAATGTTTGCCGCCCCGCCAAGCCCCCGGACAATCTGCGCAGAAACAGAATAACCCTCCGGCACGTTCCCGCTGCCCTGCGCACCAGCAGCCCCTGTTCCCTGCGAACCGTTCCTTCTCGCATTGACATCCGCTTTCGTATACAGCCGCGTCTCACCGTCCTCTTCCTCACGGCCCGGTGTCTTGAGATCGAACTTGCGAATCAGATACCGAAAAATCAGATAATACAGCAGGAAATACACCGCACCGACCGGCAGAATCCGAAGCCAGCCCGTCTTCGCGTTCCCCTGCAGGATTCCAAACAGCAGCAGGTCAATGAATCCGCCTGAGAACGTCAGCCCAACTGCAATATTCAGCATATGTGCGATCATGTAGGCGCTTCCTGCCAGAATTACCTGCACCGCGAACAGTATCGGTGCAACAAAGAGGAAGGAAAACTCCAGCGGCTCTGTGATTCCTGTGAAAATGCAGGCGAGCGACGCAGAGAACAGAAGGCTTCCCGCCTGCCGCCGTTTCTCCGGACGCGCGGTCTGATACATCGCAAGCGCTGCGCCCGGCAAGCCAAATATCATGAAAATAAACTCACCGGAAAAATACCTTGTCGCGTCTGCAGAAAAATGTGTGATATTTGCCGCGTCTGCAAGCTGAGCAAAAAAGATATTCTGTCCGCCCTGTACGAGCTGACCGCCGACCTCCATCGTCCCGCCAACTGCTGTCTGCCAGAACGGCATATAGAAGACATGATGCAGTCCGAACGGGATCAGCGCCCTTTTTACGATACCGAAGATCAGTGTCCCAAAATAGCCTGTCCCAGTCACGAGACCCCCCAGCGCGTAAATGCCATTCTGCACCGCAGGCCATATAAAATACAGGAGGATTCCGACAAACAGATAGACCAGCGTCGATATAATCGGAACAAACCGCGAACCTCCGAAAAAGGAAAGCCCGCTCGGCAGCTCGATCCGATGAAACCGATTGTGCAGCGACGCCACGCCGATTCCGACTATGATACCGCCGAACACGCCCATCTGAAGAGTCGGGATGCCGCATGCAGATGCGATCGTACCCTCCAGCACCTCCGGGGCAATCGATCCGTCATCCAGGATCCGCCCGGTCAGAACCAGCATACCATTGATCGCCACGTGCATCACAAAAAAGGCAATCAGCGCTGACAGAGCGGCAACCTCCTTTTCCCGCTTCGCCATGCCAATCGCAACACCGACCGCAAAAATAATCGGCAAATTGTCAAAAATCGCGCTGCCGACCTCATTCATGATTACCAGCAGCGCGTGAAGCACCGTACCATCTCCCAGAATCCGCCCCAGGCGGTACGTCTCTATCGTTGTCTCATTCGTAAAGGAACTGCCCAGTCCGAGCAGCAGTCCAGCGACCGGAAGAATCGCAATCGGCAGCATAAAGCTGCGCCCTACCCGCTGGAGTACACCAAACACTTTGTCCTTCATGACACGTCTCCTTTTTCTTTTAGGAAACGGCGTTCCACCCTGCGCAATCCGCCGCCCCATATTGAAATAACGCTGCAGGCCAGCCAGCCTCTGCCTGGAAAAGCCCGTCTAACTCCCTCCGATACATCCAGACTTACTCCCGGGCCAGGCCAGCCAAACCTTAACAAGATGACTCTCTGTTTAGTATGCACCATTTCTTCCCATCTATACTTCTATTGTTCCATATCAGCTCAGCCAATATCCAGAGAAGTGGACATGCCTCCCTGCCTGATTGTTAAACTGCAATCGTTTATTCCATTCGTATGCAGTTTTTCCCCTTTGCCTTCGCGTCATACAACAGCGTATCTGCCTGATTCAGCAGCTTCTCCGCAGAAATTTCGCCGGTATCATCTACCGCAATGCCAATGCTCACATGTACTGTCCTGTTTTCCGCAATCTCGATACTCTTCAGCGCCTCGGCAACCTCCTGTCCTTTCTCCGCAGCGAAATCACGGTCGCCCACCTCCGGCAGGAAAATGGCGAACTCGTCCCCGCCGAACCGGCCAACGACATCCGTCTTGCGGAATTTTTCTGCCAAAAGCCCTGCAATCTGCTTCAACACCTTATCGCCGAACAAATGTCCCCTCGTATCATTAATCTGCTTGAAGTTATCCACATCCAGCATCATCAGCACGCCGCCCCTGTGGATCGACAGCAGCCTCTGGATTGCCTCTATGGTCGCATCATGATTCAAAAGCCCCGTCATATTGTCACGCAGCGCACGTTCGCGCCACCCAGACATCTCCCGCGCCTCCTGCTCAATATTCGCCGCATTTCCGACGATCCGGATAATTTTCCCGTTCTCGTCGGCAACACTTGCATAGAAGCACCGGTAATTCCGCATTTCCTCGCCTTCAAAGCGTCCATCGTACCGGAACGATCCGCTTACGACTTTCTGGGATGCCTCCTCAAACGCCTTGCGAATGACCTCCGTTGTCTCCTTTGCCGCCCAGCCGCACGCATCCATTTGCTCCAGATAGTGCTCTATAGAAATCGTGCGCGGCCGACCGTTCTTTTTGACCATGTCCATCCGCAGGCAGTCGCTTTCCCAGTCATACTCAAACATGTTCACGCCCGGCACCATCGCGAGCGTCTGATATTTCTTCTCCTGCCAGAGCTTCTCCTGCCGTTCCCGTTTCACCTGATCCAGATCCGCGATCACAACGTAGAACCACTTTTTCCCGTTTTCATCGGTCAGAAGCCGTCCATGGTCGTACACCCATTTCAGCGTCCCATCTCCAGTCTCAATACGGTACTCGCAGTAATCATAGCTGCCGGTGCACGCGATCTGCTCATCGATTTCCCGCAGCACACGCTCGCGGTCTTCTGCGCAGATCATCTCCGGAAAGTTATTGTGAAATTTCCGGCGGAATGCCTCTACCGTCGGATACTTTAGCAGGGAGAGCATGCCGTCGCTGATAAACGCAAACTCCTGCTTTCCATCCGCCTCATAGCGGAATGCGCCGACCGGAAGCAGATTGATCTGCTTGTTGACTTCCTCCATCAGATTGTTAAGCTGCACAGTCAGACGATGCTCCTCTGTCGTATTCACCACTTCGCAGAAAAAGTAATCTGCTGAGCGGCTCTTAAATACATGCCGCAGCGTCACACGCACCCAGCGCGCTGTCCGCTTCAGAAAAATCTCGCACTCTGCGCGTCCTTTCTCAATTGACTCGTATATCGCTTCCTTGACAAGCGCCCGGTCCTCCTCCTGCACGAGGTACAGTCCGTCCTTCATATGCTGCCTGCTGATTCCCTCATAATCCCCAAGAGTATGCAGATACTCATCATTGACACACATGAGTTCCACATGATCCCCGTCAAATTCCAGCACGGCCGACGCATTGCTGAAATGATTAAAAATGTAGGAGCTCTTGCTGTCCGTATCCATGATGTCATAAATATAGACAAGATTGTCATCCACAAACTTGCCGCGCATCTTGCCTGTCTCCTCCGTCTGGAGAAGCTCCTCAAAAGATTTCATCGGCATTGGCTTCGCAAAATAATACCCCTGCATCATAAAGCAGCCCATATTCTTCAGCAGATCCGACTGCTCCATTGTCTCAACGCCTTCTGCAATCACCGCGATGTTGAGCCCCTGTGCGAGACGGATGACAGAGCTGATAATATTGCCGCCGCCCCTGCGTCCCTGTCCGTTGTGGGCAAGGAAGTGCAAATCCATCTTCAAAATATCGACCGGCACCTCTTTGAGCATATTCAGAGAAGAATATCCGCTGCCGAAATCGTCCATCTCAATGATGAAGCCCATATTCTGCAGCTCCTGCACACGCTCAATCAGTTTCTCAGGCTCCTTCATATAGGCGCTTTCTGTGATTTCCAGCCGGAGGACTTCCGGGCTCAGATCATACTTTTTCAGCAGCGACTGCAGACAATCCCCGAGATTTTCCTCCATGATATCACGTCTGGAAATATTTACAGAAAGCGGCACCAGTTCACAGCCCTCCTTATCCAGACATTTGCGCATAAATTTGCACGCCTGCTCCCACATGAACAGATCCAGTTCGAATACCTGGCCGCTCTCCTCCAACACCGGGATAAATTCTGCCGGGGAAATCTTCCCCATAAAGGAGCTGTTCCACCTGCACAATACTTCCGCACCGATAATCTTATTCGCCTGGTAGTCATACTGCGGCTGGATCCACGCCTCGATCTCGCCGTCCTCGATGGCAGAAGACAGGTGCTGCTTGATGGCGATGTTGCGCCACCGCCTTTCCCACTGATCATTGTTGAAATAAGAGATCTTGTTTCCGCCGGTATCTTTGGCATTCTTCTGCGCAATCGCGGCGCTGTTCAGCATCCGTTCCACTGAGAAGTCCAGAAGATCCTTCTGCGTAATCATATAGATCCCGGTATATATATTGACATAGAAATGACGGTCAAACTGCTGGAAATAATCATTGACCTGTTTACTTACTTTTTCATAGAGCTCCTCGATCTCCTGCTTGCGTCCTGCATTATCCATCCGCAGAAACGTGGCAAAACAGTCGCCGGAAATACGCGCAAAGGTCTCATCCTCCGCGAGAGATTCCTTCATATAGGCAGCCCATCTGCGGAGAAGCTGATTGCCAATTTCATAGCCGGAGGTGCTGTTGACATAGCCTAAGTTGCTGATATCGCTGTAGCAAACCACATATTGCCGTTCAGGATGCTTCTTCAGCTTCTTTTTTACCCAGGAAAAAAAGCCCTGCTTATTCAGACAGCCTGTCAGCTCATCGACATATTTCAATCGCTCGTTCAACCGGATGGCATCCTCCAGGCGCTTCCGGTACTCTGACTCGCGTTCTTTTTCTTCGTCGATACACTCAATCATCAGAATTCCGGTCGCAGGAGTCCCATCCTCCGCCCAGGATACAGGCAAAAGACGCAGCCTGCGCCACCCTCCGTAGACACTGAGAAATTCACATTCTTTCTTGCCGCCGTCACGGATATTCCTGCCCAGAACCTCTAAATCCATATATTCCAGCACTTCCTGTAAATTCTCGCTCCGGACCAGATGGCCGAGCATCGTCTTAAATGTCTCCCTGACCTGCCCGCGCCCGTCCAGCTCCTGATGTATCGCAGGAACTGCGTACAGTTCTTCATAAGTGCCCTTCTTCATATCAAGCAGATGCATCGACATATAGCTGTCTGATATCGCCTTTATGATTAGCTGTTCTTTCTGTCTGTCCATCCTCTGCAACCCTTTCCAGCCTGACTCCCTTTTCTCTCAGTGCATTCCACGCTCAAATATCAATGGAGTGCAGCATGCAGAATAGCTCCGCACACCTTCCATTCCCCTCTATCTGTATATCTTACCATACAAAAAAGCACAATTCCAGACTAAAATGCCAAAAATATACAGAAGGTGATTGGTTACTGTGCAATTGCCCGGACAATCTCGGCTGCAATTGTCCCCATAGACTTGCCGTCAGTTTCAATGGTCACATCCGCAGCAGCGAGATATGCCGGAAGCCGTTTTTCCATGAGCGTGCGTATGTAGGAAACAGACATATTCCCCTCCAGAAGCGGACGGTTGTGCGAATCCCTGACACGTTCGTAGATGGTCTCCGGGCGCGCGGCGAGATATACAATGCAGCCGCTTTCGCGCATTGCTTCTACGTTGCACGAGCGCAGAGGAACGCCTCCTCCGCACGAGACAACCACATCCCTCTCTCCCTCCAGAGCGCGCAGCAGCGCAGTCTCCAGCCCGCGAAAGTACGCTTCCCCGTCCGACGCAAAGATCTCAGATATCTTTCGGCCCTCCTGTTTCTCGATCTGCTCGTCCATCTCAATCAGCCGCTTCCCATACCTGCGATGCAGAACATGTGCTACAGAAGATTTCCCTGCTCCCATGAAACCAATTAAAAAAATGTTATTTTTCATAGCTTCTCCATTCTTTCCAAACATAATTCCGGACTCCATTATATCCATTTTATTCGCATTTGCAAAGCCGAAAAATAATAGAGTAACAGGTTCAACTTTTTGTGTATTTTCCAAAATTTGATCACTGACAGAAATGATAGGGAAAGAGGGTGCTGCAAAATACTCCAAGGCCACAAACTCTGGTAGTGTAACCGAGCGGTTATATACCATAGAATGTAGATTCCGGCAGTTCTGCAACACCCTCTTCTATTGCTATTTATTTTTCCAGTAAAGTATCATTCCAGAGGATAGTTGAAAAAGCCTCTGATCCTATCTATAATAGATAGAATTCCATCTCAGCTCATTCTTCAGGCTGCGGATGGTCGTATCTTTGTCGATAAAGACTGCCTCGATGCCCATCGCTGCCGCCCAGTCGCCCATCTGCTCCGCGGTCAGATCGTAGGAGAATGCGGTGTGGTGCGCGCCGCCTGCCAGAATCCACGCCTCAGCGCCAGTCGCCAGATCCGGCTGCGGCGTCCAGAACGCGGTCGCTACCGGAAGCTTTGGCATCTCCTTTTCCGGCTTCTTGCAGTCCACACTATTGATGATCAGGCGGAAACGATTGCCCATATCGATCAGAGAGGTGGCAATCGCCGGTCCTTCCTTCGATGTGAATACGAGACGCGCCGGATCCTCCCGGTTGCCCATGGAAAGCGGATTTACCTTGATCTTGACCGGGCCGTCCGCGATGGTCGGGCAAACCTCAAGCATATGCGCCTCCAATACGCCTTCCTTGCCTGGAACGAGATTGTAGGTGTAATCCTCCATGAAAGAGGTTCCCTTTGCGTTCGGTACATTCTGTGTCATGATCTTCATCAGACGCACCATTGCCGCTGTCTTCCAGTCACCCTCTCCGCCAAATCCATAGCCCTTCTCCATCAGGCGCTGGATCGCCAATCCCGGAAGCTGCTGCAGAGCGCCGAGATCTCCGAAGTGCGTCACGATCGCCTGATAATTCTTTTCCTCCAGGAAACGCTCAAAGCCGATCTCGATCTGCGCCTGTACTGCTACATGTCTGCGGAACTCCTGCGCATCTCTGCCCTCCAGGAGAATTTCATACTTGTCGTAATATTCTTCTACCAGTGTATCGACATCTGCTTTGCCAACAGCCTGAACCGCCTCTGCGATCTCGTTGACCGGATATGCGTCGATCTCCCAGCCGAACTTAATCTGAGCCTCAACCTTGTCGCCCTCGGTCACGGCTACGTTGCGCATGTTGTCCGCAATACGCATCACACGGATATGGCTGCTCTCCATGATACCGATCGCTGTGCGCATCCAGGACGCGATCCGCTCCTGCACGCGGCGGTCATTCCAATGTCCGACGATGACCTTGCGCTCGATGCCCATGCGTGTCACAATGTGGCCGTACTCACGGTCGCCGTGTGCGGACTGGTTCTCGTTCATGAAGTCCATATCGATGGTATCGTATGGGATCTCCTCATTAAACTGTGTATGAAGGTGCAGCAGCGGCTTGCGGAACTCCTGCAGGCCCAGGATCCAGGACTTCGCCGGTGAGAAAGTGTGCATCCAGGTGATGACGCCAGCGCACTCCTCGTCTGCATTCGCCTCATTAAATGTGCGGCGGATGACCTCATTCGTGATCAGGGTCGGCTTCCAGACGACTTCATACGGCAGCACACCGGAAGCATTGAGCTTCTCAACGATGATTTTCGAGTGCTCCGCTACTTTCCGGAGGCATTCATCCCCATAAAGATCCTGCGACCCGGTCGCAAACCAAAACTTGTAATTCTTTGATGCTTTCATATGATACCTTCCTTTCTATTACTATAAAAGCCCCCCGTCTGTCTGGCAGACAGACGAACTGCCAGCAAGCTGCTCATACTGTCTGTAAAAGACGTGAAACTTTATAAGCCAAACAATTTGCATATTGCATACCTATATCCAAATCATATGCCCCCCGCAAACAACAGGGGATCAAGCTCTACGCGAGCAATTCCCGCACCATCACCGCATCGTAAGTCACAGAACGAACGCCGCTTACCTCGATCCGGTAGAGCGCGTTTGCTGCGATGTGCTCTGCCGCCTGCTCCAGCCCGCGAATTCCTGTCGTGCCCGCATAATAGCGAATTACCTCGTCAAGACCGTCCGGCGCAATGATACACTCGTCCTCATGCAGTCCCATCCGCTGTAGCACTCTGGGCAGCGCAAACCTGGAGAAAATAATCCTTTTTTCTTCCGGAGTATAGTCCGGGATATCGATGACCGCAAACCGCGACATAAGTGGCGCGCTGATCCTCTCCTTGTCATTGGCGGTCGCAATCGGGTAAACACCCGAAGTCGGCACCATGCACTCCATGTAATTGTCAGTAAAGCCGAGATTGTCCAGCAGCGTCAGCAGTACATCCGCCGGATTCCCGCTTCCCTTGCCGGAGGATGCCTTGTCCAGCTCATTGATAATGAAGACAAGATTGGATTCGCCGGCTGCCAGAAATGCTTCCAGGATAATCCCTGGCTTCGCATTTGCATAGACACGCGCACTGCCGGTCAGCTGCTCCGGGTCGTGGATCGAACTCATATCCAGAGTCGTCCACGGCAGCTTGAGGATTCGCGCTACTGCGTAGGCGATCTGTGACTTCCCGGTCCCTGCCGGTCCAACAAGCAGAATCCCGTAAGCAGGAAGCGTATGGGTCCGGTTGATCTGGATCACCGTCTCGATGATGCGCTGCTTCACCCGCTCAAGCCCGTAGAGCTCCTCGTCCAGAATCCGGCGGGCCTCCTTCGGGTCGATGGATTCAAAGTACTGATGCTTCCACTGAATATTCATCATGATGGAAAGAGCGCGCTGCGCATGACGACGCTCCTCCGGAGATACCTCATTTGACCGGGCAACCGCCAGATTCCGACGCGCCCACAGCCTGATATTGTCCGGAAGCGTCCTGCCCGCACAGGTCATGAAGTCTGTGATGCTCTGCAGGCTGGTCAGCTTCATGTGATCCGCAGTTTCTTCCTCTTCGTCCTCATCCTGTTCCTCCGATGGCGCGCTGCAGGATAATAGCCGCCCGATCATAAACTGCAGGAATCCGTCCTCAGCTGAGAGCTTCGTCCCACCGCCAAATGCTGTCTCCCGGATCTTGTAGACTGCGTAGCCATCCGCCCGGTTCTGTCCAGACAGCCGGACACTGATATGGTTCTCTCCCAGCCAGCGTACCAGACTCACAAAGCGCGCGTCAATCTGCAAAATGTCTGCCGCGTATACCCCGTCCTCCTCTTTAAATTCGAAGGAAGAACGCTTGACCGGATTCGTAAACATTCCGCACGAATGGTGCTTCCACGCACGCTTCGCATTATCCAGAAGCAGCATGGGCCGCTCCGCAGTCGCCGTCTGTTCCTCCGACCGGACAATCGTATAGGTACACACGCCGTCTCCATTCCCCTTTGGAGATTCGCTAAAATCAAACACTGGCATACTCTCGCCTCTCCTTTTCTCATCCCGTCTTACTGCTCTCTATCATACCACACGAACCAGTAAAAATCCAGAAAAAGTATAGGACAGAGTGACGCCAATACAGCAGTTCACACTTCTCTGTATAGTGATATCGTGAATAGTAACAGCAGTGCACACAAATAGATATATAAAAAAAGCAGGTCCCCAACCTGAGAACCTGCCTTAGCTTCCTATCTTTCTAAGCGCATCTGACCGGACTTTATACCAGCTCCAGCACAACCTCCATCGCGCCATCACCACGGCGCTGGCCGATCTTTACGATTCTGGTATAACCACCGTTGCGGTCTGCATACTTCGGTGCAATCTCATCGAACAGCTTCGCAACCAGATCCACTTCCTTCGTGTTCTTCTTTCTGCCTGCTGCCTCTGCCGGCACCTCAGTAACCGGGTACAGTACTTTCAGCATCTGGCGGCGTGCATGCAGTCTGCTCGGACGATCCTTCTTGATCTCCTTCTGCACTTCATCATACTGCGTGCGCTTCTTGCCGTTGACAACCTCTTTCACGCGCTTGCCATCCGCATCCTTGCGCGGCACCTTTGCGGTAATTGTCACGGTATCGAAGTTGTCCTTCTCACGAACTGCCATCGCGATCAGGCCCTCTGCGATTTTGCGAACTTCCTTTGCTTTCTGCTCGGTTGTCACGATCTTGCCTCTATAAATCAGAGCTGTTACCTGATTCCGAAGCAGTGCCTTTCTCTGCGGCGCCGTTCTGCTGAGTTTTCTATATCCTGCCATCTTATTTTCCTCCATTCGGAACACACAGTCATGCTCTTCGGGCTTACTGACCGTGCATTTTACTCTCTATTAATATTCCACCCTCTATATACAGACAAACACGGCTGTTTACAGACCTGTCTGGCTGAACATTGGGGCGCTATCTCTATCTTTACTGCTGCTCCTCGCTCGGATTGAGGGACAAGCCAAGCTCCTTGAGCTTACCCAACACTTCCTCGAGTGACTTACGGCCCAGATTGCGGACCTTCATCATATCCTCGGAAGTCCTGTTGCACAATTCTTCTACGGTATTGATGCCAGCGCGCTTCAGGCAATTGAACGAACGAACGGAGAGCTCCAGCTCATCGATATTCATCTCGAGCACTTTCTCTTTCTCGTTGTCCTCCTTCTCAATCATGACCTCTGCAGACTTTGCATTCTCAGAGAGATCGATGAAGAGACCCAGATGTGCACTCAACACCTTCGCTGCAAGGCTGACAGCCTCATCCGGCGCCAGTGTAGCATTCGTATAGACATCCAAAGTTAATTTATCATAGTCAGTCACCTGACCAACTCGTGTATTCTCAATCGCAAGATTTACACGCTCCACCGGAGTGTAAATTGCATCGACAGCAATTACGCCAATCGCCATATCCGGGGTCTTGCCTTTCTCCGCGCTGACGTAGCCGCGTCCGTTCGTGATCGTCAGCTCCATATAGAGCTTGCTGTCCGCACCACCATTCAGATGTGCGATCACCTGATCCGGATTCATAATCTCGATATCCTGATCTACCTGGATATCAGCTGCCGTCACCACGCCTTCGCCTTCGAATTCAATGTACGCAACCTTCGCCTCATTCGTCTCGCTGTTGTTCTTGATCGCCAGCGATTTGATGTTCATGATAATCTCGGTTACGTCTTCCTTCACGCCGGGGATTGAACTGAATTCATGCAGCACACCTTCGATTTTAACCTGGCTGACAGCGGCGCCCGGCAGAGAAGAAAGCATAATTCTTCTCAGGGAATTACCCAGGGTGGTGCCGTAGCCTCTCTCAAGGGGCTCTACCACAAATCTTCCAAATCTCCGGTCCTCGGACATTTCTGCAATTTCAATTTTCGGCTTGTTGAAATCGAACACTATTTTGGCCCTCCTATTTATGACCACGCACACATCTGTGCGCATCTCTTAAAAGACACCAGTATTGCCCGCCGCCCTGCAGCAGCGAACAATACCAGCCTTCTAAAGTCTTCTTGTGTTTGAGGGTGACGCTACGCTTACTTAGAATACAACTCGACGATAAGCACTTCGTTTACCGGAACATCGATCATATCTCTCTTCGGAAGCTCCTTCACAGTTCCCTTCAGTGCTTCCTGATCCGCTTCCAACCACTCCGGAACAAGTCTGCCGCCAGTCACTTCAAGAATATCCTTGTATCTCTGTGAACTCTTGCACTTCTCCTTGATCTCAACGGTGTCGCCAGCCTTTACAAGGTAGGACGGGATGCTGACCTGCTTGCCATTTACCAGCACATGCTTATGGTCAACGATCTGACGTGCTTCTTTTCTCGTTCTCGCGAATCCCATACGGAAAATAACATTGTCCAGTCTCGTCTCCAGAAGAACCATCAGGTTCTCACCGGTCTGGCCCTTCATACGGTCAGCCTTCTCGTAGTAGTTGCGGAACGGCTTCTCAAGTACGCCGTAGATAAACTTTGCTTTCTGCTTCTCACGAAGCTGAAGTCCATACTCGCTGATCTTGCGGTTCGCGCGCTTCAACTCTCTGTTAGACTTCTTGTCAATCCCCAGATATACCGGATCCAGACCAAGTGATCTGCATCTTTTAAGAACAGGAACTCTGTTAACTGCCATTTCTATAGACCTCCCTGATTAAACTCTTCTGCGCTTCGGCGGACGGCATCCATTGTGCGGTACCGGAGTCACGTCGCGGATGCTTACTACATCAAGACCATTTGCGGAAAGTGCGCGGATCGCCGCCTCACGTCCCGAACCCGGTCCCTTTACAAATACGTCTACCGTCTTTAAGCCATGTACTAAAGCTGCCTTTGTAGCGGTTTCCGCAGCCATCTGTGCTGCGTACGGAGTAGATTTCCTTGAACCTCTAAATCCCAGACCACCGGCACTTGCCCATGACAATGCATTTCCCTGCGCATCGGTCAGGGTAACGATCGTGTTGTTAAATGAAGACTGGATATGTGCCTGTCCGTGTTCAACGTTTTTCTTTACACGCTTTTTTGTCACCTTTTTCGTAACTTTCTTAGCTGCTGCCATATCAAACTAACCTACTTTCTTCCTTATTCATTATTTCTTCTTATTCGCTACTGTTCTCTTCGGACCCTTTCTGGTTCTCGCGTTGGTCTTCGTCTTCTGACCACGAACCGGAAGTCCCTTTCTGTGACGGATACCTCTGTAGCATCCGATCTCCTGCAGCCTCTTGATGTTGAGGGCGGTCTCTCTTCTCAGATCACCTTCTACCATATAATGCTCGTCGATGACATCGCGGATACGAGCGACCTCTTCGTCCGTCAAATCTCTGACGCGTGTATCAGGATTTACATTCGCTGCAGCCAGGATCTTGTCTGAACTTGCTCTGCCAATTCCGTAGATGTAAGTCAGGCCGATCTCCACACGCTTTTCTCTTGGTAAGTCTACACCAGCAATTCGTGCCATGTAATTGTTCCTCCATTTTCTGTATTGTCCCTAACTGGGGCAGTGTACACTGCCCAGCTGCGGCACACCCGCAGCCTTTCCATCCCATTAAGCCTTGAATCTCTCTGCAGTATATCCGAAAATATGCTGCTATTCTTGCGAGGCATACTTCTCCTGCGCACAGCGGTTCGCGCAGAACTGTGGACTGCCTGAATCCTGGGCTGGTATTATAAGCCAATATTGCAACGAAATAAATCCCTCTGGTATCATCTATATCTATATAAAAAGAATCCAGGTCTTATTTATTCCATCGTATATTGAAAAATGTATGACGGGGTGGATCCCACCGCCATTCCGCCGTTTTAGGTGCTTAACCCTGTCTCTGCTTGTGCTTGGGGTTCTCGCAGATGATGCGGATACTGCCCTTTCTCTTGATAACTTTGCACTTTTCACAGATCGGTTTTACTGATGAACGAACCTTCATTGGTTTATCCTCCTTTCACCATTTGTTCTCCCTTTTTGGGCATAAAAATACACAGAGAGAGTGTCTCCACAAAAAGTTCAGCTTGTATTGTAGCACAAGGTGCGCTACAATGCAAGCTTTTTCTGACCAAATATTTCATTGAAACGATTATTTATCTCTCCAGATAATTCGTCCCTTAGTGAGATCATATGGGGAGAGCTCGATGGTTACTTTGTCGCCCGGCAGAATACGGATAAAGTTCATGCGGAGCTTGCCGCTGATATGTGCAAGGACGACGTGTTTATTTTCCAGCTCTACCCGGAACATGGCATTTGGAAGCTTTTCCAGTACTTTGCCTTCTACTTCGATGACATCTGTTTTCGACATTTCTACCTCCTGGTTTTCCTGATCTATCGAATAATAAATAACTAACACCAGCACTTGTCTATCTCAGCGATGCCCGCATCGTCTGCGTTTTGGGAAGCGCACTCTCACTGAAATATCCTGCGCGATTGAATCAGCTATTTAATTTTCGACGTACTAGTCTTCGGCAATTTCTGCCGGATTCGTCTGCGAAATTGATTCGCGATACTGTTTTATGATTCTGCGGATGTGCGCATCCTGTGAAATCCGGCACATGGCATCCTGCAGCTGTGGAGCAAGATGCGTAACCGGCTGTACGTGCATGCGTTTTTTCTTTTTGGGTCTGTCCAGAGTACGACGGCAACCATCTGCAAGATACAGCCATTCGCCTTCCTGATAGAGAACCACATACAGAGTTCCTTTATCGTGGCCTGCCTTTGACTCGGCAAGCATTGTACACGCGATTGCCGCTCCGTGCTTTCCTGCTTCCAGCAGCGCTGCCAGTTCGTCAGGCAGGACGGCCGTTTTCCCCTTCTGCTCTTTCATAGGTCCCTCCCTACTCGGTAAGCGACAGAATCTCCGGCTCACCATCGGTGATCAGGATGGTGTTCTCGTAGTGTGCGGAGAGACTGCCATCCTCCGTCACAACAGTCCAGTCATCGTCCAGCCACTCGACATCGGCACGCCCTGCATTGATCATCGGCTCGATTGCCAGCGTCATGCCCTTTACCAGACGGATACCTCTTGTCTTCTGACGGAAGTTCGGGATCTGCGGGTCCTCATGTAGTGCTTTCCCGATTCCGTGACCTACCAGGTCACGCACAACACCATACCCGAAGGATTCCGCATAATCCGCGATAGCGCGGGAAATCTCATGAAGGTGATGTCCTTCCTTTGCATACGCAATGCCGCGGAAGAAACATTCTTTCGTCACGTCAATCAGCTGCTGCGCCTCCGGCGAAATCTTTCCTACCCCGTAGGTCCTCGCTGCGTCGGAGTGCATACCTTTGTAAATCAAACCTGCATCAACGCTTACGATATCCCCCTCGTGCAAAATCCTTCCCTTTTTCGGAATGCCGTGGACAACCTCGTCATTGACGGAGATGCAGAACGATGCCGGAAAGCCATTGTAATTCAGAAAATTCGGAACACAGCCAAAGCTGCGTATCACACGCTCACCGATCTTATCCAGCTCGTAGGTCGAGATACCCGGACGGATCGCAGCTGCAAGCTCCTTGTGTACAATATTCAGCAACCTGCCGGCTTCGCGCATCAGTTCGATTTCATGTGCTGTTTTAATAGATACTGACATAACTACGCCCCCAAAATATCTGTAATCGCAGCGAACACATCATTCATATCCATCGTACCATCGACACGCTTCAGAATTCCCTGCTTTGTATAATATTCAATAAGTGGCTGTGTCTGATCATGGTAGACATCCAGCCTCTTCTGTACCGTCTCCGGCTTATCATCCTCGCGAAGCACCAGCGGTTCGCCGCAGGTCTCGCAGATATCCCCCTTCTTTGAAGGATTGAAGACTACATGATAGGTTGCACCGCATCCTGTGCAGGCCCGTCTGCCGGACATTCTCGTCACAATATTCTCATCCGGCACATCAACGTCTACCGCATAGTCAAGCTTCTCCCCGATACGGGTCAGCGCTGCGTCAAGAGCCTCTGCCTGCGGAATTGTGCGCGGAAAGCCGTCCAGAATATAACCTTTTTTGCAATCTTCCTGTGCAAGGCGATCCATGACCAGATCGACCGTCAGCTCATCTGGTACAAGAAGGCCCTGATCCATATAGACCTTCGCTTTCTTTCCAAGCTCCGTGCCATTTTTCAGATTTGCACGGAAAATATCCCCTGTAGAGATATGCGGGATTTCATATTTTGATGCAATCATTTTCGCCTGTGTCCCCTTACCGGCACCTGGCGCACCTAACATAACGATTTTCATTCTCTTTCTCCTTCTTGCAGGTAGTTGCTCTGCCTGCTCTGACCAGCATCCTGTACCAGTCCTATCAAACAAGCAGCGGCGATTGATTTCTCATTGGATTGTATCGGCCCCATTGCAGCCTTGCTTCTTCCAAAAAAGAAAAGTGTGCTCCTCTCCCCAAAGTACCGGAACGCCCTCCGGCTTTGATAGACGGACTTTGTTCCCGGTACCCACAGGAAGCGGAGTACACTTCTTAGTTTGACAGGAATCCCTTGTAGTTTCGTACCAACATCTGAGATTCAATCTGTTTTAATGTTTCGAGGATGACACCTACGATAATGATAATCGATGTGCCGCCAAACGATACCTGTGCACCGAATACTCCATTGAAGAAGATCGGGATAATCACAACGATAATCAGGCCTGCCACACCGATAAATACCAGGTAATTCAGCACCTTCTCGAGATACTCCTGCGTCGGCTTGCCCGGACGAATACCCGGAATGAAGCCGCCCTGCTTCTTCATATTATCCGCAACCTCAATCGGATTGAAAGTAATGGATGTATAGAAGTAAGCAAAAAATACATTCAATACAATGTACAACAGCAGACCTACAGAATAAAGCGGGTGATTGAAATTAAACCAGTTATTCTGGCTCAGCATACCAATCAAGGTGCCCCCAATACCTGTCCCGACATTTGCGCCCGTGAAAGCGACAATCATATTCGGAATGGACATCAGCGACGAAGCAAAGATAACAGGAATCACTCCTGCGGTATTCACCTTCAGCGGAATAAACGTAGACTGTCCGCCTACCATCTTCCGCCCCTGCATTTTCTTTGCATACTGCACTGGAATCTTACGGATTGCATCGTTCAGGATGATAACAAGCACGATTGTCACGACGATTACCGCAAGGATAATCAGTGCGGCAAGCAGTCCGTGCGCCAGCGTTTTACCCTTTACAAACATCTCGAACAGACCATTGATATCTGCCGGAATGCTGGAAAGGATATTAATCATCAGGACGATCGAGATCCCGTTTCCGACGCCGCGCTCTGTGATACGTTCACCGAGCCACATCAGTACAGTAGAGCCAGCGGTTAAAGTAACGACCACTGTAAGCCCCTTCAGGAAGTTCATATCCGGAATCAGTCCGGAGTTCCCGAATCCAACCGTCATAGCGACACTCTCAATCAGAGCAAGCGCCACTGTCACATATCTGGTGATTGCAGCAATTTTCTTTCTGCCATCCTCTCCATCCTTATGCATCTCTTCCAGAGCCGGGATAGCAATGGTCATAAGCTGCATAATGATGGAAGATGTGATATATGGTGTAATACTAAGTGCGAAAATAGACATTTTCTCAAAAGAGCCACCGGTAAATGCAGAGAAGAAATTAAATGCATCGTTGGAGTTCTGTGCAAACCACTGCTGGAAGTAAGATCTGTTTACCCCCGGCACCGGCAGCTGGCACCCCATTCGGATCACAACCATCATGCAGAATGTGAAGATCAACTTATTCCGTATATCTTTAATTCTAACCGCATTTTTCAGTGTCTCGAGCATATCAGACCACCTCTGCTTTTCCGCCGAGCTCTTCGATTTTCGCCTTTGCACTCTCGCTGTACGCATTTACCTTCACGTTCAGCTTCTTTGTAAGGGTACCGTTGCCGAGGATCTTGACACCGTCCTTTGCGTCCTTAATGATCTTCTTCTCAATCAGAGCATCAATGGTCACTTCTGCGTCGTTGTCAAATACCTCAAGGGCACTGACATTGATCGCCTCGATATCCAGTGTGTTCCGGTTGTTGAAGCCTCTCTTCGGAAGACGTCTGTAAAGCGGCATCTGGCCACCCTCGAATCCGATTCTCGGTGCGCCGGAACGAGCCTTCTGACCCTTATGTCCCTTGCCGGCTGTCTTGCCGTTTCCTGAACCGTGTCCGCGTCCTCTTCTGAAATTATCACTCTGTACGCTGCCAGCAGCAGGTCTTAAATTCGATAAATCCATGATGACACCTCCTATCTTTTATTGCTTATGCTTCCTCTACCTTTACCAGATGTGCAACCTGTGCAACCATTCCTCTGGTAGACGCATTGTCCGGAAGCTCAACCGTCTTGTGCATCTTCTTAAGGCCAAGCGCCTCAACCGTCGCGCGATGCTTCGGAATCGCACCGATCGGCGATTTAACTAACGTGATTTTCAGCTTGTCTGCCATTGTTCAAACCTCCTTAGCCCAGAATCTCTTCTACAGACTTGCCGCGGAGTCTTGCAACCTCTTCCGGGGACTTCATCTGCTTCAGAGCTGCCAACGTTGCGAGAACAACGTTCTGCTTGTTGTTGGAACCCAGCGACTTTGTACGGATATTCTTTACGCCTGCGATCTCAAGCACGTTACGAGCCGGGCCGCCTGCGATGATACCAGTACCCTGAGGAGCACGCTTCAGCAGTACAGACGCACCGCCGAACTTACCGATGAAATCATGCGGAACACTTGCATTGTCATCGAGCTCGATGTGGATCAGCTTTTTCATCGCATCCTCTTTGCCCTTCCGGATTGCTTCCGGAATCTCCGTTGCCTTGCCAAGTCCGGCGCCTACATGGCCGTTTCCATCGCCGACAACAACCAGAGCCGTGAAACGCATGGTACGTCCGCCTTTGACAGTCTTGGATACACGCTTAATTGACACAACCTTGTCAGTCAGTTCGAACTGGCTCGGGTCAATGATCTCATGTCTCATGTGTCTTTTCCTCCCTTATTAGAACTGCAGTCCAGCTTCTCTTGCAGCCTCGGCAAGCGCTTTGACTTTACCCTGATAGATGAAACCGCCGCGGTCAAAGACCACCTCGGTAATGCCCTTTTCCAGTGCGCGCTCAGCAACTACCTTTCCAAGATAAGCTGCTGCCGCAACATCATTGGTCTTCTCAAGCTCTGCCTTCACTTCTTTCTGAAGCGTGCTCGCAGATACCAGAGTATGTCCCACGGAGTCGTCAATGATCTGAGCGTACATATGGCTGTTACTTCTGAACACAGCCAGACGCGGTCTTTCCGTTGTGCCCGCAAAGCGGTTGCGCATTCTTCTGTGCTTATTCTGGCGAATTTTCGCTCTTGATTCTTTGCTAACCATTCTTCACACTCTCCTTATTTATTTTTTACCGGTCTTACCAACCTTACGTCTGATTACCTCATCAGCATACTTGATGCCCTTGCCCTTGTACGGCTCAGGTCTTCTCTTGTCTCTGATCTCCGCTGCGTACTGGCCAACCTTCTCTTTGCTGATACCGGATACAATAATCTTGTTTCCGTCTACCTTTGTCTCAAGGCCTTCCGGATCCTCCATCTCTACCGGATGGGAATAGCCAAGATTCAGGGTCAGCTTCTTGCCTGCCTTTGCAGCTCTGTAACCAACACCATTTACTTCCAGAGTCTTTGTATAACCCTCGCTGACACCGATTGTCATATTGTGAATCAGTGTTCTGGTAAGGCCGTGGAGAGATTTCATTCTCTTCAGATCGTTCGGTCTTGAAACGATTACATGACCGTCCTCGATTTTAATTTCCATTTCATGCGGAAGCTCTCTAACGAGAGTCCCCTTCGGTCCCTTTACAGTAACCTTGTTGCCCTCAGCAATCTCAACCGTCACTCCTGCCGGAATTGCGACTGGCATTCTACCAATTCGTGACATGTCCTGTCTCCTCCTTACTTAGATTTTCGGAGAGAGTCTGTGCGCTCTCTCTGTTTTCAGTATGTGCCAAAGCTCCTTACCAGACGAATGCGAGTACCTCGCCACCTACCTGGAGCTTTCTAGCCTCTTTATCTGTAATAACGCCCTGGTTCGTGGACAGGATTGCTACGCCGAGTCCGCCAAGCACCTTCGGGAGATTGTCTTTGCCTGCGTACACACGAAGGCCCGGCTTAGAGATTCTCTTCAGGCCGGTGATAATCTTTTCGTTCTTGTCTGCGCCATATTTTAATGTGATGTGGATTGTCTTGATCGGGCCATCCTCTACCAGATCATACTTCTTAATGTAGCCCTCATCCAAAAGGATGTTTGCAATTGCAATCTTCATTTTCGATGCCGGTACGTCGACGGTATCATGTTTTGCCGTATTTGCATTACGGATTCTTGTCAGCATATCCGCGATCGGATCACTCATTGTCATGTAAGTTTCCTCCTTCTATCATTTAGTCCCTGTCAGACTTTACATGTCTTCCCGTTGAAAACAGCAGCAAAACGGAAAGGCAGGCCGTGGCAGGCTTGCCTGCTGCGGACTGGGTTTGCGTTTTGACGGTGGGCGAGACGCCCACAGCGAGGAAATGGGAAGCATTTCCGAGCCTGCTGTTCGCTCGCACGTCTCTCTTACCAGCTTGCCTTCTTCACGCCCGGAATCTGGCCCTTGTAAGCCAGCTCACGGAAGCAGACACGGCAGATGCCGTACTTTTTCAGGACTGAATGCGGACGTCCGCAGATTCTGCAGCGAGTATATGCTCTTGTGGAGAACTTCGGTTTGCGCTGCTGCTTGATCTTCATTGACGTTTTAGCCATGAAATTTTCCTCCTATCATACAATGCCGATTACTTCTGGAACGGCATATTGAACAGTCTCAGTAACTCACGTGCTTCCTCGTCCGTCTTTGCGGTCGTAACGAAGATGACGTCCATACCTCTCACCTTGTCTACCTTATCGTACTCGATTTCCGGGAAGATCAGCTGTTCCTTGATGCCGAGCGCATAGTTTCCTCTGCCATCGAATGCATTCGGATTGACACCTCTGAAGTCACGGACACGCGGCAGTGCAAGGTTGATAAGACGATCTACGAAGTCATACATCTTCTCACCGCGCAGGGTTGTCTTGCAGCCGATTGCCATACCCTCTCTGATCTTGAAGTTCGCCACTGAATTCTTTGCTTTCGTCAGGACTGCCTTCTGACCAGTGATGGTCTCCATGTCCTTCACGGCAGATTCCAGAAGCTTTGCATTTTCTTTTGCCTCGCCGACACCCATATTGATGACGACCTTGTCAAGCTTCGGAACTTCCATGATGTTCTTATATCCAAATTTCTTGATCATAGCATCTACGATCTCGTTCTGATAAACTTCTTTAAGTCTGCTCACCTGTGCAACCTCCTCTCTCTATCAGTCAATTACTTCGCCGGTAGCCTTCGCCACACGGACTTTCTTATCTCCGTCCAGCTTGAATCCGACTCTCGTAGTCTTGCCCTTATAGAGAAGCATTACATTCGATACGTCAATGTAGGATTCCTTTGTCACAATACCGCCCTGCTGATTTGCAGCTGACGGCTTCGTATGCTTCGTTACCATGCCGATGCCCTCTACAAGAACCTTGCCGTCCTTTACCGCGAGCACCTTTCCATCTTTGCCTTTATCCTTACCTGCGATCACCTTTACCGTATCGCCAGTCTTGATCTTATTCATTTCCAGGCCCTCCTTATAATACTTCCGGAGCCAGGGATACGATCTTCATAAACTTCTTATCACGAAGCTCTCTGGCTACCGGCCCAAAAATACGAGTTCCTCTCGGGTTCAGGTCGTCCTTGATGATCACTGCAGCGTTCTCATCGAAGCGGATATAGGAACCGTCTTTCCGGCGAACGCCCTTCACTGTACGAACAACAACAGCCTTTACAACATCGCCCTTCTTTACAACACCACCGGGCGTTGCATCTTTAACCGAAGCAACGATAATATCGCCAATGCCCGCATATCTTCTGGTGGAACCGCCCATAACGCGAATGCAGAGAAGTTCTTTTGCACCAGTGTTATCAGCAACTTTCAGTCTGGTTTCCTGCTGTACCATGCCGATATACCTCCTAATTATTTAACTTTCTCAACGATCTCGACCAGTCTCCATCTCTTGTCCTTGGACAGCGGTCTGGTTTCCATAACCTTTACGGTATCTCCGATATTGCACTCGTTGTTCTCATCATGTGCCTTCAGCTTGTAAGTTCTCTTTACGATCTTGTTATAAAGCGGATGTCTTACATGGTCTTCCACTGCAACAACGATTGTTTTGTCCATTTTATTGCTGACAACCTTACCCGTACGGGTCTTTCTAAGATTTCTCTCCACGGAAATTCTCCTTTCTATTCATCCGTCTGCCGCAGTGGCTTACGCGTTTGCCTTCTCATTGATAACGGTCTGAATTCTGGCGATGTTCTTGCGAACCTCTTTAATCCGGCTGGTGTTATCGAGCTGGTTGGTCGCGTTCTGGAATCTCAGATTGAAAAGTTCCTTCTTAGCTGCTACTAATTCATCATTTAATTCTGCAACCGACTTTGTCTTTAAATCCTTTACATACTTCTCAATTCTTGTCATTGTTATCACCGCCTTCTAAGTCTGCACGAGAAACGATTTTACACTTGCAGGGTAACTTGTGCATAGCAAGACGCAATGCTTCCTTCGCAACATCCTCCGGTACTCCGGCCAGCTCAAACAGGACACGGCCCGGCTTTACGACCGCTACCCAGTACTCTACGGTACCCTTACCAGAACCCATACGGGTCTCAGCCGGCTTTGCCGTGATCGGCTTATCCGGGAAAATCTTGATCCAAACTTTACCGCCACGCTTGATGTAACGTGTCAGGGCTATACGGGCTGCCTCAATCTGGTTAGACTTGATCCAGCACGGCTCAGTAGCCACAAGACCGTATTCACCATATGCAAGTGTATTTCCTCTCAGCGCCTTTCCTGCCATGGAACCGCGGAACTGCTTACGACGCTTTACTCTTTTCGGCATTAACATTATTTATCGCTCCCTTCTTTTTTAGATGGAAGGATTTCGCCCTTGTAGATCCACACCTTTACGCCAAGCTTGCCGTAGGTGGTATCTGCCTCAGCAAAACCATAGTCAATATCTGCTCTTAATGTCTGAAGCGGGATAGTACCCTCGCTGTAAAACTCGGAACGTGCAATATCTGCACCACCCAGACGTCCTGCAACAGCTGCCTTGATGCCGAGCGCGCCGCTCTTCATCGTTCTGCTCATCGTGGACTTCATTGCACGGCGGTAGGACACACGGTTCTCCAGCTGTGCTGCGATATTTTCTGCTACCAGCTGCGCATCCTTATCCGGACGCTTGATTTCCTTGATATCAACGATCAGCTTCTTGGAAATGCGCTTCTGCAGCTCAGCCTTGAGCTTCTCGATCTCTGCTCCGCCCTTGCCGATAACAACGCCCGGCTTTGCGGTGTGAATCGTAATCTTCACGCGGTCAGCCGCACGCTCGATTTCAATCTTGGAAACACCTGCGCTGTATAATTTCTTTTTCAGGAATTTTCTGATCTCGTGATCCTCGATCAGGCAGTCAGCAAAATCCTTTTCTGCGTACCACTTTGAATCCCAGTCCTTAATAACGCCGACTCTAAGGCCATGCGGATTAACCTTCTGTCCCATGATTGCCCTCCTTATTTCTCATTCAGCACGATCGTAATGTGGCTCATTCTCTTCTCAATGCGATAAGCCCTGCCCTGTGCTCTCGGTCTGATTCTCTTCATCGTCGGTCCTTTGTTCGCGTAGCACTCCTCTACATAAAGATTCTCTGCGCTCATACCGTTATTATTCTCTGCGTTTGCAATCGCGGACTTCAGCAGCTTCGCAATCACCTCAGACGCATATCTCGGATTGTATGTTACGATACCGAGTGCAGTCTGAACATCTTTTCCTCTGATGGCATCCAATACAAAACATGCTTTCTGAACAGATACGCGAGCGTACGACAGCTTTGCTGACGGTCTCGTATCCTTCTGAGCATTTCTCTCTCTCTTGATCTGGGATCTATGTCCTTTAGCCATTGGATGTAGCCTCCTTTCGAAATCTATGCCCTTGCGGGACTTTCCTTCTCATAGGGCCCCGGCCTTCTGCGCCGGAGTCAGCCCCCGAAGCGGCGCGCATGCCCCGCTCCGTAAAGCTTTATAACCGTATGCCGTGTCCTACCGAACACCGGACTTCTTCTCGTCTTTGCCATGTCCACGGTACGTTCTGGTCACAACGAACTCTCCGAGCTTGTGGCCTACCATATCCTCTGTGATGTATACCGGAACATGCTTTCTTCCGTCGTGAACCGCGATCGTATGTCCTACAAACTGCGGGAAGATCGTGGAGCGGCGGGACCAGGTCTTGATCACCTGCTTGCTTCCAGACGCATTCATCGCGTCTACCTTCTTCAGTAAGCTCTCATCAGCAAATGGGCCTTTTTTCAGTGAACGAGCCATTTGGTTACCTCCTTATCCTTCTCCAATCCTAGTTGATCGCTTTGCCGTTTCTTCTTCTCACAATCAGCTTGTCAGAAGCCTTCTTGCTCTTTCTGGTCTTCAGGCCGAGAGCCGGCTTGCCCCACGGTGTGCACGGACCCGGACGGCCGATACCAGCCTTGCCTTCGCCGCCGCCATGCGGATGGTCATTCGGGTTCATAACCGAACCGCGAACAGTCGGACGGATGCCCATATGGCGCTTTCTTCCTGCCTTACCGATATTTACCAGGTTGTGCTCCGCATTTCCCACGATGCCGACCGTTGCGCGGCAGTTCAGCGGAACCATTCTCATCTCGCCGGACGGAAGTCTTAACGTTGCGTACTTTCCTTCCTTTGCCATGAGCTGTGCTGCATTTCCAGCGGAACGGACGAGCTGTCCGCCGTGGCCTGCATAGAGCTCAATATTGTGTACCATAGTACCAATCGGGATCTCGGAAAGCGGCAGGCAGTTGCCTACACGTACCTCAGCCTCCGGTCCATTCATAACCTTCATGCCGTCGGTCAGGCCCTGCGGAGCAAGGATGTAGGACTTCTCGCCGTCTGCATAGCAGATCAGTGCGATATTTGCTGTTCTGTTCGGATCATACTCGATGCCGATGACCGTTGCCGGGATGCCATCTTTATTTCTCTTGAAATCTACCAGTCTGTATTTCTGTCTGTTTCCGCCGCCCTGATGTCTTACGGTAATTTTACCCTGATTGTTGCGGCCCG
The DNA here is from genome assembly GCA_002491565.1 of Lachnospiraceae bacterium UBA7160. Classification (GTDB taxonomy): domain Bacteria; phylum Bacillota; class Clostridia; order Lachnospirales; family Lachnospiraceae; genus Choladousia. Next base: position 50,638 of record DKWE01000060.1, on the reverse strand, counting down.
CATTCTTCTTCTTGGATACCAGAAGGGACTTCTCCGGAGACTTCTTTGTGATCTCGGAATTGTCCAGTGTCGTCATGTGTCTTCTGGAAGGTGTATATGGGTTATATGTCTTGACTCCCATGATGGTCTCCTTTCATGCCATGAAGCCTCACAGCTGCATTCCCTGCTCTGTGCGGCATCATGCGATATTGGTTATCCTGCTTCTCAGCAGATAAATTGCGAACGATTAAAGTCCCTCGAAGATCTCGATGTCCTTGCTGTCCGCTGTCAGCGTGACAATTGCCTTCTTTGTCTTCGCCGTCTTCCCGTATACCATGCCGCGGCGCTTATTCTTGCCGCCCAGATTCATCGTGTTGACTGTCTGAACCTTTGTGCCTGCGAACATTTTCTCAACCGCATCCTTAATCTGCGACTTTGTTGCATCCGGGTGTACCAGGAATGTGTACTTTCTGTCAGCCATTGCGTTCATGCTCTTCTCGGTGATAACCGGTTTGAGAATGACGTCATAATATCTGATATCTGCCATTATGCATACACCTCCTCGATCTTCTCCACAGCAGCCTTCGTGACTACCATGGTGTCATATTTCAAAATGTCAAATGTGCTGATGCCGCTTGTCAGAACCGTACGCACATTTGCGATGTTGCGCGCGGAAAGCTGTACATTCTCATCTGGATCTGCAATTACAAGCAGCGCTTTCTTGACGTTCAGTGCGTCCAGAACTTCCTGCATGCGCTTTGTCTTGATCTCGCCAAGCTTCAGCTCGTCCAGAACCACCAGCTTGTTCTCCTGTACTCTGGAGGTCAGTGCGGATCTAAGCGCCGCTCTTCTCTCCTTCTTATTGATCTTGATCGTATACTCTCTCGGCGTCGGAGCAAATACGATACCGCCGCCTGTCCACTGCGGAGCTCTCGTCGAACCCTGTCTTGCGTGGCCGGTACCCTTCTGTCTGTACGGCTTCTTGCCGCCGCCGGATACTTCCGCACGGGTCTTTGCCTTCTGTGTACCCTGGCGCTTATTTGCAAGCTGCGCGACTACTGCGAGATGTACGAGATGCTCGTTGATCTCTACGCCGAACACGGAATCGTTCAGCTCCATCGTGTCAACTTCTTTGCCTTCCATATTGTAAACTTTTACAGATGCCATGTGTGTCTTCCTCCTTTCCTGGTTTCAGGCTTATTTCCCGGATTTCACGGTCGACTTTACAGTTACCAGTGCTTTCTTCGGTCCCGGAACAGCGCCTTTTACTAAAATAAGGTTGTTCTCTGCGTCTACGCGGACTACCTCAAGATTCTGTACGGTAATCTGCTTGTGGCCCATATGGCCTGCCATTCTCTTTCCCTTGAATACCTTGCTCGGGTCGGAGCATGCGCCGTTGGAACCTGCGTGACGATGGTACTTGGAACCGTGTGCCATCGGTCCTCTGGACTGGCCGTGCCGCTTGATTGCGCCCTGGAAGCCCTTGCCCTTGGAAATGGCGGTCGCGTCAACCTTGTCGCCTGCCGCGAACATGTCTGCCTTGATCTCCTGCTTCACTTCATAGCTCTCTGCATTGTCGAGCTTCAGCTCTCTTACATATCTCTTGTAAGAAACGCCTGCCTTGTCAAAGGCGCCCTTCTGCGGCTTCGCTACGAGCTTCTCGCGCTTGTCGACAAAACCAACCTGTACTGCACTGTAACCATCTTTTGCTACGGTCTTTACCTGTGTGACAACACACGGACCAGCCTGAAGAACAGTTACCGGAGTGAGCACTCCGTCTTCGTTGAAGATCTGAGTCATTCCAACCTTTGTTGCTAAGATTGCTTTCTTCATTCTTTTCCCTCCTGTTTTTCTACAGCGGATCGCCGTGGCGATCATCCTAGTTGACAGGATCTGATATAAGTGGAACATCTGCTTTCATGTTGCTTCTATATCAACCTGATAGGATTTGCTTTGCAGTTTTTGATGCTTACTTCTGCTTCATCTTGATGTCGATGTAGACACCAGCCGGCATTTCCAGTCTGGACAGTGCATCCACTGTCTTCTGCGTCGGAGCCGTAATATCAATCAGTCTCTTGTGGGTACGCTGCTCGAACTGCTCTCTGGAGTCCTTGTACTTGTGTACTGCTCTTAAGATCGTGACTACCTCTTTCTTGGTCGGAAGTGGCACCGGGCCGCTCACCTGTGATCCGTTCTTTTTCACAGTCTCGATAATTTTCTTAGCAGACGCGTCTACTAACTGATGATCATACGCCTTCAATGTGATTCGCATTACCTGACTTGCCATAAAAAAAGTCGCCTCCTTTTCGCACTCTTTTCAGTACGACAAGCGGTGACTGTACACGCTCCCGTGTGTATCGCAATGGCTGCGCTATCCCACACGGTGTTTCCATACATGGATGGACTTGCTTCTTCTTGTACAGTGACTTGTCGCCAGTTTTCATAACTTGACATTCGCTCCACGGAAAACCTGCATCAACTGTGCAGCAACCTCACGCTTCTACGCTATCAATGTCACAGCTTTTGTATTATATAGGAAAAAAAAAGCAAAAGCAAGGGGTTTTTTCAAAAAAATAGATTGTACTTCTTTTAATACAATCTATTTTGTACAAGCAGCTTTCACTTCTGTGCTGGCAGCGAATCCACAGCAAGGAGCCGCCAAATCGACAGCTCCTGTGCGTAAAGTATTTGACATTTCTGTCAAACCGCTCTATAATCAGAGTAGAACCAACGGGCTTTGCAGAGTGTCCGATGGTTACACCGGAAGCTAAATAGCAAATGTTATCAAGCTACACTGGCTGCTCCCTATTGCCGTAGGGAGTAGCCATTTTCATTACTGACGGTGGTTATCTATGTAAGAAAGCGCTGCAAAAATCACGAGCACCAATGTCAACACTTCAAGCGTATTCATTGTTTTCTCCTTTCCGTTTCCGGAAGATCACCACCAGACTATCCCTATTTGTCCTAATCTGACTATAGAGAACTATAACACATATGATGCTTTATTGCAATCGGATTTTTCTTATTATAAATGGATTGTGCTCAATATTTTTACGCATTCATGATTTACTGGAACTTGTAATTATTTTTCTGGCTTTACTTGCTTCCACTGCCCACATCGCTTATACTAGAGGAGACTATTATATAAGGAAGGAACAGGTCAAGCTTATGTGGATTGCCGATCAATGGAAGGATTATGAAGTGATAGATACCTCAAAGGGAGAAAAGCTGGAGCGCTGGGGGAATTATTTGTTGGTGAGGCCGGACCCGCAGGTGATCTGGGATACCCCGCGTGTACAAGCAGGGTGGCGCCATCCGAACGGACATTATCACCGAAGCGCAAAGGGCGGCGGAGAATGGGAGTTCTTTGATCTCCCGCAGCAGTGGAGCATCCAGTACCGGGAGCTTACCTTTCATCTGAAGCCATTTAGCTTCAAGCATACAGGTCTGTTCCCGGAACAGGCGACGAACTGGGACTGGTTCTCCGAGAAGATCCGGAATGCCGGCCGCCCGATCCGGGTGCTGAATCTATTTGCCTACACCGGCGGCGCGACGCTGGCCGCGGCGAAAGCGGGGGCTGCAGTGACGCACGTCGATGCCTCAAAGGGCATGGTCGGCTGGGCCAAAGAAAATGCAGCCGCTTCCGGCCTTTCGGATGCACCGATCCGCTGGCTGGTAGACGACTGCACGAAATTCGTAGAGCGGGAGATCCGGCGCGGCAATCATTATGACGGGATTATCATGGATCCGCCATCCTACGGCCGCGGCCCCAAGGGGGAAATCTGGAAAATCGAAGATTCCATTCATCCATTTATCCGCCTTGCGGCACAGCTGCTCAGTGACCAGCCGCTCTTCTTCCTCGTCAATTCCTACACGACCGGGCTCGCGCCTGCCGTGCTGACGTACCTGATCTCTACGGAGCTTCGGAAGCTGGGCGGTCACGTAGAGTCTCAGGAAATCGGGCTTCCAGTCCGTGAAAGCGGGCTCGTACTGCCCTGCGGGGCATCCGGGCGGTGGGAAGCACGATATTGAGCATAATAGCGGTCAATAGTCTCCATGATTGCCAGGTCAGCCTCCCTGGGAATTTTCCCAAACGGAGCACGGCACGGACCAACCGGCTGTCCGATCAGGTTCGTCGCACGCTTGACGATCGAATTTGGATTGCCGTACCGGAAGCACGCGCGGATCGGAGCGATAGAAGCCTGCGCCTTCTTCGCTGCAGCCAGATCCCCCTTCCGGTAGTTCTGGTAAATGCTGACCATCACAGCTGGCAGGATGTTTGCAATTGCGGTAATTCCGCCCTTGCCGCCCGCCAGCAGAGTCCAGAGAATCAGCGCATCATTTCCGGACAGCACAGAAAAGGTTTCTGGATCCGTCGCATCGATGTATTGAAGAATATGATTAAAATTCCCGCTGGAGTCTTTGATTCCTGCGATATTCGGATACCGCGATGCCAGCCGTGCCGCGGTCTCCGGCGCAATGGATACGCCTGTCCGCGCCGGAATATTATACATCACAATCGGCAGATCCACAGCCTCCGCAAGCGCAGCGTAATGATCACAGAGTTCATCCTGGCTAAGCGCTGCAAAGTATGGCGTAATGACCGAGAGCACATCCACTCCGATCTCCTTTGCTTTCCTTGAAAGTGCAATCGTATCCTTTGTGGTAATGCACCCGGTTCCTGCATAGACTGGCACACGTCCGCGCACCTCGTCCACAAAGATCTCCATCACACGAAGCTTTTCTTCCACATCAAGTGCATAAAATTCCCCATTTGTCCCAAGGCAGAACACAGCATCCACCCCTGCGTCAATCTGCCGGTTGATCTGTCTTCGCATCTCCTCCTCATGGATGCTTCCATCCTCATGCATTGGAGTCTGCATTGCCGCTACAATTCCCTCGATTTTCACTATTTTTCCGCCTCCTCGTCCTGCGCTTTTCTCATCAGCCGCCTCTCTGCTTTTCCCCGGTCCGGTACTCCCGCGATTTCCAGTCAGGCCATTCTCCTGCTATGCGACCACCTGCTGCGCAATTTTCACCAGTACCGCTTCATCTCCAAATCCCCCAGATTTCGAAATCACCTGCAATACCTTCCCCTTCCATAAAAGCTGTGACAGCACAGTTCCCTGCCCTACCTCCGCGACAGGTGTAAGCTGGTTGACCCCGATTTCCTTCATAAACCCCATCAGCGTATCGCCGCCTGTCATCAGCACCGTCATATCCATATTCTGCTCTAACAAATGCCGCACAATTCTTCCATGACAGGCGCTCACAGAAAAACGGATTTCCTCATTTCCAATTCCAAACCGTGCCGCATACTCATCCGTGGTTTCCTGCCCATCCGGATCAAAACTGTCCATCTCTACAAGCCGTCTGCTCTGGCAAATCCCGGTCAGGCGCTGCAGAAACCTGCCTCCCTGCTCCGTCTCGTAGTACTCCGGCCAGAGTTTCTGCTCCGGCGTCAGTGTGCCCCGGTAAAACCCGTTTTCCTGTGCATACCGCAGCTGTTCCCGTGTAATCGGGTTCAGACTGCCGCACGCTACATAAAAACACTTTGACTTGCGCACTTCGCCCCGGTAATTTCCTGTCAGCCCAAGTGCATCCGGAAGAAATGAAGCGAACCCGGCACATCCTGCCAGCAGACACAACTCTCCCCTGCGGCGCAGCTCCTCGACGCGTGTCAGGATATCTCCATCCTTCAGTGCATCAAATACCAGGATCTCCTGCCCGGCTCTCTGCCGCGGTATCGGCTCTCCCACAGAGACAGAGATCACCGGTTTCTCCGTCTGACGTGCCAGAATCTCCGGCACAGAAGAGCAGTCCATCGGGTCAAATGGGTCCTGTCCGAAGCTGCTCTCCTCCAGGCGCACGCCGTCAATATAGTGCACTCCTTTGAGCGTTATCCGGCGCACTGCTGGAAACGCGGGGATGAAGTAAATCCGCTTTCCCCCGGTCGCATCCAAAACCGCGGAAAGCTCGCTTCCAACATTGCCGCGCAGCGCAGAATCCGTCTTCTTATAAATCACTTTCACACCCATCCGGATCCCCTGCCGGACAATCCTCATCACAGAGTGGTAAGCATCCGCCGCAGACATCGGCCGTGTCTCTGAATCGACCACAAGCACCTGTGCAGTCGCGGAAATTGCGGTCCGGTCAAGCTGCGCTCCGGTCACTACCTGTGTCTCAATTCCCTTTTTCACAAACTGAACCGCATTGTCCAGCGCTCCTGTAAAATCATCCGCAATGATCAACAACTTCAACATAGGCCACCTCCAATTTATCTGGTGTCCTTTTCTGCCTTCGCGTTCGCCATCACAATCGCATAGTCCATCGCATTGACAAGGCTCAGCTCATTTGCGCTGCCATCTCCCGCATGCCCGAAGCCTGTGCCATGGTCTACAGAAGCACGAATAATCGGAAGACCAAGCGTCACATTGACGCCTGCAACCGCATCCCAGCGTTTCCGCTCCTGATTGTAAACGAAACCTTTTACTTTTAACGGAATATGCCCCTGATCATGATACATTACCACGACAATATCATACCACCCGCCGAGTGCCTTTGAAAAAACGGTATCCGGAGGTGTCGGCTTTCTCTCCGGAATGTTGATCCCCTCCGCAAGTGCCGCGTCAATTGCCGGCTGGATCTCCTCGATCTCCTCCGTTCCGAACATGCCATTCTCCCCACAGTGTGGATTCAGCCCGGCAACACCGATCTTCGGCTCCTTTATTCCAAGCGCCCGGCACCCTTCATCCGCAATCCGGATTACATCGAGTACGCGCTCTTTCTTCACAAGATCACATGCCTGACGCAGAGATACGTGTGTCGATACATGGACGACACGCAGTCCCTCATGCGCCAGCATCATCGTGTACTTCGGCGTATTCGTATAATGCGCATAGATTTCCGTGTGACCGGAATAGTGATGTCCTGCCAGGTTGATCGCTTCCTTATTCAGCGCATTCGTCACCGTCGCATCTACCTCTCCCGCCATCGCAAGCTCAATCACTCTTTTTACATACTGGAATGCTGCTTCCCCGCACATTGCCGACACCTTGCCGTACTGACGCTTTCCGATATCCACCAGACCCAGATCCAGCACATCGATTACCCCATACTCAAATTTTGCCTCTCTCACACTGTGGACCGGGCGAATACGGACCTTCTCCTGATTTCCGGTAACTGCCACAGCCATCTCCATGCAGTTCGCATCCCCAATGATGATTGGACGGCATTTCTCATACGTCTCTGCCTTTGCCAGCGCCTTCACCGAGAGCTCCGGCCCGTTTCCCGCCGGATCCCCCATTGTAATTCCCAAAATCGGTCTTAGCATCCTGTTCTCCTCCTGACCGTGCTACCGCAGCACTTTTTCATATATCGACCGGATATCTGTCAGCGAAAGCTCCCTCCGGTTATTCACCAGCAGCCGTGTCTGCCGGCTCCCCGCATCCACGAGGAAATCCAGGTCCTCCCTCTTTACTCCAAATCGCACCAGATCTGTCGGAATTTCTGTCACCCGCACGATATCCGCAATCTCATCAATGAGGTATTTTGCCTTTTCCTGTGTGCTTTTTCGCGCTATCCCCGGATTCACCGCATCGGAAAGACGGGCAAGCTGTTCCTGGCATGCCTCCATATTAAACTCCATTACATGCGCAAACAGGATTGCATTTGATACGCCGTGCGCGATGTGATACCGTCCGCCCAGCGGATAGGAAAGTGCGTGAACTGCTGTCGTCCCGCTCGCCGTGATCGCCACTCCGCCATAATACGCGCCGAGCAGCATCCAGCTCTTTGCTTCCATATCATCCGGATCCTCGTATGCTCTGCGGATATTGCCAAAGATCAGCTCTGCCCCTGCCTTTGCATAGGTGTCGCTCAGCGGTGTTGCCTTTTTCGATGTAAAGCACTCTACCACATGCGCCAGCGCATCCACCCCAGTCGCCGCCACAATTGCTTTAGGTAGGCGGCGGATCATCTGTGCGTCCAGAATTACATAATCCGGAATCATGTTGTCATTGACAATCCCCTTCTTGGATTGTTCCTCCGGAATCGCGACAATCGCATTGCACGTTGCCTCCGCTCCGGTGCCGCATGTCGTAGGAATCATGACAGATTTCATCTGTCTGCACGCCTGCGCTGGATTTTCCAGCAGGTCACGGATCGTATACGGCGCATGGTACAGCACTGCCGTCAGCTTTGCCGCATCCATCACGCTGCCTCCGCCGAGCGCTACAATCAAATCCCCTGCAAACGCTTCCGCCTGCGCAACCACCCGCTCCACATCTGTGTACGCAGGCTCTGCCTTCAGATCGTCAAATACACGGTATGCAACACCGGCCGCGTCAAGCTGTTCCGTCAAAAGCTTCAGAAGCCCCGTCGCACGAATGCCCGGATCCGTAAAGACCAGAATTGATTTTGCCTGTTCCCGCGCAATGATCTCACAAATTTTTTCGATGCTGCCTTCTCCTGCATACATGCAGGACGGAATTTTTATCTGATACACTGCCATCAAGATTCCTCCTCATATTTTCTCCGGCACGCCTGCTATTCCAGCGCTTCCTCGGTGTTGCCTCTGACGCCCTTGTCATTCCGCGCTTCGCCTGTATTTTCTCCAGCACGCCTGCCATTTTACCGCTTCACCTGTCATCTCTGACAAGGCATAGCAGGGTCCCCCTCCGCTCCCGGGAGCATTTTCTCGCCACGGATCCAGGTTTCATCCACACAGACATATTTCACGCACCTGCGGCTCCCAAAGCTGTATGCTGCATGAATTTTCCCGTCACGGCCCTGCATCATCACCGGGTATTCATACCTGCGGTTGTTGATATCGTTGTATTCTCCGACAAAGCCCTCCCCCATCTCAATGATGCGCTTGTACGGCCATGTTTTTCCTCCGTCATCTGAAATTGCAAACGTCACCGGACATCTCTGATTCGGCCATACCGTCCGCGTCATGTCGTCGTTAAAGCGAAGCGCGTTGTAGATCAGCGCCAGTGCGCCGCTTTGCAGCTTCACCGCGGAAATGGACGAATTATTGTTCGGCAGGCAGGTGCGCACCGGGCTGGTCCACGTATCGCCATAGTCCTCACTGTAGGCAATGTAAATATTGTCCGCAAACCGGCTGCGAAAAATTGCTGTAATCTTTCCCGCTTCCGTCTCAATCAGGTTCGCATGCACGCGCCCGGCACTGTCCGGAATTTCCACGCTGCGCCACGTTTTTCCCTCGTCATCCGAGATCTGCACCACCGTGATATCACTCCCATTGCGGGTCTCATCCGGAAAGCAGATCCAGTTTCCAAAAATCCATCTGCCATTTGAGAGTACCTGAATCTTCTGGCGGCAGAAGGACCCCGGCCGCGAAAACATGGTCTCCGTCGGCCCCCACGTATAGCCATTGTCCTTCGAAATCTTCCTTCGTATCTCTGCCGTATACTGGAGATTAAAATTCGGACTGTACTCCGGCGTCCTGGAAACCTGTGCGGTATACATCAGCCAGATCTCCCCGTTCGGTGTGAGAAACAGCGATGGATTCTGCTCCGAGCGTGTCGGGTCATCCGAGACAATCTCTCCTGCGCTCCACTGGCTCTCACCCGCTTTCAGCCTCGACAGTGCAATGCTGATATCGGCATTTCCCTCATCGCTTCCGGCAAACCAGCACGCAAGCAGATCTCCGTTCGGCAGTTCCAGCAGATCTGCCGCATGCACTGACGCAAACTGGTTCGGAATCAGTGCCTCCACACTGTCCAAAAGATTGTTGTGATACAGTCTTCCATCCTCTTTCAATGTATTCAGTTCGATATATTCTCTCATGAGACTCCTCCTTCCCTTCCTTCGCGCAGAACCTGCAGGCTCCTCCTGCAGATGTCTGCAGACCGCGTACATTCGGCGCTGCGCGCCACAAATCTGATGCAGCCCGCAAGCCTTCATCATTTCTGCAAATCGAATCCGGCGCTCAGCCCTTCACCGCCCCGATCATAATCCCCTTCTTAAAGTATTTCTGTACAAACGGGTACACCAGCACGATCGGGAGCATCGCAATAAAGATCGCTGCCGCCTTCAGATTCTGCTGGTTCAGTGTGATCCCGTTTACCATGACGTTTTTGAATGCGGTGCTCGCGCCTGCATCGGTGATGACGACCTCCTTCAGCACCTGCTGGATCACCTTATACTGGTCCGACTTCAGATAAATCTGGGGAATCAGGTACTGGTTCCAGATCGATACCGCGTAGAAAGTGCCGATCGTCGCCACAATCGTCTTGGACAATGGGAAAAAGATTCGGGTAAGCACTGTCCAGTCATTTGCACCGTCTACAAATGCTGCCTCCTCAAGCTCCTTTGGTATGCCCTCGATGAATGTCTTTGTAATAATCAAAAACTGCGTATTGATCGCACCGGGAATGATCATGACCCACGGATTATCGATAAAGCCGAGCTGATTATAGATAATGTACTGTGGAATAATTCCCGCATCAAACACCCAGGTCACAATGAACGCACCCATCAGGAAATACCGACCCTTCACGCGCTCTCTGGAAAGTGCATATGCCGTAATGTACGTCAGAAAGATTGATATTGCCGTACCCCCGATTGTATAGAGAAAGGAATTTCTCAGTCCGCTCCACACATGAAATTTGGAGCTGCCCATAATGTACTTAAATGCCTCCAGGTGAAATCCCTTCGGCAGAAAGCTGACCTCGCCCCTCTGCAAAAACGCACCGTCGCTGCATGCGGTAAACAGGACATACAAAAACGGATAGACACAGACGAGCCCTACCAGCAGAAGGATCGTATTGTTCACAAAATCAAACACCGGAATTTTCTTTTTCTTTCGCATAATTTCCTCCTACTATTTTAGAACAGACGCGTCTCTGCAAATTTATCCGCAAGCTTATTGACCGCCATTACCAGCACAAACGCAATGACTGATTTCAGCAGATTCACCGCCGTGCCATAGCTGTAATCCGGGAAGCCCTTCGACTCAAACGCGATCCGGTACACGTACGTCTGGATCACATCCGCTGTCTCATACACGCTCGGATTGTACATCAACAGGATCCGGTCGAGATTGACCGTAAAGATATTTCCGACACTGATAATCAGCATGACGATAATTGACGTTGAGATGCACGGAAGCGTGATGCGGAACATTTTGTCCCAGCGATTCGCGCCGTCTACCTCCGCTGCCTCATACAGCTCCTGATCGATATTGTTAATCGCAGCGATATAGATAATTGCGGAATAGCCGAATGTCTGCCAGATCTCAAGGAGCACATACAATGGCCGGAACCATTCTGGCTTTGCCATAAAATTCGTCGCTTTTCCGCCAAAGCTGCGGATAATATTGTTCACCAGTCCGGAGGTCGGGCTCATCAGCTGATACAGGATACTGACCATGACTGCCGCGGAAATGAAATACGGCAGAAAGCTTAAAGATTGCACCGTACTGCGGATTTTCTTCTGCTTCACCTCATTTAAAAACAGGGAAAAAATAATCGGGAACGGGAATACAACGACCACAGAAAGCACCGCAAGAATAATTGTGTTTCCAATTACCTTCGGAATATACGGATCCTTAAAAATCTTAACAAAATTGTCCAGTCCTACCCATTTGCTTCCAAATATCCCCTGAAATGCACTGAATTTTTCAAACGCGATTACCATGCCGCCCACCGGCCCGATCTTAAACAAAATCAGACTGAGCACGCCCGGCAAAAGCAAAAGATACAGAATCCAGTTTCGCTTCAGGTCCTTTTTGATGCGCTGCGGAAGACTCTTCCGGTTCTGCACTGCCACAGCCGCTTTTCCTCTTTTTCGTGACATCCTATAGCTCCTTTCTCACTGCTGTCCGCCTCTCAGCCTCCATACGTACAAGCTGCCTGAAAACTAATTTCTGCGGTTCATATGGCTCCTTACCATCAGCCGCAGAAATTAATTTTCAGACAGGACTTTCCAGAAAGAGGGCTGCTGCAATGCCCAGGCTACCCGATATCGGACAGACTCACGCAAAGCAGCAGCCCTCTTTCTGATAAAGCGTTACCTCTTTCCCGCCAGCTTATACGGCTTATTCACTATACATTCTGTTGTAGGATGCAGTTTGAATCTCCTCAATTCTGGACAATCCGAGGCCATTCATCTCTTCCTGGAATGCCGCCCAGTTCTCTTCGTTCAGCTCGTTGCTTCCGGTAACGAATGCAGTCATGCCTGCGATCTCTGCATCGTATACGGTAGCTACCAGATTCGCCAGCTCCTCGGTCTCCTCCGCTGTGTAGGTCATGTTCACGCCCGTGCGGATATGGTCATCTACCATGTATTTGCTGCAGGCGTCTGCGATCAGCGGAGCATTCCATGCGAAAAATGCCTCATTGTCTACCGGCTTGCAGACTGTGAAGCGGTCGCTCAGGAAGGACCACTTCTTCTCCCCTTCCGGCTTTGCTTCTTCCGTCGCATAGTCTGCGATAAACTGCTTGGTTCCGTCTTCCGCTACCTCGTAGCTCTCCCCCTCGACACCGTAATTTGCAAGCGTGATACCCTCTTCGCTATAGAAGTAATCAATGAAGGTCAGGATTGTCTTAATCTTCTCTTCGTCGCACTTCGCATTGACTGCCGTCACACACTCCTCGTTGTACTTGCATGTACCTGCGCCAACGATCAGATTTCCATCCGCATCCTTAAAGTTGTCCAGCACGCCCATCTGGTAATCCGGGTCAGCCTCCGGGCCGCCGTTCTCCATGAACCACTCTGCGCGGTTGTAATAATCATAGAAGAAGGTGCCGTTGCCGTTGATCATATCTGCTTCCCAGTCGCCCTCTGTAAAGGTCCCCTCCGCAAACTGCGGCTGAAGCAGTCCTTCATCGTACCAGGTCTTCATTGTTTCAACCATCGTATATGCATTCTCATTCATAATGTCGAATGAATAGTCCTTGCAGTGTGCGATATAAATACCATGGCTGCCCTCAGCGCCAACGCTGCTCAGACACTGGAACCATGCACCGAAGCGGAACACACCCTCGCGCCCGGTCAGCGGATAGTAGTTCGGGTTGTCTTTGCCGTAAAACTCCTTCAAGGTCCGCATCGCTTCTGTGAAGTCATCCACTGTCTGAATAGAAGCTGCATCGATGCCTGCCTTTTCCAGATGATCTACACGATACCCGAGGAAATCCTGAAAGATTGGAGATTCCTTTACCAGCCCGTAGATCGCGCCGTTTTCATCTGATACCAGAGCCTTATAATCCGGATTGTCATCGATGTATTTCTGAAGGTTCGGCGCATATTTTTCTATGTACGGAGCCAGGTCCGCGAACGCGCCCTGCGGTCCGTATACATTTGTCTGCGCCAGCTTTGTCATCACCGCGTCCGGAAGTGTATCGGAAATGATTCTCTGGTCAACCTCCGCGTACACATCACTGAACTCATCCGGTCCTTCCACATACTCCACATGAATACCTGTGCGCTCCTCCGCAACGTCATACCAGTTCAGCTCCTTAATCCAGCCTGCATAGGTATTTCTCATAAACATTGTGTAGCTGTTGTCGGAGGACTCCTCTGCAAAAGCAGTGCTGCTAAGCATGGTAGCCGCCATCGTCATAGCAAGAAGTCCGGATACTACTTTCTTTTTCATCTTGTAATGCCCCTCCTTATTTGTTTGTTTCTATATGAAACATTATGGTGTTTTTGCGGATGGGTTTTCCCGTTTCCGCTTCTTGTATGTTCTATATTACCATAATTTTTTTATTTTTCAATATATTTATCGGCGTTTTTTGCGTGTTATTGTTTTATTTCGAAACATTCATGTTTATAATTGAAATATTTAGCAAAATATGGTAAAATTGGAACAGTTAGAAGCAACTGCAGCAAGACAAAACAGAGGACACCACTGACAAGAAAAATAACCGAGGAAAGGAAACATGAAAAAAGTGAAAATACTGGGCATTGCGCCCTATGAAGGAATTCAAAATCTAATGCAGCAGGCAGCCGCCCGCAGAGACGATGTGGAACTGGAAGTGTTTACCGGAGATATGGAAGCTGGCGCCGCAATCGTTTCACGGTATACGCAGACTGACCCGGACGTCATCATCTCACGCGGAGGCACTGCTGAGCTAATCCGTAAAACAACAACATTTCCCGTCGTCGACATCCCGCTTTCGGTCTATGACATCTTCCGCTCCATCAAGCTGGCAGAAAATTATACCAGCAAGTATGCACTCGTCGGCTTTCCGGCAATCACGCGGAATGCCCATTTTCTATGCGATATGATGCAGTACAGCATCGACATCTATACAATTCACAATGAAAGAGAAGCGACTGATATCCTGGAAAAGCTGCAGCGGGAGGGCTGCCGCATGGTACTCTGCGACATGATTACAAATTCTATTGCGATGCGCTATGGCCTCACCTCTATCCTGATTGCATCCGGCATAGAGAGTGTGGAATCCGCCTTTGACTCTGCCGTACAGATCGGGCGCTCCCATGACCGGCTGAAGTCTGGCCTTGGCTTTTCGCGTCTGATTCTTGATAACCACCCCTGGCCGGTTGTCGTCTTTGACGAGAATGCAAAGCCTGTGCTGCTCACAAGGGTTTCCGAGCTTTCGGAGCCTGTCATTGCCGCGCTTAAAGCGAACCTGCCAGGAGTACTGGAGCAGGGAGAAAAGAAAATTTACCACGAATATTCCGGGCTTCTGTACGTTATGCAGGGCTGCCGGAAGGTCTTTGAAGATAGAACCTATGTAATCTATTATATTAACCACCGCAAGGTCCCGCTTGCCCTGACCAAAAACGGCATCCGTTATATCAACCGCGAGGAAGCGTTTGACATCTTTTACAACAGCTTCTATGGCATCACACACTCCGCTACTCCCCAGGGCATGTCGATTGAGCAGTATGCGGCGAGCAACGCGCCTCTCGTGATCATAGGTGAGCCTGGAACCGGAAAGGAATCCCTCGCAAGGCTGATCTATGCAAGGAGCCGCCTGCAGAACCGGCCAATGGCAATCATTGACTGCGCGCGGATCAATGAAAAAGGCTGGACATTTCTGACCAGCCATAACTCTTCTCCTCTGTCCGACACCAATACAACAATCTATCTCCAGAATATCAGCCAGCTCTCCGATGCTCAGTTTGAAGAGCTGCTTGGCATCATCGTAGATCTGAATCTGACGCAGAAAAACCGCATCCTGATCACGTTCCACTATGATGCGGACGGAAACATGCCTGCGCGGTGCCGCAGAGTGCTCAACCGGCTCACCTGCCTGCTCCTTGAAATCGCCCCGATGCGCACGCATCTCTCCGACATGCCAAACCTCGTCAGCTTATATATCGGCAATCTGAATATGAAGCTCGCAAAAGAAGTCGTCGGCATCGAGCCGGAGGGCATCCGTCAAATGCAATCCTATACCTGGCCCGGCAACTACGACCAGCTCGAGCGGATCATGAATGAACTTGTTGCTTCTGCGGACTCTCCCTACATCCGTGCTTCCGAAGTCAGCCGTCTGCTCCGCAGAGAGCTTCCATGCGCGGTCTCCGCACCGTCCCTGGACCTGCACCGTACTCTTGAAGAGATCAATCTCGACATCCTGCGGCAGATCCTCGCGGAATGCGGCGGCAACCAGAGCACCGCTGCCCGAAAGCTCGGCATCAGCCGCACGACCCTGTGGCGAATGCTCCAGAAAATTGAACAGCAGGAAGAAACATTTTAATCAGAACTGCGAATACACAAACTTCGGCGCCGTCGACAGATTTGCGGTCATAAAGTACAGAAACAGCACCATCATCAGCACATAGAATCCGAGCGTCTGCAGCACAAACTGCAGCCTCGGATGATCCTCAAGCTTCTTTGTAAAATTCATAAAGGCTTTCATTTACCATCAGCCATCCTTTCTTCCCGAGGTGAACCCGATCCTCGAAGAAATACTTTGTGTATTCCTGATCAGAGAAATCCGCAACCTTCGCACCGTACTCTTCTGCAATTCCCTTCACCTTCGCGTAGTATGCCTGCCGTGCCTCCTTCGGGAACCCGGTATAATCATAATAGTACCCGTTCACCGGGACGACCACAATCATCGGCTCCACGCCAAGCTCCCGGCACACGGTAAGAAAGCAGCGCAGATCATCAAATTCCGGCCCGGTCTGGTAGCCCTTGACCGCATCACTGCTCACTCCCTTCTTTTTAGGAAGGTGCGGCACGAGCCGCTTATAAGCGGCGTCGTCTATGAAAAACTCATTCTGGTTCTGCTCTTCGCCTTCTTTTTCTGCCAGCTCATACAGCGCAGACCAGTCCGGAACATATGACGCGCCTTCCGCAAACTCAGATGCCTCTGCCACCGGCAATTCATTTTCTGAAGTTCCAGATGTCTCTAGTATAGCCGGCATGTTTCCAGAAGGCTCTGAGATCTCTGGTATAGCTGATGCATCCTCGGCCCCCTCCAGTACAAGCGGCACCTCTGATGCAGTCTCAGCCCGACGCTTTTCCTGACGCTTCAGCGATTTCCCGAGCAGCATCGTCTCAAACAGCTCCTTCTCATACAGGAACGCCGACCATGCCTCCTCCCGGAGTTCAGCGAGCGGGCCCCCCTCCTGCTTCCAGCGCACCTCGTCATACCGGAGTACGCGCACGCGTGTCTTCTCATCTACCTTCAGAAGCTTTTGCGTCCGGTCTGAAATATACTGCTTCGTCTCATCGGACAGCTTTTCATTTCCCATTGCCGCCGCATAATGTGTCTCAGTAAAGCGTGACGCATATGCCTGGTCCACCACACCGGTCTTGCGGAACCACTGCGGGGAAAGAATCAGGACTGCCTTGCGCACCTGCATACTCTCCTCAATAGAGGCCAGCGTGACCGCATGACTCAAAGACTGATAATACCCTGCCCCGATCAGCATTGGATGAAAATCGGTCTGTGCAAAAACGTTCGCCGGATGGTAGATCGTATCCGCTCCATGCATGAACTCGGAAGAGCCGAACACCGGATATCCGTCCTTGGGCATATTCTCTGTCAGCGCAGCGCGCAGCTTGCCTTTCTCCTCACTCGGTGCAAGCGCAAAGGAAGCGCTGTCGTTCACGCCCTGATTTTGTATGTAGAGATGGCAGCCCAGTACCGTCACCGCAAAAAGAAGCAGAGCTGCCAGAAATGCTTTCATCCGTCTCACGGCTATCTCCTTGCTTCCACAAGCGCAAGGATCTTCTCCGGAGTATCGATGTCCTTCCGCTCTACCTCAGACGGAGAGATCACCACCCCGCACTGATCCTCGAGCTCTACCAGAAACTCCGCAAACCCAAGCGAATCCATCAGACCGGACTCAAACAGCTCCGTCTGCAAATCCTCCTTTACCGCATCATCCTCGCAAATCTCTGCCAGTAAATTCAATACTTCTTCTCTCATTGCTTTTCTTCCTTTCTACTAAGTGTACCGATTGATTCAAAATCTGCTTCCTGTATATCAAAACCTGTCCTGCTCTTATCTGGTAAATTTTCACAGCTTGATTTTCCAGCGCCATCGCCACGGAACGAACAACCGACCAGATCATCCGACAGGCGGCTGAATTCCGGAACAGAATCCTATCCAACGACTATTACTGTAGCCCAAATATTGTCATCAGCTTTCCGGAAAACAGGAAGAACCCGAAAAACACCATCTGCATCGTGACCGCCCACGAAAGCACCTGATACCAGGTCTCATCCTTATGTTTCTTATAGAATTTCGATTTTTTCTGCCAGGTCTCTGTCCCTGCGAGCAGAGCGCCATGGTACAGGCCATACAGAATATAGGACGGTGTGATGCCATGCCACAGCCCCATGATTCCCATATCTACAAAAAATCCCGCACATGCGCGCTGCAGACGGTTGGAGAACCATTTCTTTTTCGAGCTGTACATCACAAACCGCGTAAAGATAAAATCGCGGAACCAATGGGACAACGTGATATGCCACCGGTCCCAGAATTCCCGGATATCCTTGCTGATAAACGGCTGCCGGAAATTCTCCGGCGTCTCAATCCCAAGGATATAGGAACTGCCGACTGCCATCAGAGAATAGCCCGCAAAATCAAAGAACAGATACATGCCATAGGCATACGCATATCCGACCAGATGATACCAGGCTGTCCCGGTATCCAGATACCCCATGACCTTATAAGCGCCCGCTGCGATCACCATTTTGTAGACTGCGCCGAGCAGCAGCTTCCAGATTCCCTTCCCGCACAGCTCCAGATACTCTGCGCGCGGCAGCACCCGGTTCCAGTCCGCGAGAAACCTCCGGCTGCGGTCGATCGGACCGGAGCTGAAGCTCGGAAAAAACGCAAGAAACGCGGTTACTTCCAGAACCGACACCTCTTTGATTACGCCGTCATAGATCTCGATGATCATCTGTACCACACGGAAGGTCAGGTAAGAGATCCCAATGAACCCGAACACATTTGCGTGAAACAGCGGCGTCACCTTACAGAGCACAAGCGGAATCAGAGACAGCAAGACAAACACATGGTAAATGCCTTCTTTTCTGCCGTCCCGCACCCGGATGGTAAAATAAATCCGGATCAGCGCCACCGACCAGAGGTAAAATGCCAGCAAATACAAAATGCCAGCCGGATTACCCCAGAATATCAGCGCTGCGAAGAACAGGGATGCGAGCAGACTGTACCATTTCAGCGGCTTCTCCAGCCAGCCGATCACAATAGCGCCCACCAGCACGAGTATCAGAAGAAGGAAAAAGGCAATGCCCTCGTAGTAATTCATTGCGTCACTGCCTCCTGCCCCTGCTCCAGATAAGCGCGCAGCCGCTTCCGGTCCGCCTTGCCATTTGCGGTCATCGGCATCTGCTCCAGAAATACAAACTTCTTCGGTACCATGTAGTCCGGCACAAATGCAAGAAGTCCTTGTTTCAGCGCCTTTGTCTCGCTGCGCGGGTCAGCAGGCAGCTCCTTCTCCACGACACAGGCAGTCAGGCTTTTCACTTTCCCGTCCCGCTCATTCGCCAGCACCGCTGCATGCTCGATCCCTGGTAGCCTGCGGATATTATTTTCGATGTCCTCCAGCTCGATCCGATAGCCGTGAAGCTTGATCTGCAAATCGATACGCCCGCAGTAGAACAGCATGCCGTCTTTCAAATACCCCTTGTCCCCGGTGTGGTAGCCGCGCAGCGCTTCTCCCAATTGCCCGGCAACCTTCTTGCGGCTTTCTATAAAAAATGCTTTCTTCGTCAGTTCTTCCTGCTTGTAATACCCGATGCTGACCGTATCGCCGAGGATCACGATCTCACCTTTTTCTCCGTCCGGAAGCCCCGCACCCTGTTCATCACAGATTCGGATCTCGGTTCCCGGCTTCGGTCTGCCGACTGGAAGCGGATTGACCGTCTCCGCCAGCTCCGGCGTGACCAGCACTTCTGTCACCGCGACCGTTGACTCTGTCGGGCCATAGGTATTTACGATCTTCGCATCCGGGAAACGCGCCTGAAGCTTCTGCACCGTCCGGTTCGCCAGTGTCTCCCCACAGAACAAAAAAGTGGCAAGCTTTGGCATCATAGACGCGTCAAACGCTCTCTCCGACAAACAGACCTCCGCAAAAGACGGCGTAGACACCCAGACTGCCGCGCTGGAATCCTGCAGCGCTTGCATCAGCTGCTTATAATCCGACTGCACGGATTTTTCCAGACAATATAAGGTCCCGCCACAGGCAAGCGAAGTGTAAAGATCCATCACAGAAAGGTCAAACGAAAACGGCGCCTGATTCAAGAATACCTTGCCAAGCTTCTCCGCTTCACTGTCCGCAAGTGTAACCGACCAGTCCAGATAGTGATTCAGACAGTCTGCAGAAATCTGTACCCCCTTCGGAGTTCCGGTACTTCCCGATGTGAAAATAATGTACCACGTCTCATCGCCCTGTACCCGGCAGTCTGCATCCAGCTCCGCATACACCTCTTCCGCTGATGCCTGGCAGGATTCACCCACTTCAGTGTACGCACTTTCCACTGGCCTGGACCGCTTTTCCCGCACCAGTTCCTGCAGCTGCTCCAGTCCAAATATCTCATGCCGCCCCGCATCCGCCTGCAGCCGCTCTGTGCAGAGCACCGGACCGTCCGGCAATGCCTGCAGAATCAACTCCACCCGTGCCTCCGGCACAGACACATCGATCGGGCAGTAGCCATGTCCAGCCTTCACGCAGGCCAGAAAACAAACCAGCATCCACGGATTCTTATGTCCATACACTGCAATCGGGTCTCTTCTGTCACCACAGTACCGATGCAGCCAGCCTCCCAGCGCATCCGAATACGTCCATAGTTCCTCATACGTCAGCGCCTTCGCTCCGCACCGGATTGCCTCCCGCTGCGGACACGCACGCGCATAGTCTTCTATTCTCCTTAGTATATCCAAAAAATCACCTCGTCCTACTTTTTCCACGCTTTCTACCATACCACGCACTTGCGCTATTCGCAACCAATTTCGAAAAACTTAAGGTTTAAAAAAGGCCAATCCGCACAATGCAGACTGGCCTTTCCAATTTTATATTCTTTTATATTCAGAACAGTAATCACTCATCGGAGGTCTCTGCAGATGTTCCCTTCGCCAACACCTCCGCTGCCTGCTCAGTGGTGCCTGTGACATCTTCTGATGGCTACGCCAGCGTATCTTCGACAGATTCCGATACCTGCGTTGCTGTCTCGTCCGCAGTCTCAGTCATCTGCTCTGTAGCTTCCTGATCCTCCTGCGTCTGCGGCATCATTCTTCCGTCAGCCTCCGGTGCCTGCAGCTTCGCATCCCCGGAAACCTCCGGTTCCGCAGCTTCCGGCTCCTGCGGAGCCGTATCCTCAACAGACATCCGCGTCTCCACTACAGCGTCGCTGGCTTGACCTGCCCCTGCTGCGCTATCAGCACCGCTGGCTTGATCTGTTCCCTCTGCCTGTACTGCTTTCTCTGACTCATGCCCCTGCTTCTCGCTGATTCTTGCCGCCGGCTCCTTTGCCTCGTCCCCGGTGCCCTCAATCTCATGGAGAATCCGCATGAACTCCTTGCCGGTGATCGTCTCCTTTTCGATCAGGAACTCTGCGATCTTATCCAACGCCTGCCGGTGCTCTGTCAGCAGACGCTTTGCCTCCTCGTAGGAGTCCTTCAGCACCTGCATAACCTCCTGATCCACCTCTGCCTCTGTCACATCCGAGCAATTCATCACCGGACGGTTGTCCAGATACTGACTTGCCTGTACCTCGAGCCCGATCAGGCCGAACTTCTTCGACATGCCGTACTGCGTCACCATCGCGCGTGCAACACGCGTAGCCTTCTCGATATCATTCGCCGCGCCTGTCGTCACAGTGTCAAAGACAATCTCCTCCGCCGCACGCCCGGCCACAAATTCAACGAGCATCGCGCGGATCTCTTTCTCTGTATTGAGGTATTTTTCCTCTTCCGGCACATTCATGACATAGCCAAGCGCTCCCATCGTACGCGGTACAATCGTAATCTTCTGTACCGGCTCAGAATCCTTCTGCAGCGCGCTCACCAGTGCATGTCCGACTTCATGGTAAGAAACAATCCGGCGCTCCTCCTTGCTGAGAATCCGGTCCTTCTTCTCCTTGCCGACCAGCACCACCTCGACAGCCTCAAACAGATCCTGCTGGGACACTGCCTTGCGCCCTTTCTTGACTGCCAGAATCGCAGCCTCATTGATCATATTCGCAAGATCCGATCCAACTGCTCCGGACGTTGCAAGTGCGATCGCGTCCAGATCCACCGTCTCATCCATACTGACATCCTTCGAATGCACCTTCAGGACATCCACACGGCCCTTCAGATCCGGCTTGTCCACGATGACTCTCCGGTCAAAACGTCCCGGACGCAGCAGCGCCTGGTCCAGCACCTCCGGACGGTTCGTGGCTGCCAGCACCAGCAGGCCCTTCGACGTATCAAAGCCGTCCATCTCCGCCAGCAGCTGGTTCAGCGTCTGTTCGCGCTCATCATTCCCGCCACCAAACTTCGTATCACGGCTGCGGCCAACTGCGTCAATCTCATCGATAAAAATGATGCACGGCGCATTTTTCTTTGCTTCCTCGAACAGGTCACGCACACGCGATGCGCCGACACCGACGAACATCTCCACGAAATCTGAACCGGAAATTGAGAAAAACGGACAGTGAGCCTCTCCCGCCACAGCCTTCGCCAGCAGCGTCTTACCAGTACCAGGAGGGCCGACCAGAAGCGCGCCCTTCGGCAGCTTTGCACCGATCTGCGTATACTTCCCGGGATTCTCCAGGAAATCCACAACCTCCTGCAGCGATTCCTTCGCCTCATCCTGACCTGCAACATCCTTAAAGGTCACACCAGTCTCTTTCTGGCTGTACACCTTCGCCCGGCTCTTGCCGACACCCATGATGCCGCCTCCGCCTCCGCCGCCCATGCGGCGCATCAGAAACCCCATCAATACCCAGATGCCTACAAGCGGCAGGACAAAGTAGATCACCATCTCCAGGATCAACCCGCCCATTCCGCTGTCAATCTTCTCACGGAATGTGACCCCCGCCTCGTTCAAGCGCTGCACCAAAAGCAAATCCCCAGGATTTCCTGTATAATATGTGACTGCCCCCTGTCCGCTGAGTGCACGGAGCTCCTCGCCCTTCAGCTCAATCTCGATTCGTGCATTTGAAAGTGTCACACTCTTGATATAACCGGCATCCAGCCAGTCCAGGAATTTGTCATACGATATCTCCTGCGAGGACGAACCGCCGAACAGATTTGAAAACATCGTAATTCCGAGCAGCACTACCAGAATAATTGCCAGAATGCCCATAAGCGGCGGCTTCTTGCCCCCGCCCGGTCTTGGTCCAGGGCCGTTGCCTCCCTGCTGGTTATTCTTTTGCTGATTATTATCCATATTCTCCTCCTCATTCGCGCCGCGTCTCTTCCAGAGCAGACGCGCGCTCCGTATCGCGTCCTTACTATTATAAAGAGACATAATCCATAAATCAATACCAGAAATCAATTTGTTTCTAAAATTTCTGTGAAATCCCAGGAAAAAAGAATGGCTTTTCCACAGGCAGCGTTGTATAATAAGGCGTTCAGAAGTTACGATTCGCGGCAGTATTTGCGCATACATCCTGCATAGAAACTGCAAATGACAGAAAACTGTGTACTATCTCTATATGCGCACGAGCTGAAAAGGCCATAGCCGTACATGACAGATGGCCTGCAAGCCGCAAATAGTAACCTCCGGAGGGGGCACATATCAGCGAAGGAGGAAACCTATGGCAGTGAAATATGTTTTCGTAACAGGCGGCGTTGTCTCCGGACTCGGAAAAGGGATCACAGCGGCATCTCTTGGGCGTCTGCTCAAGGCACGCGGCTACAAAGTGACGATGCAGAAGTTCGATCCCTACATTAATATCGACCCCGGAACGATGAATCCGATCCAGCACGGCGAGGTCTTCGTGACGGATGATGGAGCCGAGACCGATCTCGACCTCGGCCACTATGAACGCTTCATCGATGAGAGCCTGAACAAGAATTCCAACGTGACGACCGGAAAAATCTACTGGTCTGTACTCCAGAAGGAGCGGCGCGGAGATTATGGAGGCGGCACGGTCCAGGTCATTCCCCATATCACAAATGAAATCAAGAGCCGGTTTTACCGTGATTATACAAATATCACTGACGAGACGCAGATCGCAATCATCGAGGTCGGCGGCACCGTCGGCGATATCGAAAGCCAGCCATTTCTGGAGGCAATCCGCCAGTTCCAGCACGACATCGGCCATGAGAATGCCATCATCGTGCACGTAACGCTGATCCCGTATCTGAAAGCATCCGGAGAAATGAAGACAAAGCCGACGCAGATGAGTGTCAAGTCTTTACAGAGCATGGGCATCTGGCCAGACATTATTGTCTGCCGCTCCGAACATCCGCTGAATCGCCAGATCAAGGACAAGATCGCACTGTTCTGCAACGTTCCAAGCAGCCATGTTCTCCAGAACCTCGATGTGGAATATCTCTATGAGGCCCCGCTCGCAATGGAACAGGAGCAGCTCGCGCAGGTGGCCTGCGAATGCCTGGAGCTGCCTTGCCCAGAGCCGGATCTCTCCGACTGGACCGCAATGGTCGAAGCGCTGCACAATCCGACCCGCGATGTGGAGGTCGCTCTCGTCGGAAAATACACTGCGCTCCATGACGCATATATCAGCGTGGTCGAAGCACTGAAGCACGGCGGCATCGCCAGCCATGCGACCGTTTCCATCCGCTGGATCAATTCCGAAGATGTCACCACAGAAAATGCAGGCGAACTGCTTGCAGGTGTAGACGGCATTCTGGTGCCGGGCGGCTTCGGAGACCGGGGCATCGACGGCATGATCGAAGCCATCCGCTACGCGCGCACCCACAGTATCCCTTATCTCGGACTCTGCCTCGGCATGCAGCTCGCAATCGTCGAGTATGCACGCCACGCTGCCGGACTTGCGGACGCACACAGCATCGAGCTTGATCCTCAGACGCCACATCCGGTTATCGCACTGCTGCCGGATCAAAACGGCGTGGAGGACATCGGCGGTACGCTGCGGCTCGGTTCCTACCCGTGTGTGCTGGAGCCGTCCACCAAAGCATACCAGCTGTACGGCACGCGCGAGATTCATGAGCGCCACAGACACCGCTACGAGGTCAACAACGATTACCGCAAGGTGCTGACCGACCACGGTCTGACGCTCTCAGGCCTTTCGCCGGACGGCCGGATCGTCGAGATGATCGAGCTTAAGGATCATCCATTCTTCATCGGAACGCAGGCGCACCCGGAACTCAAATCCCGCCCGAACCGCCCGCATCCGCTCTTCCGCGGATTTATCGAGGCAGCGGTCACAAGGCATGACACAAAATAAAGCTTTTCACCTTCTGACATAATTCTGACATACTTTTTATACGGACGGCCTGCCAGAGCCATGCACCGGAGAGTCCGGAAACAGTCTGCTGGCTGTAAACAGGGGAGACAGTGACGCATCTACGTTACTGTCTCCCCTGTTTACACAGTCTTTTTTGATATCCTTACACGGATCGCAAATCTATCTTACTTCGCTTTCGCGCGAAGCTCTTCATTCGCCTTCTCCACATTCAGTCTGATCAGGATCAGAGTGATCAACAAATTAAAGATCATCGGCAGCCACAGATACATAATATGGAGCATATTCATACAGGAAGCGGACTGCTCCGCCGCGCCTCCCACATAGCCGCTCCAGGCAAGCAGCCAGCCTGCAAGCGCTGTGCCAATGCCGCCTCCAATCTTAGTTCCGAAGGAGGTGCAGGAATACATGGTTCCATCGACGCGCTTGCCGGTTGTTAGATACGTATATTCTGAACAGGTAGCGATCAGGGCATTCATATCTCCCTGCAGCGGGCTCATGCCGATTGCGGCGATTGCCGTGCATGCAAGCATCAGCGGTACACTTCCCATATATCCGGCAATCACAACGCCAAGCCGTCCAACCGTACCCAGCGTATAGCCGCAGATATTCAGCTTGTACATTCCCTTCCAACGTGCGACCAGTGCAGGTGTAAACAGCAGACCAAGAATCATCGGTATATTGATCGCCCAGGAAAATACGCCGAGCAGATTCGCATTCTTCAGTACATAGGTCATGAAATAAATCCCCATGTTCAGGGTTGCGGAGTATATCTGCATAAGAATATACGAGCCGCAAATCATCAGGTAATACTTATTGTGGGCAAGAATCTTAAACGCATCGATCAGGCTGTACTTTTCTTCCGGAAGCTTCTCTGGCAGCGTCCCGCCTGCTCGTTCTCTATCTGCCAGCGCTTCGCCTGCCTGCTCCCTGTCTTCGTGCTCACTGCTGCCAGTGTGTTCTCCGGCCTCCAGCTCCTCCTCTGACAGCTCCCTGACTGAAAATACAGAGATAGAGTTTGAGATCACACCGACAATCGCATAAATGATTGCCACCGTTCTCCATGCCGCGGCGCCGCCGCCAAAGTAAGCGACGCAGCCCACCGTGATCGTCTGGATCAGCATGCTTGTACCAAACGCGAACATAAACCGGATGGAACCCATCTGCACACGCTCGTGGTTATTCTTTGTGATCAGGGCAGTCAGCGCGGAATACGCGATGTTATTTGCGGTGTAAAATCCCGCATTCAGTACCGTATAGGCCACAAAGAACCATGCGTATTTCGCAAAATCACTCAGATCCGCCGGGATACAAAAGATAGCAACCAGGCAAAGGGCACATCCAAAGTAGCCGTAGAACATCCAGGGCCTCGCCTTGCCCATCCTGCTGTGCGTCTTGTCAATCATCGCGCCAAAGAAGATATCGCTGACGCCGTCAAAGACCTTTGATACGGCAATCAGAGTACCGACAATCCCGGCATTCAGTCCGACCGTATCGGTAAGGAAGATCATAACAAACGCAGACAGCAGCGCATATACGACGTTACCGGCGATATCACCGGAACCATAGCCAACCTTATTAGCCCAGGTTAAATATTTTTTCTCATTCATTTTATTACTCTTTTCCTTTCTCCCAGTTTCTTCCGGGTAGCTTAGCTTGAATCATAACATCTCTTAATAATTCACTACACTGCAGCCTTCCGGGACTTCTGCCATGACTCTCGTAATGGTTTGAGAATCTGTCGCTTTTCATAGGCTTTAAAACTGCGACTCCCGCGGAAGGTCTCATAACGTTTCCCGTACCTGCCGGACCTCACCTGAGAGGTTTGTGCCAACTGTACATCCCCGGTGACTGCAGCAGACCTTCTCTCAGTGTTTTACTCCGTCCGCATCCAGTATCAGGTTCATCTGATACGTAAACATTTCCTCTGCAAGCCGGTATTTCTCCTGCGGTCTTGGCCCGCAGCTGTTAGACCCGATGCCATCCTGGCGAAAATCCAGATTCAGCACCGTACTTCCACAGGGAACCAGCTCATAATTATGCTTCTTTTCTGCCAGTTCTTCCTGCGTGTACACAGACGCATTGAAGGAAAACCGCGTTTCCTGATATGCCCTGAGGGACATCCCACTGCCCCTGGCTATCACATAATCGCAGTCCGCATGGCTGCCATTCTCCTGCGGCTTGATATAATCCTCGTGCAGCTCTTTGACATTTCCAGAATAAATGCCATGGCTCGCGGCTCTGCGCTTATCCTCGTAGCTTTCCACCGGCCCAAGTCCAAAATACGTGATCTGATCCAGAAACGCCGGAAGGAACAGACGGAGCCCAAACCTTGGAAGCTCCGGGAAATCCAGATCTCTTGTCACATCCATCCGAACCGAAATCTGTCCGGAATTGTCAATTCTCCACACCGCATTGATACTCATCATCCTCTGAACCGTTACCGCGGACAGCGACATGACGCTGTGAATTTCGAGATAACCTGCCGCAAGTGTATAATTGGTTACATACGCTCTGGAGACCGCTCTGTCGTACATAGCCTTACGCCACTCCGCTTCGATATGCATATCGTTATCCGTAGGCGCTCTCCAGACATTCAGCTCCATCGGCCGATCCAGAAACTCTCTCCCATTTACTGTCAGCTGCTCAAAAGTCCCGTACAGCTTGCTGTACACATACCGGAAAGAATTCCCCTCCGCGATCAGCTGCTTTTCCGTCTCTGTGACGGCAAGCTTTGGGAGCGCCTTACTGCTCTTTTCGGCGGCCTCTTTCCATTTCCGGCTTGTCTGATTGCCAGGCTCCTGATTTTTCAGTGGGATTTCATCGAATCCAAGGACATAGCCCGCCTCGCGGAACGCGTCCGGCTGCTTCAGCAGATACGTCACCTTCAGGTATGCACGCCCGCGCTCCGGAACCTGGACCGGAAGGTACACCTCTGCCGATTCGCGCGGAAACGCATGCGAAGGGTCTGTGCCGCCCACTTTCCCGGTCACAATCCCGTCCGCCGTTACCTCATAGGCAATTTCAAGATACTCCTTCAAATCGACGAAATTCATCTCATTTTTTATGACAGCCATTCCAGTTTCCTGATCATACGATACGATGCGCGCCGGCCTGTGCACATTTTTATATTCGAGCAGTCCGGTATGCGGCGTGCGGTCCGGATATACAAGACCATCCATGCAGAAATTTCCATCATGCGGATACTCTCCGTGGTCTCCGCCGTAGTAGTAGATCTCCTTCCCGTCCGCAGTTTTTCCCTTATACACAGCGTGATCGCACCACTCCCAGACAAAGCCGCCGCAGATGCAGTCATGTGCTTCGATCAGAGCAAAATAATCCTCATAGTCTCCTGCTCCATTCCCCATGGAATGACAGTATTCACACATAATATAAGGCTTGTCCGGCTCCGAATTCACATAATCCAGAACCTCCTGGAAACCAGGATACATGCGGCTGTACAGATCAATATTGGAATAATCGTATTTGCGCCTGCGTCCCCGGTAATAGGCGCTCTCATAATGTGTCAGCCTGTCCGGATCATACTTTTTCGTCCACTCCAGTGCCTTTTCAAACGTACATCCGTACCCGCATTCATTTCCCATCGACCAGATCACAACACAGGGACGATTTTTGTCCCGCAATACCAGCTTTTTCGTCCGGTCCAGCGTTGCCTCATCAAACTCCGGGTTATCCGAAATCAGCTCATTCCATCTGCTTGCGCGCTCCGCATCCGTATCATTAGAATAGCAGAGCATCCACGGTCCATGACTCTCATTGTCCGCTTCATCAATGACATAAAAACCATACTGGTCACACATCTGGTAAAACATGGGCTGATTGGGATAATGACTGGTGCGGATCGCATTGAAGTTGTGCTGCTTCATCAGCTTCAGGTCCTTCCGCATCTGGTCCACAGAGATAACCGAACCGGTCACCGGGTCCGAATCATGCCGGTTCACGCCGCGGAACTTGACCGGGACGCCGTTGATCTGAACCACATTTCCTTCTACGTGAATCTCGCGAAGCCCGATTTTCTCTACAATGACTTCCTGTTCCGTTTCCAGCACCAGCGTATAGAGATACGGCTGCTCACTGTTCCATAATCTGGGATTTTCGATTTCAAAAGACGTGTTTCCTGCATAGACAAGCTCTGTCACGAGATTTTCCTCTCTGTCAAAAACAGAAGCCTTCACCGGAATGGTATCCTCCAGATAGGTGGTCTCCACCGTCACGACTGCCTTTTGCTCTTCCAGTCTCGTGTGGATAAAATAATCAAAAATGCACTGCTTTGGCCGCTTCAGCAGATAGACATCCCGGAAAATACCGCTCATCCGGAATTTATCCTGATCCTCCAGATAACTGCCGTCGCACCACTTCAGGACAAGCACGGCCAGCGTATTATCGCCCTCCTTTATTGCGGAGGTCACGTCAAATTCACTTTGTGCGTGAGATACCTGGCTGTATCCGATGTAGCTGCCGTTCAGCCACACGTAAAAGCAAGAGTCCACTCCCTCAAACTCTAAAAATGCTCTGGGCGCGTTTGGATCTTTCTGATATGGGAAATAATAAAGATAGGCAGCGCACGGATTTTCCTGCGGCACATACGGCGGATCTACCGGAAATGGATAGCGGAAATTTGTGTATTGATGGTTGTCGCAGCCATACTGCTGCCAGGTGCCCGGAACCGGGATCTCCTCATACCCGCCGGCCTCAAAGCCAGGGTCATAAAAAGCTTCCTTCAGATCAAAGATGCTGGGATAGTATTTCATTTTCCAGTTCCCGTTCAGCATCTGGATGCGGTTGGATTTTTCCCGTTCCTCCACGAGACAATCCATTCGGACCGACGCCGGAATATAATACGAACGGTCCGGCATGGTATTCTCGTGCAGCATGTGAAGGTCCTCATAGTAGCGTGGAACAATCATATATTTCTCCTCCTCTATGCATTTTTTGAGACAGAAGAAGGTCTCATCTTCTGCCTGTCTCTTTTCTCTTGTACTTATAATTTACAGCGTTTTTACATATATGAGAATAAATTTAAATAGACAAAATATGCACAAAATGATACAATATTTTTGATGCGGGCAGCCGCCG
This sequence comes from Lachnospiraceae bacterium UBA7160, assembly GCA_002491565.1. GTDB lineage: Bacteria > Bacillota > Clostridia > Lachnospirales > Lachnospiraceae > Choladousia. The sequence goes on along the minus strand of DKWE01000060.1, from coordinate 20,703 downwards.
CACCAGGAAAGGAGCCATCTATGTACACAGACAATGCCTACTGGCACAATCAAGTCCTGGATTTTAAGGATAAAAAGCATCCGCTCTTTGTAGGAAGCGCGGGCACCTATCATCTGTTTACCCGACCGAAGCTGCCGACACACAGGCCGCGCGGCCGTCTGGACTTCCAGCTGCTCTATATCGCCTCAGGCAAGGCTCATTTTTTCTTCCACGGAGCCGAGGAAATCGTTCCTGCTGGCAATATGGTGCTCTACCGCCCAAAGGAGGAACAGCGCTACTATTATTATGGCATCGATCAGACTGAGGTTTACTGGGTCCATTTTACCGGGAACAACGTCACAAATATTTTAAGGAAATACGGATTTCCGGACAAAGCTCACGTCATCCACACTGGGACCTCCCTGGAATACAAACAGATTTTCCTGCATTTCATTCAGGAGCTCAAGCTGTGCAAGCCTTTCTATGAGACAGTACTCGCACACGAGCTTGAATATCTGTTCATCCTGCTTTTTCGTTTGCAGGGAAAAAAGCCGCGCGAAAAAAGCGCGTTCCTTATGGATGAAATGAACCGGGCCGTCACACATTTTCATTCCAATTACAATCAGCAGATCAGTATCGAAGCGTACGCAAGAGAACGCGGAATGAGTGTCAGCTGGTTTATACGGAATTTTAAGGACTATACCGGTACAACTCCTGCCCAGTATCTCCTCTCTCTGCGCATTTCCAATGCCCAGAGCCTCCTGGAATCTACCTCCTGCACTGTCACGGAGATTGCCTCGATTGTCGGCTATGAAAATTCCCTGTACTTCAGCCGCCTGTTTAAAAAGAACTGTGGCATGTCGCCGACCCAGTTCCGGAAGCAGCTAAGTGACAGCGATTCGATCGCCCGATAACACACCCCAATTTGTTAAGCTCCATTCATAACACGTTTCATAAGAAGCAGCTTCTGATTACATGATATCGAAAGCTACCAACCGGACAGATTGTTTTGCACTTCGTGCTCTCATAATCTTATCTGGCAAAACATTTCACATCAGCGCAACTGATTTCATGAGCATACAAAAAAGGACTGCCGCATCCGACAGTCCTTTTCCTAAGCTCTGGCTTTCCTCGTTACAAGCCGTATCTTTTGTATTACTTTATTTAGCCCACAGTGTGAAAGCAGGCACGCCACCCTTCTCCTCCTGATAAGGCTGTACCCCTTCGTTTTCCTTTATTTTGTACCCAGTGTGAAGGTAGTCACGCCGCCCTTTTCATCCAGATAGCTCTCCTGTGTCGTGTCATACTCATATCCCTCCGGCACCTTGATGACCTGAATGTGGTAAGCGAATGCCGGCTTCGCGAAACTGATCATGCCGTTCGCATCGGAAGTCATCGGCGAGCAGGAGCTGTCGTCGCAGACATTTGCGATCGCGCCCTCGACCGGATTCCCGTTCTCATCCACAAATACCAGCTGGTACAGCGCCTCGCCCTCAGCAAGCGCCTCCACCTCGGTAATCACATTCACCGTCTCCGGTGCAGAACCATCTGCATATTTCCAGGTCGTCGAAATCACGCCCGTATCCTCCCTGCTGTTGCGGATCAGGAAAGTATTCAGGTCCGCCTCGCCTGCAAACAGAAGAATGGTCTCATCCGCTGTGTCCGCAGAGGGAATCAGCGCTACCTGTGTATAGCCGCTTCCTGTCGTAGCGTAGCTGTTCAGGCCGTTCACAGTATACACATAATGATCGTCTTCCACGCAGTCGCTCAGGACCTTAGCCACTCCATCGAAGCTGTTATTGAAGACCGCGCTTTCCGCATCCAGGCCTTCTGCCAGCGCAGCCGTAAATTCTGCTGTTTCTCCGGAAACAATGTAAGCTCTGTACTCACCAAACGCACCGGTAATCCAGCTAGCCGGATCATTGATCACGACTTCGCGGGCATTCTCACTGCTGATGCTGAGCATGGTCTCCTCTGCCATCGGATAGACCGGAAGCGATTCCATAAGCGCAGTGGCATCTTCGCCAGTAAGCAGACGGAGATTCTTCAACCATACGGTATCCTCGCCTTCACTGCTTGCCTCATCCTTCTCATAGGACAAGGTAACGGTATAATCGCCCGCTTCTGCAAACTGATAGCCCCAGGTCGTCCAGTCGCGCTCGCCGCTGCTGAACTTGACCTGCTCTCCATTGACATAGATCCGCAGGAAGTCAAAGCCCATCTCTGTGGATTCCTTATAGTCAAGCGCAAATACATCGCCCTCTGCTGCCGTAAGCTTCACATCCAGGGAAGAAGCTGTGCTGTTTTCCTCCTGGTTGGTCGATGCGACATGATCCTCCTCAATCACAAACGGCCAGTTATACTCATCCTCCGGGTTCACATAGGTCAGACCCTCGCCTCCGAGCACCTCCGCCAGCTTCGCCGGATCCACCGGCTCCTCATCCGGAACTGCAGGCGGGAAGCCATCGAGAATCACGGACTCCGGATACTCCTCGGCACAGAATACATCGAACAGTCGCTCAAACGCAGCCGACGAGGACTGGGAGCTCACTTCCGCAAGACACACCACACCATAGCGGTCTACTACGATAGAGAGCGGGATATAGCCGGTGGAATAATCATTATAAATCTTCGCCTCGTCACGGCCTACCGGGAAGGTCATTCCCATCTCCGCCACATAATCCGCCAGCACCTCATCGCTGTCCTCTTCTTCGCAGGACATCGCAAATACTTCCACATCATCCTTGTATTTCTCATAAGCCTCTTCCATGAACGGAAACTCCGCCTGACACGGCCCGCACCAGGAAGCCCAGCAGTTGATCAGCACCATCTTCTTTTCCTGGAGCGTTTCATACAGGCTGAGCTCGCGTCCGTCATAGGTCGTGAACTTGAAATCACGGATCCCCGCGCCCACCTCAGTACCGATCGGCGCTGCCGGAACGAACGCACCGGACTGCGCATCTTCTGCCGCTTCACTCACTGCCTCAGTCTCCTCCGCCTGCACCGCTGGCTGCCAGACGCCCATACTGCTAATGGAAAGCGCCAGCGCTGACACTCCCGCAGCAAAAACCTTGCCGAATACCTGTTTCCTTCTCATAAGGCATATCCTCCTTTTTCTGTGAAAGCCTAATCCCAGTGAACAGACAAATTCATCACCTGCAGCCCTCTCTGGTCAGGCATGAAAAACTCACAAACTGAATTATAGTTTGAAAAATACCGGGTGTCAAGCCGCAGTTCCCCGGCATCTTTATTGCAATTTTATACTCAAAAGACTATAATCATAGCAGTTCCTGCATCTGCCCGTCTCTGTCATGGCAGAGCGGAAAACATGCTTCCAAACTGAGAAGCAGCAAATCAAATACCCCGCTGCAAGCAACGAGGTATCAAACTTGCAACGCTGCAGAGCTGCGGGGTATTTGGTCTACGCTCCGCTTCGGTCAGTGCTAAACGTGTGGTCTCGCCGTCCGGCTCGGTCGGTGCTAAACGTGTGGTCTCGCCGTCCGGCTCGGTCGGTGCTAAACAAGCCCCACCGGGGGTCAGCAACACCGACACACAGCACCGCCAAATATCCATGCAAGCATGACTACTTGGTTCGTTGCTCGCGGAAATAAAGAAAGGAGTCTTTTCATGACAAAAGCATTACGCATCCTGCGCCTTGCGCTGGCCGTGTTTACGGTGGTGGTCTGTCTGCTGCTTTGCCGTCAGACAATCTCCATCTACCAGACCGGCAACCGCCCGGAGAATTTCAGTTCTCCCGGCGTGCGCATCGAGCAGGTCTATTCCCGGGAAGTGATCGGCCAGAAGCTGGCTGAAATCACACCTGTGCTCACGATTTACCTGATCCTCATTGTGGCAGGACTGATCCTCCAGGCAGCCTGTGGATACAGCATTTCCCACGCACGCGGAAGCCATCTTAACGGCGGTAAATCCGGAACCAGCGATGCTGCTTCCCATGGTTCCCGCACGCACAAAAGCAAGCCCATGGCAGAGGATACTCTTGGCAGGCTGCGCGCCAGAGTGGCCAAGCTGCCGGCAGAGGCGCTCGCCGAGCAGCGCCGCCGACAGACGATCCGGCTCGCAGCGGGCATTTTCATTGCCATCTGTGCAATCCCCTGCGCCTGGTATCTGCTGCAGCAGGAAAATTTCACCAGTCTGGACCTGGAACCGGTAATCGGAAGCATGCTGCTCCATGTGGCTCCCTGGACTGCGCTCGGCTTCGCTGCGGCCTGCCTGGCTTCCTGGCTGTGCGGCAAGAGCATCCAGAAGGAAATTGACCTGCTCAAAGCTGCCCCTAAGCGAAAAGCTGACACAGTATCCTCCAACGAGAAATCGGATTCCGCCAAGAGCACCGCTTCCACGACGAATACAGCTTCCGCTAAAAGCACTGTTTCCACGACGGATACAGTTTTCGCTAAGAGCGACGTTTACACGACGAGTACGACTCCCGCTATGAACGCCGCTTCCACGGCGGAGACAGTTTCCGCCAAGAACATTGCTTCCACAGCGGATACGGCTTCCGCAAAAAACACCGCTGACGTTACTTCTGCTGAAGATACCACAAAAATCGGCATCCCTCTTACCGTCTGCCGCATCTTTGTTTTCGCAGCTGCTATCATTCTGATCGTACTCGGGCTGCAAAACGGCGGCATGTGGGATGTACTGGTCAAAGCTATCAATATATGTACGGAGTGTATCGGACTTGGATAAGAATATGAAAAATAATTGGATAAAAAATCACCTGCCCTCAAAGCGCCGCCTGATCCAGCTTTACGCAGCGCTCTTATACAATGCCAACCTCAAGGGCTATATCGAAGGTGAAATCTATGTTGGCAACACCAAATCGGTCTGTGTTCCCGGGCTGAACTGCTATTCCTGTCCCGGGGCAGTCGGAGCCTGCCCCCTGGGCGCTCTGCAGAATGCGCTGGCTTCGAGCGGCAACCGCGCTCCCTTTTACATCGTCGGCATCCTGCTGCTCTTTGGCCTGATCCTTGGCCGCACCATCTGCGGTTTCCTGTGTCCCTTCGGACTCATTCAGGAGCTGCTCCACAAGATCCCTACGCCAAAGCTCCCCAAGGGGCGCATTACCAGAGTTCTTTCCTATTTAAAATACGTGATTCTGGTTGTCTTTGTCACAATCGTACCCCTGTGGTACTCTATTCAGCACTATCCGCTGCCCGCCTTTTGTAAATACATATGCCCGGCTGGTACGCTGGAGGGTGCGATCGGCCTGCTCGCGAACCCGGTAAATGAAGCAAAACTTTCAATGCTGAATATCCTGTTCACACGAAAATTTGTGATCCTCGTCATCATCGTTGCCGCATGCATCTTTATCTATCGCGGATTCTGCAGGTTTCTGTGCCCCCTGGGGGCCTTGTATGGTCTCTTTGCGCGCTTCAACCTGATCGGAGTCAAGGTTGAGGCCCCCAAATGCACCCACTGCGGCAAATGTGTCGCCCACTGCGGCATGGATATCCGCCACGTCGGCGACCATGAATGCATCAACTGCGGCGGCTGCATCGACGTCTGCCCGACCGGGGCGATCTCCTTCAAGGCGGGGAACATCACACTTCGCGCTAACGAAGCCGCCGAAGCGCCACATAAAGAGAAGCTTCGCAAGCGCCGCCGTATCGCCTGGATCATCGCGCTCGCAGCGCTGATCGCCGCACTTCTGTATTTCAATTTCCCGAAGCCGTCCTCGGACGCTCCTGCCGCACCGGAAACTGAGACAATGCAGGAGACTGTAGCAGCAGACAACGAGAGCTCGCAGGAAGCATCTGAGACAGACAGCGATTCTGTTCAGCAATTAACTGAGGCGGATGATGCAAAGGAAACGTCAGTGACCAGCAACAGCGACCCTCAGGAGACGGCAAACGCCGACAAGGAGAAATCACAGAATACAACCTGTTCTGACAGCAAGAATCCACAGAACGCGGTCAATTCTGGTGACAAAGCTTCCCAGAATGTAACTGGTTCTGATGGCAGGGCTTCCCAGAATGTAGCTGATTCTGATGGCAAGGCTTCCCAGAATGCAGCTGGTTCCGGCAACGATCAGCAGGCTCCGTCAGCTGGCAGTGACAGCGGAACTCAGAAACCAGCTCAGGGCACTGCTTCTTCCGATAAAGATACGGCGCAAAATGATTCTTCTGATAAGAATGATACCTCTGACCTGCCGTCTTCCGGCAAGAAGCCGGACAATACTGCTTCGGCACAGGCTGCCCCCTCGCAAGATCTGCCGACCGGAAACGAACCCGGCATGCTTGCCCCGGATTTTCAGGCTCCTATCTATGGAGGCGGAACCTTCAACCTTGCAGATACGAAGGGCAAGGTCACTGTCATCAATTTCTGGGCGACCTGGTGTACGCCATGCGTGGCAGAGCTGCCGCACTTCCAGAAGATTCATGAGAACTATCCGGATGTTGAGATAGTCGCGATCCACTCCAGCTTGGTCACAGACGATGTGGACGCCTACCTGGCGGATAAAGAGTACACGATCCCATTCGCCCTGGACGACAGCGATATCATCACCGCTTACGGCGGTTCCACCATGCTACCCCAGACGATTGTCCTGGATGCCAACGGCGTTGTCACCTATAACAAAGTAGGCTCTGTTACCTATGAGCTGCTGGAGTCGCTGATTTCAGAAGCGTCCGGCAACTGATACCGCCATTCATCGAAACCACCACTGCCGTCGGCAAGCAAATGGATACAATAAGCTATCGTTTTATAAGTATGCGAAAACGCCCGTAGTCAGGGCGTTTTCTTTTGACATCATGCATACTATTTTCCGCACTGCTTTGCATTCTCCGCTATTAATTCCAGCAACAATGGCTTGTCATTTGCACCAATTTTTTTCCATCAGGTAGCATATACTCAAAAGTGTTGATTGCATGATAATCAATTTCAAGCATTGCTTTCTCTAATGCCTTTTCTTTCATTCGCTAAGTTGTCTGTCACAACGTAATCCAATAACGTCTCAATAAATGGTGCCCTTCTGCGTCATTAAATGCTTCAATTGTATCCATTAACTTCCCTCCCATCTTTTCGCATACATGTATTGATATCGTATTCTCATCATTGACGGTAAATAGTACCTTTTCCATTCCATGCTTTTTTGCAAGTTTCAGCCCCTGACGAATTATTTCAGTTCCATATCCTTTTCCCCATTCTGAAACTCTTACTGCATAACCTATACTACCAATATCAAACATCACATTCTCCGTAAATTCCGTCCTGAGTTGGAACTCACCAATAAACCTGCCATCATCTACTGCCCAATAATGAAAGCTGGGAGACTGCCCTTTTATTAACCCTTTTTCTTTTTTGTCATACCAGGATTTTGTGCGTGAAAACCACTCTTCATCAATCATATCTGGATTTGAAGGTCTAAAATAAACAACATTATTATCGTATAATTCCTGGCAATATTCTTTATAGCCTGATGCGTATTCTGGACATCGCTTTATCAATTGCAGCATAGTTTTTCCTCCATTAGTTCTTATTTGCATCTTCGCCCATATTGCAAATATATCATAGAGAACGGACTCTTTCCACTAAATCCTCCCTCTATATAAAATAAAGCCGGAGATGATCGCCACTCCGGCCTGTCTTACTTAAATTCAGCACTATTTCTTTTCAAAAAAGCTATATCATTTCCATATTTATCAGCCAGTTCCGAATCATTTTCCATGAAAAGCCTGTATTCCTCCGGCGTAATTTTTGCAAGCTTTTTCCTTTCATAAATGGCAAGGTTCCATGAATGCTTACATTTCTTACATCTGTATATAAGCCAAACATCAATACGGTCTCCGTTCGCATTCACTCGGAACTTACCTGTATTTATGAATACCTGCTTTTTCCCGCACCCTCCACAGCGATGATATACTTTTATTGTATCTGATTGCATCTTCCTGAATCCGTCATATCATTACTTGTTCTTATGATTCTTTGGATGCTCTTTGGAGATAAGGAATACTCTTCTGCAAGGCTTGCTATGGAAACTCCACTCATATGTTTCTGACATATTTCATCGTTTCTTAATTCATAGTATTGCTTTGTTTTAGTTTGGCTGCCCCAATCCTTTTTCTCTTTGCATGGAATATATATACTTTTCCCACTGACATATTGCTGAATAGCTTCTATTAATTCGCGTGGCAGAATCTCATCTGCCTTTACATAGCTCATTATGATCCTCCTATATCTTCTCCGGGGATTCATCCGAGCTTAACTATTCATTTTATTTTAAGCTCAGACTACTGAGCAATAACATATCTTCTTCTCATATATAAGCCGCTCCTTTCTTTGCTCTCTGTCATATGATACCTATATTCTACCGTCTTTGCAACCTCAATTTTATTTACAAACAATCTTGTTCTGCACAGCCAGAGAACAATAACATTTACCACTCATTTATATTAGGTCTCGGAACTCTCCACCATTCTTGAAAATCTTTTGAATAAGTTGTAAAGACCTCATTTAAGTCCACAGGTGGCACATATGTTGTAATCTGCAAAAACTTTTCAACGAATGCATCTGCGTCCTGCATATCCTGAGATACTTCTAACACTCCTGCCAACTCTACCCAATCTGCCGTATCTTTCGAAATTGCTTTTACCTGTTCCTCAAGGCGTCTATTACAATCAAATAATATTTCATTTTCTTGAAGTATGATACGATATAAACTATATATAATCTCAGCAATTGTATGCATCCTCATATATCCTTCAGGAGAACAGCATTTCAAAAAGTAATAATAATTCAGCCAAAAATCTGAATAAAATGACAATAGTTTTTCTTCTTTTTCTCCCTTTTGAAAAACTGGAATCTCAGGTAATATCTTTTCTATTTCTGAATCACTACTGAACAATATTTTCGCTTTCAAAAAAGCATTTCTCGCCGGTTCACTCCCCTTTTCTGCCAATTCTTTCAGATAGTCCTTTGTCATATATTTAATGTCAAAATATCCACCTTCATATGTGCATAAGCCATTCACCGTTTCTGTTGTTGCTTTGTTCTTTTCCTTCGTTTCATAATCTTCTTCTGTTAAAATGACCATACCATCCAGGTCTGAATCCGCCCGTTCCGTTCCCTTCGCCACAGAGCCGCCAAGAATGAGTGCCACTGCACCTTGCTTTTTAAAATAATCAATCATATTTTTTATTGATTCTTCATGATGTTTGTACATCTGAAATTCTCCCCGCTTACTCTTTTTTAGTAATAAAAATTTAATCGTATCAATAATATGTTCAGCAGTTTCTATACCGTATTCCGAATTTAGCAACCATACAAAATAAATAGAACAGAGTGTTTTCCAAACAGTAAAAAAGAGCCTACACCCGCCGCCAGAGCAGCATATTGTTTTCAAACAGGCTGTTCAACCTGCCGTTATCCTTCAGCCATGCAAGATACGAGCGGACGGTACTGCCTACCAGAACATATTGCTCAAAGTTCATTGTCAGCCCATAGTCGGTGAATAGCCTCTGCAGGATGGTCTCAAAGCAAAGCGGCTCCTGACAGACAGCGGTAATCTTGTCCGCAATCTCCAGCACC